>JAEYMI010000020.1 GCA_023461275.1 Actinomycetes bacterium | reverse complement strand
CCCCGAACGCTACCGGCATCGACGCCCCCAGGCCCCGATCGTTCCCGCGATCGTCGGCATCAACCACAAGACCACCAAGAAAACCCCAGTAACCAACCTGTCTCAGACAGGTTGACTAATTCCGTGCTGGTGCCGGAGGATCGAGTTCGACGCGGAAGAACCCCAGGGGGCGGAATGCTCGTCGAGCTGAACCGCGGTCACACTGGCACCCATGGCCGACACCGTTCGCTGGACCACCCGCACCGAAACCCCGGCCGACGTCGCCGCAGTCCGGGCAGTCAACCTCGCCGCCTTCGAGACCGCGGAGGAAGCCGACCTCGTCGACGCTCTGCGCCGCGATCCGGCCTGGATCGGCGACTACTCGATGGTCAGCGTCGACGACAACGACACCGTCGTCGGCTACGCCCTGTTGACCCGATGCCATATCGGCGAGACCCCGGCCCTGTGCCTGGCTCCGTGCGCGGTACTGCCCGAGCATCAGCGAACCGGTGCGGGTTCCGCAGCTACGCAAGCGGTCTTGGAGGCCGCGCGCCGGGCAGGCGAGCAGTACGTGACCGTCCTCGGCCATCCGACGTACTACCCGCGATTCGGTTTCGTCCGCGCGTCCGAGTACGGGGTGCGCATGAACATCGACGTGCCCGAGGACGCCCTGATGGTGCTCGCGCTCGCCGATCGTCAGATCCCGCCGGGCACGATCACCTACGCGGCGGCGTTCGGCGACATCTGACCGCGCGCAACACTGGCACCGAGCGAACGTTGGGTACGCCTACCGGACAGGTTCGTCCGCGTCGAGTCCGATCGTCCGCGTCCTGCAGGTGCCGGACGATCGAGTTCGACGCGGACGAACCCAAAAGCCTTACGGCACCTGCGCCGAGCAGGCCAGCGGGCCACCGTTGCTCGTCGACGACGAGAGCAGCTTGTCGCCGTGCAGGATCGTGCAGGTCACCGGACCGCGGATGACGATCGCGGTGAGTTCGGCGCTGCCGTCGGTCACCGAGGTCGCCTGCGTCCACGGCGCGCCGGCGGCCGCGACCACCGTGTACGCCGCCCCGGCGCGATACCGCAGCGCCACCACGTCGCCACCGCCGGTCAGCTGATAGGTGACCGACCCCGACGGCGCGGTCTCGGTGGTGGTCTCCTCGGTGGTCTCTTCGGTGGTGGTCGTCGAGGTGGTGGTCGTCGTCGACTCGGTGGTGGTCGACGTCGTCGTCGACGGTTGCGCAGCCGACCCACCTTCGTCGTTGCCCGATCGCATGATCAGCGCCAGGACCACGACGATGGCGACCAGGATCGCGAAGATCGACGCGGCCAGCGCCACGGTTCGTTTGCCCGAGCCACCGTTACCGCCCGATCCCACCGCTTCGGTCCCTCCCTCGTACTGATCAGATTCGTAGCGACCGGTCCCGTACTGCCCTGCGCCGTACTGCCCTGCGCCGTATTGCCCAGGCCCGTACTGCTCGCGCCCGTACCGTTCGGTCTCATCGTCGCCGTAGCCGTACGGGTCCCCGGCGGAATATGCCTCGGTCGGTTCGCCGGCCTCGAACGCCCGTGTCTCCGGGTGGTCGCGTCGGGGATCGTTCGGGTCGTCGGGTGGCCGGTTGGTCATGAGCCCGATTGTGTCACGCCCGACGGACGCTCCCGGAGATCCTGACGCTTCCAGACGGTCACCTCACGCCTCCGCGATCGCCTCCAGCGGCCCGGTCCGGGCAGCGCGTACCGCCGGCCACAGTGCGGCGGCCACGCCGACGATCGCCGACCCGATCAGGGTGATGCCGATCAGACTCCACGGCAGCACCGGGTCGCCGAGGCCCCATTTGGCGAGCGTCTTGACCAGCGCCCACCCGATCACGGTTCCCAGGATCACCCCGACGAGCGCCCCGAAGACGGCGATCAGCACCGACTCCAGATAGATCGAACGTCGAACCTGCGACCGCAGCATGCCCACCGCGCGCAGCATGCCGATCTCACGGGTGCGTTCCACCACCGACAGCGCAAGCGTGTTGATGATGCCGAGCACCGCGATGATCAGCGCGAGCGCCAGCATGGCGTAGAGCGTGGTGAGCATCTGATCGATCTGCGACGAGATGGCGCTCTTGAACTGTTCGCGGTCGAGTACCTGCACGGTGAGGTACGAACCGGTCGCGTTCTCCAGCCCGGTGCGCACCTTGGCCGAGTCCGCGCCCGGTGCCACGGTCACCAGGACCAGTGCGCTGACCCGCGACGCCGGCGGCACCACCGTGTCAAACACCTTGGACCCCACCATGAATGGCTGCAGTGCCTCGTTGTCGGCGTAGACACCGGCCACCGGGACCTTCACCTCGTCACCCGACGGCGCGCTCAGCGTCACCGTATCGCCGCGCTTCCAACCCTTTTCGGCGCTGGTGCGTTGGCTGACGAACATCGCGTCCTCGGGCAGCACGTCCGACGCCCCGTCCTGCATGTGCAGTTCGACGACGTCGGAGACCTTGCCACCGATCGGCGAGAAGCCCACCACGCGTTCACCGTCGACGCGGGCCGGGACCATGTTGAACGTGACCGCCGTGCCCACGCCGGGGACGGTGCGTGCCGCGTCGTAGACGGTGGTCGGGATGGGGACCGCGTTGGACGAGGCGCGCAGCATGTAGTCGGCGCTGATCCCGTTGTCGATGGTGGAGTCGACGGTGCCCTTGAACGAGGTGCCCAAGGTACCGATCACCGCGACCAGCATGATGCCCAGTGTCAGCGCGAAAGCCGTTGCCGCAGAACGCCTCGGGTTGCGGACCGCATTGGTCCGGGCGAGCTGGCCGATCTTGCCGAACGGCGCGCCCACCACTGTGCCGAGTGCCCCGATCACCGGCCGCGACAACGCGGGTCCGGCCATCACGACCGACGCGATGGCCGCGGCCGCACCCACGCCCACCAGAGTCGCGGGGCCCACGCCCACACCACCCAGCGCTCCGCCGAAGATGCCGGCCAGCCCGGCCACCCCGACGATGACACCGATCACCGTCCGCAGCCGCAACGACGCCGAACCCTCTGCGGCGCTGGCCCGCATCGCCTCCACCGGCGGCACCCGTGACGCCCGCACCGCGGGCACCCAGGCGCTGACCATGGTGACACCGACGCCGACGAAGATCGACGCCAGTACCGCCCACACCCCCACCTGCAGCGGCGCACTCGGCAGGCCCGATTGCGAGACGGTGATCGTCTTGAGCAGCGCTGCCAGACCCACTCCGGCGGCCAGGCCGACGGCCCCGCCGATCACGCCGACGATGAACGCCTCCAACAGCACCGAGTTCGACACCTGACGTTGGCCGGCCCCGACCGCCCGCAGCAGCGCCAACTCCCGATTCCGTTGCGCCACAATCATCGAGAAGGTGTTGTAGATGATGAACGTGCCCACGATCAATCCGATGGCGGCGAAGGCCAGCAGGATGGCGGTGAACACGGTGAGGAACTGGTTGACCTGATCCTTCTGGTCCTGGCGCACCTGATCGCCGGTGCGGATGTTGTAGGTGTCGGCCGGCAGCGCCGACGCCACCCGCTCACGCAGTTGGTCCGGTGTCACCCCGGGCTTGGCCGACATGTCGATCTGGGCGACGTGACTGCCGTCGGAGAACAGCGAACGTGCTGTCTCGGAATCGAATTGGACGTTGACGTAACCACCGGTCGACGCCGGCAGGTCGAACAATCCGACGACCGTCACATCCTTGGGCCCGGACGCACCCTGTCCGACGACGAGCTTGGTCTTGGACCCGACCTTGAGGCCACCCTTCTCCGCGGCGTCGGCGTTGAGTGCCACCTCACCGGAGTTCTCCGGCGCACGACCACCCGGCAGGATCTTCGACGATTTCGGCGAAAGTGATTGTGACGGCGGCACATACGCTGTTCCGACGCTGGGGGCCCCGCCGGTCTGCAAGGCCTTGCCGTCTCCGCCGGCGATGGTCACCGTGCCGGTGTAATCGGTGGTGAGGCGATCGATGCCGAGTTCGTCGCGTCGTTGTTTCAGGGTGTCGACGGCCTCGTCGGGCACCCCGATCGCCCGGGCGTCGCCTTTCGCGGTGACCTCGACCGCCACCCCGGGTGCCGCGGAATCGAAGATGTCGGTGAAGCCTTTGGAGATGGTCGAGGTGAACACGATCGAACCCGCGACGAAGGCGGTACCGAGCACGATGGAGAACACCGTCAGGAACAGCCGGATCTTGTGCGCGCGAAGGTTGCGCAGGGATACCCTGCGCATCACCGAGGAGGCCATGGCTCAGCCCACCACGTACGGGTCGGGATCTTCGACTGGCCCGGTGGTCTGCGTCGGCGTCGACGCACCACCCGTGCCGTCGTCGAGATGTTTCATCACCTCGAAGACGTCGTCGGCGGTCGGTCGCTGCAGTTCCCGCACCACCGCACCGTCGGCGAGGAACACCACCCGGTCGGCATACGACGCCGCACGCGGATCGTGCGTCACGATGACCACGGTCTGACCGAACTCGTCGGTCGCCGCGCGCAGGATGGAGAGCACCTCGCCGGAGGACCGGGAGTCGAGGTTGCCGGTCGGTTCGTCGCCGAAGATGATGTCGGGACGTCCGACGAGCGCCCGCGCGCAGGCCACGCGCTGCTGCTGACCGCCGGACAGTTCGCTGGGCAGGTGCCCGAGACGGTCGGTGATGCCCAGCCGGGCGACCACCGCGTCGAACCATTCGGTGTCGACCTGGCGTCCGGCGATGTCGACGGGCAGGGTGATGTTCTCCTTGGCAGTGAGCGTCGGCACCAGGTTGAACGACTGGAAGACGAAGCCGATCCGGTCGCGGCGCAACATGGTCATCTGCTTGTCGGACAGGCCGGTCAGGTCGACGTCGCCGATGTGTACGCGCCCGCTCGACGCGACGTCGAGCCCGGCCAGGCAGTGCATCAGGGTGGACTTGCCCGACCCCGAGGGCCCCATGATCGCGGTGAATTCACCGGCGCGGAACTCGATCGAGACGCCGCGCAGCGCCTTCACCACCGTGTCACCGGTGCCGTACACCTTGGTCAGTTCTTCGGCGCCCGCCGCGATCGCGCGGTTCTCGGCCCGTTCTCCGGTCTGGTTCGACGTCATGGTTCAACCGTGCCAAAACGGCGCCGGGTTTGCCATCGGGGTACCCCCTGACCGGACCCGGAGATCCGGATCAGTTCTTGGGTGACCGGTACTCCAGCGCGTGCAATCTGGTGTTGCCGGAGAAGACGTCGTTGCTCACCAGGATCAGCGTGCGGGCCCGGTAGTCAGCCCACCGATCGTTGGGATGCCAACCGCCCCAAGCCATTCCGGAGATGTTGCCGGCACTCAGCCGGGTCAGCGGAATGGTCGAGAAGATCTGCGACTTGCGCATCGACGCCGCCCCACCGACCTGCTGCTGCCCGGCGACATTCGTCGCACCCCGGGTGGTTGCCCAGTAGATGCTCGTCGTGCGACCTGCGCCACGTTCGAGCACCAGGTAGTCGGTGTTGTTGACGGCGAGCACGTCGGCGGCGACCTTATCGGGATCGGTGCGATAGACGAACTCGGTGTTGGGCTTGCCGAAGGTGAGCAGGCGCGCCGCGTTGGGTGCGTCCTGCCGGAGTCCGCCGGCGGTGAGCACGCTGATCTTGCCCGACGGGCTGACCGCCACACCGGTCAGACCGCGTTGACCTGCGAGTCCGACGCCCTTGCCGGGCCGGTAGGCCGCGGGCAGCGACAGTTCGCGCAGGAAGTTGCCGCCACCGCCGATGATCCGCACGAACTGGTGGTCGCCACCGCTGACCACCACGAAATCGCGACCGAATCCGCGGATGCCCTCGAACTGCCCGGACCCGCCCAGCATCGGCAGGTTGTTGGGGCCGAGCACCATCGACACACCGGTCAGACTCGGCTGCGCCATGAAGTAGGCGGTGTTGGTCGGGATCTTCGCCGTGAAGAACCGCGCCGGACCGAACCGGCCGACGTCGGTGGAGATCATCGCGTAGCGACCGCCGCCGAGGTCGTCGATGCCGGAGATACCGCCGAAAAGCATCGGTGGCGGCGCCAGCGGACCGGTCGACATGGAACTGACATAGCGGGTGCTGATCCCGGCAGGCGCTGCCTCAGCGTGGACCGAGGGGCCAACCAGCGCAACTGCGCACGCGGCCACGACGGCCGCCCCCCAACGACGGAACTTCATAGCAGCGAACATACCCCCACCCTGATTGCCCCCGGCCCCCCGATCAATCTCGGGCCAGTCTCATTCCAGTCGCTGTTTGAGCGAATCCAGCTCATCCTGCAGGTTTGTCGGCAGCTTCTCGCCGACGAAATCGAACAGTTCCTCGATCAGCGGCAGTTCGCGACGCCATTCCGCGGGATCGAAGGTCAGCGCGGCCTCGAGATCCTCGGCGGGCACGTCGAGTCCGGTGACGTCGATCTCCTCGGGCTTGGCGACGATGCCGATCGGTGTCTCGGTGCCCTCGCTCTTGCCCTCGATGCGGCCGATGATCCACTTCAGCACGCGGCTGTTCTCGCCGAATCCGGGCCACAGGAAGCGGCCGTCGTCGCCACGACGGAACCAGTTGACGTAGAAGACCTTGGGCAGCTTGGACGCGTCGGCGTTCTTGCCGAGGTTGATCCAGTGCTGGAAGTAGTCGCCGACGTGGTAGCCCATGAACGGCAGCATCGCCATCGGGTCACGACGAACGGTGCCGACGGTGCCTTCGGCCGCGGCGGTCTGCTCAGAACCGACGGTGGCGCCCATGAAGACACCGGCCTGCCAGTCACGTGCCTCGGTCACCAGCGGAACGGTGGTCTTGCGGCGTCCGCCGAACAGGATCGCCGAAATCGGCACACCCTGCGGGTCATCCCACTCCGGCGCCAGCGACGGGCACTGGTCCAGCGGGGTGCAGTAACGCGAATTCGGGTGTGCGGCAGGATGATCGGACTCCGGAGTCCAGTCGTTGCCGAGCCAGTCGGTCAGGTGCGCCGGCTTCTCGCCGCCGATGCCCTCCCACCAGATGTCGCCGTCATCGGTGAGCGCGACGTTGGTGTAGAGGGTGTTGCCCTTCTCGATGGTCTTCATCGCGTTCGGGTTGGAGCTGTCGCTGGTGCCGGGCGCGACACCGAAGAAACCGAACTCCGGGTTGATCGCGTAAAGACGGCCGTCCTCGCCGAAACGCATCCAGGCGATGTCGTCGCCGACGGTCTCGGCCTTCCAACCGGGGATGGTCGGCTGGATCATCGCGAGGTTGGTCTTGCCGCAGGCACTCGGGAAGGCCGCGGCCACGTAGTAGACCTTGTCCTCGGGGCTGGTCAGCTTGAGGATCAGCATGTGCTCGGCCATCCAGCCCTCGTCGCGGGCGATCACCGAAGCGATACGTAGGGCGTAGCACTTCTTGCCGAGCAGCGCGTTGCCGCCGTAGCCCGAACCGTACGACCAGATCTCGCGGGTCTCCGGGAAGTGGGTGATGTACTTGTCGCTGTTGCAGGGCCACGGCACGTCGGCCTGGCCGGGCTCCAGCGGCGCGCCCACCGAGTGCAGGCCCTTGACGAAGAAGCCGTCGTCACCGAGCAGTTCGAGCACCTTCGGTCCGACGCGGGTCATGATGCGCATCGAGAGCACCACGTACTCCGAGTCGGTGATCTCGACGCCGAGCTTGGGGTCGTCGGAGCCCAGCGGGCCCATGCAGAACGGGATGACGAACATCGTGCGGCCGCGCATGCTGCCACGGAACAGCGGCGTCAGGGTCGCCTTCATCTCGTCGGGGGCGACCCAGTTGTTGGTGGGTCCGGCGTCTTCTTCCTTCTCCGAGCAGATGAAGGTGCGCGACTCGACGCGGGCGACGTCGGCGGGGTCGGAATTGGCCAGGAACGAATTCGGCTTGAGGTCTTCGTTGAGCTTCACCAGGGTGCCGGCCTTGACCAGGTCGTCGGTGAGCTCCTTCCACTCGTCATCGCTGCCGTCGGACCAGACCACGCGGTCGGGCTGGGTGAGTTCGGCAACCTCGGCAACCCAGGCCAGCAATCCTGCGTGTTTGGTGGGCGCGCTGTCGGGATCGAGTCCCGGGATGGTTGCTGCGGTCATGGTGAGATCTCCTCCGAGGTGGCCGTATGTAGCGACGTTGATCGGCCGGGTTTGTGCGTCTTAGGCCCCAGGATACGTCTACCGAACAGACGCTAGGTACCGGGTCGTACAGATGCGGCATATGCCACATCTATACAGGTCACCATATCCAGGTGGCCTGAACCGATCAGCCAATCCGACCTGAATCGGTGGGAAGCCAGGCCCCGGTTTCGGTGTCGAGAGTGCGGGTGCTGAACCCCCCGTCGGGACGTACCGAGGTGATCTTGTCCACCTGGCCGTCGTGATCGGTATCGGTGTACACGGTGAGCCCGTCGGGGCCGTTGCGGGTCAGCGAATCGGAGATGCCGTCGCTGTCGGAGTCGACGTCTGCGGGACCGAGATCCCAGATCCGGCCGTCGTCATGCATCCACAGGTGGTCCTCCGGCGACGACTCCGGTTCGAGATGCCCAGCGGGTTCGGCGCCGAGGTGGTGCGCGTGCCCGTCCGGGTCCTCGCCCCCAAACGGCTCACCGCCAAAGAGTGACAGATCCATAGATTTCTCCTCGCTGCAGATCGGGTGTTCCGGAGATCGTTCGGGTGTTCCGGAGATCGTTCGGTGTTCCGGGCGCCGGCTACCGACGGTCCCTAATTCTCTGACGCATCTGCCCGCGCCCCGGTTCCCTGGTCCTCCCCATCGAGATTCTCCCCATCGAGATCCTGATCATCGGGGTCCTCGCCCATCAGGGCACGCGCCCTCCGGTCGAGCATCCGGTGCAGGTCACGGGCGCGGGACGCCGATTCGCTCACGTTGCGCGGCACCGAGCCCGACCGCACCGCACGGATGCGGTCGTCGAGCGCGGTGATCTGTTCGGACAGCTGTCGGGTACGCCGTTCGTGGAAGCGTCCCAGCTGGCCGGTCATGCGTGGCTCGGCGGCGCCGATGCGCATACTCACCCGCTGGTCGATGCGTGCCCGGATCTCGGCGAGCGCGTCGGAGGTCCAGCTGCGCATCTCGTTGCGCAGGGTCGCGGCCCGTCGAACCCGGATCACCAGCCCGGCCACCGCGACCCCCAGAATCAGGGTCAGCGGCATGCTGATCCACTGCAGCGTCTGGACCTGCGCCATCGGCGTCACGATCAGCCGGCCCAGCCCGAGGCCGCTGGACGCGCCGACCACCACCATCAGCACATCCTCGGCACCACGACGACCGGTGGGGACCTCGCGCTGAAACGGCGTGGGCGTTGAAGGCGTCGGGGTAGAAGGGGTCGGGGTGGCGTCCGACGACGACAACAGCGGCTCGTCGAAGAACTGCCCCGCGGTGTTGTCGGCCGGGTCGGATGTCGGCTCGGCATCGTGGCGGTTCGGATCGGGCTGGCTGGGGTCGGACTGGTTCGGTTCGGCGACGTCGGTGCCGATCAGCGCCGTCGACGCGACCTCCCCGATCCCGTCCTGCGCGGCCTGGTCGATGCGGACCGTCAGATCGTCACCTTCGCGGGCCAGCCAGTCGACGTAGTCGTCGACGGTCCGGGCGGTCAGCGTCGAGCACCGGGCCGACGCCGTCGCCGACAGTGCCCGGATGCCGTCCTGGGTGGCGCCGGCGGATTCGGTGCGCACCCGCGCGAGGCCGGCCCGCACCGACCCGAGGCGATCCACCCGGCCACGATCGCGTGATTCCACCAGCACTCGACGTCGGCGGGTCAGGTCATCGATGTTCTCGACAGGGGCCGCGTCCGCGGCCGCGCGTCGTAGCTTCTCGAGCTGGAAGTCGATGGCACCGATGGCCGTGGTGACCCTGGCCCGTTCGGCGCGCAGGTCCGGCGGAGCGGCCAGCATCTCCCGCATCCAGTCGACGAGACCACCGACGCCCGACTCGTCGGCCGCGCCGGCCAGCGCCGCAACCGAGGACACCGCGAACACCGGTAGCTGCTCGTGCGGGTCCAGAAAGGCGCGATGCGCACGAACGATCCGCGGCCAGTCCCAGAACGCGTCGATCTTGTTGCACACCAGCGCGACGATGCCGAACCGCGATCTCAGGTCGTAGAGCAGACGCTTCTCTTCCTCACCGACCGACGACGACGGGTCGAGGACCATCAGCGCGATCCCCACCCGCTGATCGGCCGGACGACGCCCGCCGCCGGTGGGTTCGGTGACGATCTCCGGTGCGAGCTCACCGCAGGCCTCGATCACCGTGCGGGCCCCGGTTCCGCCGATGCCGGTGACCGCCACCGCGGTCCCGGTACCGGGCAGCGCGGTCGCGTCGAAGCCGGTCAGTTCCCGCACCGCGGCGTAGAGCGCCGGTCCCGACGGCAACAGTCCCGACGCCACGTCGGCGCCGATCTCGGTGTCCGGCGCGGTGGGCTGAGCGCTGGCCGGCGTGTTGGACGGCGCGTCGGCCGGGGTCTGCTGCGATGTCATGACCGATCCCCTTCGGCCACGTCACCGTCGAGTTGCAGTGCCTGTTCCAGGACGTCACGGTCCTCGCCCGCCGCGGCGAGGTCGTCGATCGCGGCGCGGGCCTGCACGTCGCGACGCACCCTGACCTGCCCGACCCGGTCGCCGATGGCGTCGCGCAGCACGTCGATTCCGCTCGCGTTGCGCAGCGCGGTGTTCAGCGCGGCCGCGTCGGCGCTCGCGGGATGCCCGGACGCGATCAGATCGAGTGCCGCCTGGATGCCGAACTGGTCGACGCGGCTCATCAGGTTGGCACGCATCAGCCGCTCGGAGGTCTCCAGCGGCGCCACGTCGTCGGGCACGGGCAGGTGCGCGATCGAGCCGACCAGGAACTGTCCGGCCATCGACGGCATCTCCTCACCGGCGAGGTGCAGCATCCGCAGGAAGTTGTATTCGTCGTCGCGCAGGTCCGCACACGCCAGCAGCTGAGACACCGGGGCGACGGGCAACTCGAGGACGGCCGCGCACTGGTGTGCCACCTCGGTCGCGGTCTCCCAGTCGCCGAAGGTGTCGGCCTTGCCGAGCACCACCATCGTGAGTTCGGCGGGCAACGCGGACAACGCTTTTCGATCCGCCCGACGCGGCGGACCGGTCAGGACGTACAGCCACAGATCGGCGTCGCGGGCGCCTTCGGCTGCCTCACCAGGGCCGATCGCGGTCACCGCGAGTCGCTCCCGAACCGCGCGGGCCATGGTGTCGCGTCCGGTACCGGGCCGACCGGCGATCTGGATCTGCAGCGGCCGGCTGTGCCGTCGTCCGATGGCGTCGAGTGCTGGCCTCAGCGGCGACGCCTCGTCCACCAGCTCGACGAGGCGGCCATCGGTCAGCGCGCGGGCCAACGTGGCGCCCGGCTGGTCCATGCCCACCCCCACGGCTCTCGGCAGTTGACGTACCCGTACAAATCGACGACTCGGTGCAGCGAATGTAACCCGTATCAGTGTGCCGGGTCGCAGCCCCACCAGGCCACGCCGCCGGTGACGACGACGGCCGCGACGACCACAACGGCCAGCCCGGGCTGTGATGCCGGCGGGTCGATGCGCGACGATGGACCCGTGACTGACCCTGTTGAAGGCCGCTATCCGCGGGTGACGAGCTTTCGGTTCCGACGCGGCTCGTTGACCACCGGCCAGCAGCGCAATTGGGAGCAGCTGTGGCCGACGTTGGGTCGTGACCTGCTGGTTCCCGAGTCCGAACGCGGCCCGCTGGAACCGCTGGACCTCACCGCCCTGTACGGCCGCGACGCCCCGCGGGTCCTCGAGATCGGCAGCGGAACCGGCATCTCGACCGCCGCGATGGCCGCCGATGAGCCCGACGTCGACGTGCTGGCCGTCGAGGTCTACCGGCCCGGTCTGGCGCAGCTTCTCGGTCTCGTCGACCGCGGCGGGCTGTCCAACATTCGAATGATCCGCGGCGACGCGCTGGTCGTCCTGACCGAGATGCTGCCGCCGGAGAGCCTGACCGGCATCCGGATCTTCTTCCCCGATCCGTGGCCCAAGTCACGCCATCACAAGCGCCGATTCATCCAATCGGGAACGATCGAGCTCATGACCACCCGACTCAAGCCCGGCGGTGTGCTGCACATCGCGACCGATCACGCCGGTTATGCCGAGTGGATCGCCGAGTTGCTGGCGACCCAACGCGCCGACGCGCCGCACGTGATCCCGTTGACGTTCGACGCGCCGATCTCGCTGACCCGTCCGACCACGAAGTTCGAGGGACGCGCCGAACGCGAGGGACGAGACGTCAACGAGTTCGTCTACTGCCGTCCCCGCGCGACCGGCACCGACCGCGACGACACCGATGACGCCGACACCGACGGGTCCGACACCGACGGGTCCGACACCGACGACGCAAGCGGAGCGCACTCATGACCGACGACCTCGCCCCGTTCGCCGAGACCGTCGCCGGCGCCAGCAACTCACCGCGCATGTTGCTCGTCTGGGACGCCCCCAACATGGACATGGGGCTCGGCGGCATCCTCGGCGGGCGCCCCACCGCCGCGCATCGACCCCGATTCGACGCCCTGGGCCGCTGGTTCCTCGATCGCACGGCCGAAGTGTCGCGGGCCGGTGTGTCGCCCGCCACATCGTCGGATTCGGGACAGCCGGAGCTGTCGATCGAACCCGAGGCGACCGTCTTCACCAACATCGTGCCTGGTAGCGCCGACGTTGTCCGACCCTGGGTGGACGCATTGCGTAACGTCGGATACGCGGTGCTCGCCAAGCCCAAGCTGTCCGAGGACAGCGACGTCGACCCCGACATGCTCGACCACATCGCACTTCGCAGGCAGACTGTGGGACTAGCTGGTCTCGTGGTGGCCTCGGCCGACGGTCAGGCGTTCCGCGATCCGCTGATCGAGATCGCCGGCGAGGGCATCCCGGTCACCGTCATCGGGTTCCGCGAGCACGCCAGCTGGGCGTTGACGTCGGGAGAGTTGGAGTTCGTCGATCTGGAAGAGATCCCCGGAGTATTCCGCGAGCCGCTGCCGCGGATCAGCCTGGACTCGCTGCCCGACGGTGGCGCCTGGTTGACGCCGTTCCGGTCACTGCGCAGCCTGCTGCGGTGACACTGCTGCGTTGACCTGGTCGCGATGACTTCGCTGTGACGACCTTGCTGTGATGACTCTGGTGTGATGACTTTTCAGGACCAACTCAGATACAGCTGAAAGAATCGACCGACTTCTCTGCCCCACGACAAACATCTCGCGCGAAAGAAAGGAATCCCGGCGTGTTCGGAGCCATCGGCACCTTCGTCTACCGTTTGCGCTTCGCCGTCATCGGCGTCCTCATCGCGTTGATGGCCGGCCTGGGACTCTACGGCCTCGGACTGGGCAAACACCTCTCGCAGAGCGGTTGGTTCGACCCGACGTCGGAGTCGGTGAAGGGCTCGCAGATCGCCGACACGGCGATGGGTCGCGACCACAAGTCCGACGTCATCCTGCTCATCACGCCGCCGGAGGGCACCAAGGTCGACGACGCCGAATTCGGCGCGAAGGTCGAGAACTTCATCGACGACCTGATCGCGAAACACCCCAACCAGGTCAACCGTGACAACCCGGGAATCATCGACCCCTTCTTCTCCGGCGGCAACAATCAGGCGGCGCAGGCTGCGCGCAACATCATCCGCGAACGCACCTTCACCGCCGACAAATCGCACGCGTTCATCAGCATCGGCGTCAAGGGCGACAACGACACCGAGGTCCTGAACAACTACAAGGCCATCGAACCGTCCTTCGACGACATCTCCGAACGATTCGACCTACCCGGCACAGACTTCGAACTCGCGGGTCTGCAACCGGTCGCCGGCAGCATGGCCGACGGCATGGACAAGGACATCCAACGCGCCGAGGTGATCGCGTTACCGCTGGTCGCGATCATGTTGTTCTTCATATTCGGCGGTGTGGTGGCCGCCTGTCTGCCGGTGTTGATCGGCGGTCTGACGATCGCCGGGTCGCTGGGCATCATGACGATCCTGGCGCAGATCACCGAGCTGAACATCTTCGCCCAGTCGGTGGTCACGCTGATCGGTCTCGGTATCGCCATCGACTACGGCCTGTTCATCGTCAGCCGCTTCCGCGAAGAACTCGCCGAAGGCTATTCGACGAAGGCCGCGGTCCGAAGAACCGTGATGACCGCCGGTCAAACCGTGGTCTTCTCGGCGACGATCATCGTCGCCGCACTGGCTTGCCTGCTGATCATGCCGCAGGGATTCCTCAAGTCGGTGGCCTACGGCGCGATCGCATCGGTCTCGCTGGCCGCACTGCTGTCGATCACCGTGCTGCCGGCCATCCTCAGCATCCTCGGCCCCCGCATCGACGCGCTCGGCTTCAAGTTCCTGAGTCGAACCAAGACCAAGCAGGAGATCGAAGACGGATTCTGGGGGCGCCTGGCCGGCTGGGTGATGAAACACCCGGTTGCCACCGCGGTCCCGACGACGCTGCTCCTGCTGCTGCTGATGATCCCGTTCGGCAGCATCAAGTTCGGCGGCATCAGCGAGGCCTACCTGCCGCCGGACAACCCGAACCGGATCGCCCAGGAGAACTTCGACAAGTTCTTCCCCACCGAACGCACCGAAGAGATCAAACTCGTCGTCGCGTACGACCCCAACACCGACGCCGAGAAATTGGTGGCCATCGCCGATCAGGCGAACAAGATCCCCGGCTTCACCAAGAAGTTCAACCCGAACAGCGATCAGGGCGGCCAGTACGGCGAGAACGGTCCGCAGATCATCCAGATGTCGGCCGGTCTCGTCGATCGCAATACCGCCGGTGCGGCGATCTCCGATCTGCGCGCGATCGACACCCAGGGCCTGTCGATGTGGGTGGCCGGCACGCCCGCACTCACCCAGGATTCCATCGACGCACTGCTCAGCCGCCTGCCGCTGATGGCGATCCTGCTGGTGCTGGTGACCGGTTTCCTGATGTTCCTGGCGTTCGGATCGTTGGTGCTGCCGATCAAGGCGGCGTTGATGTCGGCGCTGGGCCTGGGTGCCACGCTGGGCATCCTGACGTGGATCTTCGTCGACGGGCACGGCGCCGAGCTGGCCAACTTCACCCCCGGCCCGCTGTTCGCCGCGGTCCTGGTGCTGATCATCGCGATCATCTTCGGCCTGTCCACCGACTACGAGATATTTCTGTTGTCCCGGATGGTCGAGGCGCGACAAAAGGGTGCCAGTACCACCGAGGCGATCCGGGTGGGCACCGCGCACACCGGCCGGATCATCACCGCGGCCGCCGCGATTCTGGTGGTCGTGACCGGCGCGTTCGGCATGTCCGAGATCGTGATGATGAAGTACATCGCCTACGGCATGATCGCCGCCCTCATCCTCGACGCCACCATCATCCGCATGTTGCTGGTGCCGTCGGTGATGAAGCTGCTCGGCGACGACTGCTGGTGGGCGCCACGCTGGATGCGGGTCATGCAGCAGAAGATCGGGCTGGGTGAGACCGTTCTCGACGACGAGCCCGACGAGATGCGCGACTCCTCGTCGACGAAGCGGGTCCGTTCGGCGGGCACCCTGGTCGCCGAGGCACCCACCGGCGTCATGACCGTTCCGTCCGTGCCCACGACCGGACAGCCGGTCACCACCGGATCAGCCCGACCTGGTCCGGCGCGCCCGGTCCCGGCACGAAACGCACCTCCGACGCAGAAGACACCGGCGCGCACTGCCCCGGACAGCAATCCGCAGCCCCGGGTACCGGCGAATCGTCCTGCCCCACAACAGGTTCGACGACCACAACCGGCACCGCAGCCGTCAGCGTCCCAGTCGTCAGCACCCCAGTCCGGGCCCCAGCGGCAGCCGGCACGGCAGCCGTCCGCACCCCAGTCGGGGCCCCAGCGGCAGCCCGCACCCCCGCGGCAGCCCGCGCCTCAGCCGAAATCGGAACCCCAGCAACCGGCAGCTCAGCAACCGCCAGCCCAACAACCGACAGCGCCGGCGGCGTCGCCCACCGGTAAGACCCGCCAGCCGGCACGTCCTACCACGGTCCGCAGTGGTCCGTCGGCGCCACCGTCGGGCCCGGTGTCCACCGCCGACGGCACGAAGTCATCCGGATCGTCGAAGAAGCGGGGTTCGCGGGATCGCAACGGCACCCGACGCCCCGACACCGGCGCTTGGCGCCTCGGTGAGGGCGGTATCCGCCTCGGCGGCGCGACCGCATCGCGCCCGCCCGCAGAGCAGCCGCCGACGCAGCCCACGGCGTCGGCCAACCCCGGTTCGTCCAACGGAGCGCGTTCCAACGGTGTTGCGTCCAATGGAGTCCCGTCCAATTCCGCGCCCGCCAATGCTGGACCTTCCAAGCCCGCACCTTCCAACGCCGGGCCGTCCACACCTCGCCCGACCCCGCCGCGGCCAATCCCACCGGGTTCGACTCCACCGCGGGCAACTCCACCGCGGCCGACCGCTGCCGGTCCGGCCGCACCTCGGTCGACCCCACATGGTGTGACGCCGAATTCCGGGGCTTTCGAGTCGCCATTGCGGCGTCGGCCCGAACTCGACGGCAACGGCAAACGTCCACTGGCGGCGTCGTTGTCGCCGGAGGGCCAGCGCGCTCCGCGTCGTGAACCGGTCCCGCCGGAGGAGTCCCCGATGTCTCGCGGACTCTCCGAGGGCATCGACGATCCGGTCCAGAACAATCAGGCTCAGACACCATCGTCGGCCCGCAGTGCCGACCGGCACGCACGAGCCGACGACGACTCCAAGCAGATCAGCGTCCAGGAGTTGTTGCGTCGCAGCCGTTCTGAGCGCTGACCGACTCGCCGTTCGTCGCGTCGAGGGTGCGTGCATACCAGGCACCCATCGCCAGCAGGATCAGTCCGGTCACCAGGAACACCAGCACCCGGAAGATTCCGTCCAGGGCCGCGAGGTCGAACAGGAACAGCTTCGCCATCGCCGCCGCGACGAGGCAGAGCGCGCCGGTCACCAGCGGTGTACGTGCCGAGGCATCGAGCCGGCGGGCGTAGACCATCACCGCAGCCGCCATGATCATCCAGCACACGGTCGCCAGGACGTGCCCGGCCAGGAATCCGGAGTCGCCACCGGCGATCATGCTCGCCGCGGTGACCGTGAAAGCGGTGACGGCGTAGGCGATTACGATGCCGGATAGTCCCCAGGCGACGGTCCGGATGCCGGAGTCCATCCTGACGCTCGAGTCGTGGCGCCACATGCGCACCAGCCCGACGGCCACCAGGATTGCCAGCGCGGCGCTGATCAGGGTGGTCATCCCGGCGGTGACGCTGATGTCGCGGGCATGGCCCAGGTCGACCGGTCGCAGCTGCGCCAGCATGGACAGCACTCCGATGACACCGAGAATCGCTGCAGCCCAACGCCATACACGCCCGAGCTGTTCATCGGCGTCGGCCGCCAGAACGGCGATCAGCGCCATGACGAGGATCACCGGCACCGCGACCGCGGCGTCGAACGCATCGACGACGGCGATCAGCGCGAGGCCCAATGACGTGGCGAGCCAGATCTCCTGTGCGCTGTGCGGCACGCCGCCCGACCACCTACCGACGATGGCCAGAGTCAGCAGCGCTGCGCTCCCACCGGCGGTCAGCAGCGCGCTCGTGGTGGTGTCCAGGGCCACCCCGGACAACGCGATCGGCAGCATCGACGCCACCGAGACCAGCGCCAGCCAAGCGTGGAACCTGCTGTGCTGCATCAGTAGCACCGCCGACGACACCGCCAGAACCGCATTGATCACGGCCGCCACCACGAATTCGTTGCCCGGCCGGGTCGTGCCGAGTCCCGCGCCCGCCGCAGCGAAGAACAGCGGCAGCGTGGGTGCGGCGGTACGGACCGCGAAGAGCACGATCCAGTCGCGACCGAGGTGCACCCAGAGGGTGGCCGCCGAGAGTACGAGCATGAATGCGATCAGGGTGGTATTCACACCGTCGGTGAGGAACGGCGCGAGCAGGGTCAGCGGTACGATCACCAGTAGCCCGAGATGCTCACTGTCCCAACGCCTTGTGAGGATGAGCCCACCGGCGGCG
Source organism: Actinomycetes bacterium (assembly GCA_023461275.1). GTDB lineage: Bacteria > Actinomycetota > Actinomycetes > Mycobacteriales > Mycobacteriaceae > Gordonia. Next base: position 167,061 of record JAEYMI010000020.1, on the reverse strand, counting down.
ACTGCCGCGGCGACGACGAGTCCGGCGACGGCGGGCAGCCAGTGATAGATGCGTGTCGCGGCCGCCACGTCGAGGTAGCCCGCCGCAATGCCGGTGGCCGCCAACGCAATCGCACCCACCCGACCGTTGGGCTTGCGCCGCCACCACAGCCCGGCGCCCACCAGCGCGCCGGCCAGTACCGCACCGGCGGCCACCCGCAGCTCCGGCCGAAGGATGCCGGCCTGGGCGGCCAGCACCAGCAGCAGGACGATGCCGATCAACGTGACACCGACGCCGGCCACCGCGAGGAACACCCCGACGAGGCCGCGGTCGGAGGCGGCTGCGACCCGCTCGGTCAGCGACCGTCGGGCTGGCGGACCCGACTGCGGGTACCCGCCGACCGGCCGCATCGGCGGCATGCTCATCGGCTGGGCAAGCGGACCCGTCGACTGGGCACGCGGGTCCATCGACGGGGCATAGGACGGCCGCGGCGGAGCCATCGGAGGCGCCATCGGAGCCGCCACCGCGCGCGGAGGCGTCGGTGGAAGCACCGGTTGAGGCACAGGAGGAAGCACTGGTATCGGCGCAGGCTGCGGGGTCGGCTGCCGGACAGCCGAACGCAGTTGCGCGACCTCGGTGGTGGCCACCGACATCTGACGGGACATCTCGGCGAGCCTGGCGGACAACCGTTCCAGGATCACCTCACCGGGTTCGGGATACGTGGGTGTGGTCATGGGGTCAACAATGGCCCCCGACCACTCCGTCGCGGATGAGTAGAGCTACTCAGTTCGTCGAGGCAAAGCCACCCGTATCAGCCGTGTTGCCATCCCACTCTCTCGGTTCTTCCGCGTCGAACTCGAGGTTCCGTCACCTGCAGAACGCGGACGATCGAACTCGACACGGAAGAACGTTCCAAGCGGCATTCACCTAACGCTCGCTCGGCTTCCGCCGGGGCTCAGTCGACGTCATCGAGTCCGTGCTCGATCGCATACCGGGTCAGCTCCACCCGGTTGCCCAGTTGCAGCTTGCGCAGCGTCGCCTGCACGTGGTTCTCGACAGTGCGGTGACTCAGCGATAGTTTCTTGGCGATCTGTTTGGCGCTCAAACCTTTTGCCACATAGCGCAGCACCTCGGTTTCGCGTTCGGTCAGTGTCGGTGCCGATTCCGGTCGGTCCGGATTCGACGAGATCCGCCGGTACTCCCCCAGGATCAATCCGGCCAGGCCAGGGGTGAACACGGCTTGGCCGTCGGCGGTGGACCGAACAGCCGCAACCAGTTCGGCCCGCGACGAGCTCTTCACCAAGTAGCCACTGGCTCCGGACTTGACCGCTTGGAGGACGTCGTCACGTTCGTCGGACGCCGAGAGCACCAGAACCTTCGACGACGGCGAGGCGGCCAGCACCGCAGCGGTCGCGTCGGCGCCGGAGCCGTCGGGCAGTTGCATGTCCATCAGCACCACGTCCGGGCGCACCGCCGCCGCACGACGTCCGGCGGCCCCCACGCCGTCGGCGGTGGCGACCACGTCAAAACCCTCTTCGACGAGGTCACGGGCCACACCGTCGCGCCACATCGGATGATCGTCGACCACCATCACGCGGACCGCCGGTCCCCCGGCCCCCGAACTCCCAGACCCCGAGATCTCCGCCGTCACCGCGCCTCCCCTGCTGTCGGAATCGTGAACTCCCATTCTGTGCCCCCATCCGGTTCGGAGTCGAGTGCCGCTGTGCCGCCGATACTCTCGATTCGCCCGACGATCGACTTCGACACTCCCATCCGTCCTTGACGTTCCGCTTCGGCCAACCGCCCATCAGCGATGCCGACACCGTCGTCGCGGACGCTGACCACCACCGCCTCGCCGGTGTCCTCGATCAGCACGAACGCCGACGCGCCGTCACCGGCGTGCCGACGCGTGTTGTCCAGCGCATTGCGCACGGCGGCAACGATTTCCGATGCAGACCTGCTGGGCAGGAGTACACGCTCCCCGGGCGCGCTGACCGAGACCCCCTCGCCGGCCGCGCCGCGGATCATGCCCACCAGATCCGACGTTCCCGCCTCGACGTCGATATCCGAACCGGTTTCGGAGATCAGCGCGCGCAGGCGTCGTTCCTGAACTCCGGCCAGATCGGCCAATTCGGTTGTCGGTCCACCGATTTCACGACCCCGCTTGGAGACCAGCGCCAGCACCTGCAGGACGCCGTCGTGCACTTCACGCGAGAGACGTTCGCGCTCCTCGGTGGCGGCGGCAAGATGTGCCGCCTGGCGCAGTGTTTCCGACGCCCGGCGCGCGATCGCCGCGGCCATGCCGACCGCCATGCCGGTCGAGACGATGATGATGATCGCCGCGTTGCGGCCGAAGTCCAGGCTGATCACGGTCTTGACGTAAACACTTGTGGCACTGACGATCAGCCCGACGACCACACCCCACACCGCGCCGCCGAGGATGGCCGCCGAGATCACCGCGTTGGTGGCCCACAGCGTCGTCGGCCAGGACTGGTTGGCCAGCGCCCACGAGGTGTCGGCGACGTATGAGGTCGACAGCATCAGCGCACACACCACCACGACCTCGGCGCCGACCCAGTACCTGTTACGGCCGAAGCCCACCCAGTACGCCACCGCCGACGCAGCAGTGGTCACCGTGAGCACCCCGAAAAGCACCCATGCGACGTCACCGTGTTCCAGGTCGTCGTTGATCGCGAGCTGAAAGCCCAACGCGTACAGATAGGACAGCACGCGAAACACCTGTGCGGCACGCCATAGTGGCCCGACCGGATCGGTGTCGGCGGCGACGGCAAGCTGCTGCGCCCGACTCCTAGTCGCCATCGCGGGGCCGGGTGTCGGACTCATCGGTGTCGTCGGACTCATCGGTGTCACCACGCTCGAGTCCGGTGGCCTTGTCCCAGAGCGGCTCATCGGGTTCGGCGGCATAGAGCCGGGGATCGTCACCACTGGCCACTGCCGCCTCGGACTCCGGCGAATCCTGCCGCGGATGCCCGCGAAGGTAGCGGATCGCGGTGTTGCCGAAGGCGATCAGCGGAACCGCCAGCAAACCACCGACAATGCCGGCCGAGACGATCCCGGCCGCGATCGCGAGCACTACCGCAACCGGGTGCAGCCGCACCGACCTGCCCAGCAGGAATGGCTGCAGCACATGGCTTTCCAACTGCATGACGCCGACGACGACGGCCAGGGCGATCACCGCGGCAAGCCATCCCTGGGTGACCAGTGCCACCAGCACCGCGAGTGACCCGGTGATCAGCGCGCCGACGATGGGGATGAACGCACCGAGGAATACCAGCGACGCCAGTGGCAAGGCAAGCGGCACACCGAGAATAGCCAACCCGACGCCGATGCCGAGTGCGTCGACGAAGGCCACCGCGACCGTCGCGCGGACGTAGCCGACCAGCGTGCCGAATCCGGCGATTCCCGCATCACGAACCCTGGGGCGCGTTCCCGACGGGATGACCTTGGTGCAGAAGCCCCAGATCTGTCCGCCGCCGTACAGGAAGAAGATGAGCAGGAAGACGGTGAGCAGGCCGCCGGTGACGATCTCGGTCACCGTGGTCGCGGTCGAGAGCGCACCGGTGGTCAGCTTGTCCTGGTTGTGTTGCAGGAAGTTCCCGATGTCCTCGCCGAAGCGGCCCACCTGGTCGGCGTTGAGCCCGACCGGACCGTCGATCAGCCAGTCACGCGTTCGATCGACAGTGACGGTCACCTGACGGGTCAATTCGGGGACACCATTGATGAACTCGCGGATTACGAAGCTCATCACCAACGACAACACGCCCAACGCGCACACGATGGCGATGACGACGGCCAGCGACCGCGGGAATCGTCGTCGATCCATCCAGTCGACGACGGGCACCAGAAACGCCGCACCGAGGATGGCCAACCCGACCGGCACCAGCACCGTGTCGAAGCGCTCGAACACCTCGAGCAGCACGTAGACCGCGGCGAGGAGCAGCAATAGGCGCCACGCCCACTCCGCCGACGCCCGCACCAGCGGATGGACCTTCGACCGGTCCAGGTCCGCCAGAGTCCGAGTTGTGTCCCCGGTCGTGTCGCCGTCGTTCACGACTGCAAGGGTAGCGGTGGATATGGTGAAGGTTATGTCGTCGGAGCATTCGGCGGTGCCGGGTGCCCATGCACGCTCGCGATGGTGGTGGGTGCGATGGGTACTCCTCGCCGTCGTCGTGGTGGTACTCGCCGTCGAGGTGGTACTGATTTGGCCGAAGCTGAAGGAATCGTGGCGCAGCTTCGGTGATTTGGACTGGGTGTGGATCGTCGCGTGCATCGTCGCCTCGCTGATCTCGATGGACAGTTTCGCCCATGTGCAGCGCACGCTGCTGCGATCGGCGGGCGTACGGGTGTCGCAGTGGAAGTCGCTGTCGGTGATCCTGGCGGCCAATTCGATCAGCCAGACGATGCCCGGAGGCCAGGTCCTCGCGCCGGCGTTCACCTACCGCGAGACCCGCAAGTGGGGCGCGACCCCGGTGGTGGCGTCGTGGCAGGTGGTGATGTCGGGTCTGCTGGCGGGCATCGGCCTTGCCGTCCTCGGTTTCGGCGGCGCGGTACTCGCCGGCGCCAAGACCAGCCCCTTCTCGATGGTGTTCTCGATAGCCGGGTTCGTGGCCATCGTCCTGGTGTTCCAGTACCTCGCCACCCATCCCGATTCGTTGGAGTCGGCCATCACCCGGGTACTCGGATGGTGGAATCAGCTGCGCAACAAGCCAATTGATGCCGGTGCCGCGGCGATCCACGAGATGCTCGATCAACTGCGGGCGGTGCAACTCGACCGCAAACACCTCGCGGCGGCGGCCGGCTGGAGTCTGTTCAACTGGGTCGCCGACGTCGCGTGTCTGGCATTTGCGTGCATGGCAGTGGGCGCGAGCCCGAGTATCGCCGGCCTGATGGTCGCCTATGCCGCCGGTAAAGCCGTCGGCACCGCGGTCCCGCTGTTGCCCGGCGGTATCGGTGTCGTCGACGCCGTGCTGGTCCCCGCGCTGACCAGCGCGGGGATGCCCGCAACCGACGCCATTACCGCGGTGTTGCTCTACCGCATCGTCAGCTATGTCCTGATCTCCGCGGTGGGATGGGTGGTGATCCTGGCGATGTTCCGCACCACGATCAAGTCCAGCCACGAGATCGAGGCCGAGTACGAACGCGACCTCGAGTCAGAGGAGGCGACTCAGGCCGAGGTCGAGGCCCAGTCCGAGTCCGCGGCTCAGTCCGAGGTCGAGGCTCGCACCGACGAGAATTCACACGAGCCGCCCGACCCGCTACGGTAGGCAATCATGCCGCGCAGTCAGACGATCAGTACGCCGTCGGCGGCGACGGCGGGCCACGCACTGTCGCCACTGCTGACCGCACTCATCGACCTGGTCGTGATCACCGTATTCGTCCTGATCGGCCGGTCCAGCCACGACGAGCCCCTCGATGTGCTCGGCATCCTGCAGACGCTGTGGCCGTTCGTCGTGTCGGCGGCGGCCGGATGGTCGGTGGTGTACGTGTTCTCCCACGTCCGCTCCAGCGACATGTTCCGCGCCGACTTCCGCCCCGAGCGCGCCGTGCCGCAGGGCGTGGTCATCTGGTTCTTCACCGTGACCGTCGCGATGATCCTGCGGTATCTGCTGCATCAGGGTGTGGCTGTCAGCTTCGTGATCGTCGCCGCGTCATTCCTGGCGCTGTTCCTGATCGGCTGGCGGGCGGCGTACACCGCGGTTCGACGCCGGACCGCTTGAGGCGTCGGATCAGTTGATCCGCCGGATCACTTGATGCGGAAGTACTTCTGCGCCACCTGAAGTGCCGCGGTACCCGACTTCTCACCTTCGGTGTAGATCACCACAACCTTGCCGTCCTGCAAGCCGACGAACCATCCCGGACCCTGCGGACCGTTGGTTCCCACCAAAGCCCGTAGGCCCGGGGCGCGGGTCAGGTCGCTGGCGTCGCCGGTACGGGCGGTGGTCTTCATCGCGGCCAGAATCGGTTGTGCGAGTGCGGGTTCGATCTCGCCGAGGCTGCCGCCGGCGACCTTAGTGGGCACACCCTTGATAACAAACGGTGCCACCGACGTCGAACGGCCGATTGCGCTGCGCGCCATGGCAACTCCGAGTGCACCCATGTTCATCATCGACATGTTCATGTCGCCGGGATGGAAATCGATGGACTGCACACCGGGCCGCGATGAGGTGGGTGCGCTCGCGCCGGGGACGGTGAACTGCACACCGAGTCCCAACCGATCCAGCAGCGCCTCGGGTGACTCCTGATTCGCGGTGGCGGTCCGGTCGACGGCGGCGAGTACCGGATCAAGTGCGGTACCCACTGGGTACGGCTGATCGGCGCTGACGCCGCGGTCGATGGCGTAGGAATTCTGCGCCATACCCAGCAGCGCACCGTTGCGGGCATCGAGCACCATGATCGACGCCGGCTGCCCGACCTCGACGGCCGCGTCGCCCAGCGTGAGCTGCATGTTCTGGTCGACCGTGGTGGGCACGCTCGGTCCGGCCGGTCCCTGGTCCCCGGCAAGTCGACGTGGGGCCATTCCCGGGCCCACCATCTGGACCTGCCAGCCGGCGGTGGCATCGCGGATCGCCTGCCAGTAGTTGGTGAGGCCGGTCTCCAGCGGTGAGGAGAGCCGACGATCTGCCATCACCAGCATGCCCGCCTTGCGGACCGTCACACCGGGTACCCGACGCGGATCCGAGGTGAGCACCTCCATGTCCGAATTGCGCAGCGTCACAGTGGTGACCGGCTTTCCGCCGGCCTCGGCGAGTTTGTCCGCAATCACCTTCGACGTCACCAGCGGTGCGATCGGTTCCAGGGTGCGGGCCAGCGCCCGGGTGGATCGTTGGACGTCGGAGGTGCGGGTGGGATCGAGCACCACCTCGTTGACCGGCTGCAACACCATGAACGGCTTGCCGGACGTGCTGCGGACCGACGGTGCCGGGGCGGCGTCGGTGCGGATCTCGCGGAGCTGACCGCCGACCGGCATGCCCGGGTAGATGATGGACGGCTCCCACGTGACCCGCCACCCGGAGGTCAGGTGGCGTGCGGTGCCGTTGCTGGTGGTGACGAAGCTGCGGCCCTTGGGCCAGCGCCAGGTGGTCTCCAGCCCGAACGACGCCGTGCCGTCGGAGTACTCGACCGGCTTGCGGACGGTGACGTCGACCTTCTCCGCGTGCATCGCCTGCAGCGTGGTGGTCAGCGCGTCGGCGGCCTGCCCGGGGGCGGTGGTGAGATCAGCGGCTGCGGCTGCGTCCTGCTCGCCCAACGCCTGCGCATACCTGGTCGCGGCCTCGGCGGCACTACCGACCGACGGCCCTCCGATTCCATGGCTACCTGCGACGTTCCACGCGGCCACCCCACACATCACGACCGCACATGCAGCGATCGGTGCACGCTTCGCCCAAATCTTCATAGTCACAATTTTCACTCGTGTCACACTGGTTTACGATTCCGCCGCGCTTGCAGTCCGGGATCCGAGCGGTCACGATTTGCTTCGCACGCCGTGACCTGATGCCAGTGCGATCTGTTCGGGACGTGTCGAATGTCGCTCCTTTCGCAACCCACGTGCACTCCACTAAACACCCAATCCACCAGTCTTGTGAGGTGAATACGGGGCCAAATCTCGGCGCCTCGGTGTGTCTCCTCAGGCGCGCCATTCCTCGAGTAAGCGCAGCCATACCTCGCTGATCGTCGGATACGACGGAACGGCATGCCACAGCCGTTCGATGGGCACTTCGCCGACCATGGCGACCGTCGCCGAATGGACCAGTTCGGCGACGCCGGCGCCGACGAATGTCGCACCCACCAGAACCTCACGGGCACAATCGATCACGATGTTCGCATGGCCGGCATAGTTGTCATCGACGAGCGAGGAACCGGCGACCGCGATGTCGAGGTCGACGACCCGCAGGTCGATGCCGTCGTCTCGTGCCTGCGCCTGGGTGCGGCCCACCGAGGCCACCTCGGGCCGGGTGAACACCACCTGTGGAACGCGGCCGTGATCCGACGATGCGACGAAGCGTTCGCCCTCGGTCGATGCGCCGTCGGCGCGGGCGGCGATCACGTCGCCGGCGACCCGTGCCTGGTATTTGCCCATGTGGGTCAGCGGCGCCCGGCCGTTGACGTCGCCGATGGCGTACAGCCACGGCCGGTCGGCACCGGTCGACAGGCCGGTCACGGTCATGTGGTCGTCGACCTCGACAGGTTTGCCGCTGGCGTGTGCATCGTCGAATCCAACGGCGTCGAGGCCCAGGCCGGCGGTGGCCGGTCGGCGCCCGGCGGCCACCAGGATCTCGTCGACCTCGATGGTGGTGTTCGGTGTTGCGGCTCCGCTGAGCTCGAGGGTGACCGGTCCGCCGTGGATGCGGCCGTAGCCGGTGGGTGCGGCGTCAGGCCTGCTCGCGTGGGCGATCTGGGTGCCGAACAGGATGCGCACGCCCCGCTCGGTGAGTCCGTCCGCGACGCGTTGACCTGCGAAGGGTTCGGCCTTGGGGAGCAGTGCGTCGCCACGCACGATCATCGTCACCTCGCTGGCCCCGAGGTCGGTGAGCCAGGTGGCAGCCTCGCAGGCGATCACTCCACCACCGAGGATCGCGATGCGGTCGGGCACCTCGACGAGGTTGGTCGCGTCGCGTGACGTCCACGGGAGTGCGTCGGCGAGGCCGTCGACCGGCGGAATCGACGCGATGCTGCCGGTGGCGATCACCACGGCCTGCCGTGCGGTGAGGGTGCGGCCGTCGACGTCGACGGTCCGTTCGGCGACAAGGCGTCCGTGGCCGCGGATGACGTCGATGCCGGCCGAGCGTGCCCAGTCGACCTGCGAGGAGTCGTCGCGGTGGTGGGTGTAGGCGTCGCGTCGGGCAAGAACCGGGCCGACGTCGGGTGCGGTGTCGGTCAGGCGTTCGGCGGCGCCCGGCAGTACGTCGGCGGCGGCCAGCGCTGTTCCGGCACCCAGGAGCGCCTTGCTGGGCATACAAGCCCAATACGAGCATTCGCCGCCGACGAGTTCGTGTTCGACGATCGCCGCGGTGCGGTCGCTGCCGCGGATGGCGTAGTCGGCGGCGTTCTCGCCGACTGGTCCGCCGCCGATCACGATGACGTCGTAGGTATCGGAGTCAGAGGTGTCGAGGTCGGAGGTGTCGAGGTCGGGGGTGTCGAGGTCGGGGGCGTCGGTCATGAACTCCACGGTAGAGATCGTGGGCCGGCGGGGCTTTCGCCCGGAACGATTCCCGTGCCGTAACGCGGCTGACGGATCGCGCTGTCGGTGCCAGTATGGTGCGGTGACCGCTTCACAGACATCTGCCGCTTCCCCGTCCGCCGCGACCCACGCCTCCGGCCTCGACCTGCAGTGGGTCGACGACGCCGTCCGGGTTCAGGATGACCTGTTCACCCACGTCAACGGCAAGTGGCTCGCCGAGCATGTAATCCCCGATGATCGCTCGGTCGACGGCGCCTTCCACGTGCTGCGCGACCTCGCCGAGGAGAACGTTCGCGACATCATCACCGAATCGGCCGCCACCGACGCCGAGAGCGGCTCCGATGCGTGCAAGATCGGCGACCTCTACGCGTCGTTCATGGATACCGATCACATCGACGCACTCGGCGTCGGACCCATCCAGGGCGAGTTGGAGCGGATCGCCGCGATTTCCTCGGTCGGCGAGCTGAGCAAGCAGATCGGCCGCCTGCAGCGTCGTGGGGTCGGAGGCCTGTTCGGCTTCTATGTCGACACCGACTCCAAGCAGTCCGACCGCTACCTGGTGCACGTCGTCCAGTCCGGGTTGGGGCTGCCCGACGAGTCGTATTACCGCGAGGACAAGCACGCCGAGACCCGCGAGGCCTACGTCGCGCACGTCGTCCGGATGTTCGCTCTCGCCGGATTCGACGACGCCGATGCACGCGCACAGACCATCCTGGATCTGGAAACCGAACTGGCGAGCCATCATTGGGATGTGGTGCGCCGACGCGACGCCGACCTCACCTACAACCTGATGACACTGTCGGAATTCGCCTCTGCAACAGACGGTTTCGACATCTCGGCCTGGTTCGGCGGGCTCGGCACGGTGGGTGACGCGGTGTTCGGGGAGGTCGTCGTCGGGCAGCCGTCGTACGTCACCGCCGCCGCCGGGCTGGTGGCATCGCGTGATCTCAAGCAGTGGAAGACGTGGCTGACGTGGCGGCTCCTGCGCGCCGCGGCGCCGTACCTGTCGTCGGACTTCGTCGACGAGAGCTTCGACTTCTACGGCCGCACCCTGACCGGCGCGGAGACCAACCGCGACAGGTGGAAGCGGGCGGTCGGTTTCGTCGAGGACGCGATGGGCTTCGCCGTCGGAAAGCTCTACGTGGCCAAGCATTTTCCGCCGGAGGCCAAGGCGCGGATGGATGAGCTGATCGCCAATCTGGTGGCCGCTTACCGCCGCAACATCTCCGATCTGCCGTGGATGAGCCCGGAGACCCGCGAGAAGGCGTTGGTCAAGCTCGAGAAGTTCACCCCGAAGATCGGCTATCCCGCCCGGTGGCGTGACTACAGTTCACTGGCGGTGGATCGCGGTGATCTGATCGGCAACGTCGCCCGGGCGGCATCGTTCGAGCAGGAGCGGGAGTTCGCCAAGATCGGCAGCCCGGTCGATCGCGACGAGTGGTTCATGACGCCGCAGACGGTGAACGCCTATTACAACCCCGGAATGAACGAAATCGTCTTTCCCGCAGCGATTCTGCAGCCCCCATTCTTTGATCCGGACGCCGACGACGCCGCCAACTACGGCGGCATCGGCGCGGTCATCGGGCATGAGATCGGACACGGCTTCGACGACCAGGGCGCCAAGTACGACGGCGACGGCAACCTCATCGACTGGTGGACCGACGACGATCGCACCGAATTCGCCGAGCGCACCGGCAAACTCATCGACCAGTACGGCGAGTTCACCCCCGCCGGCCTCGACCCGGAGTACAAGGTCAACGGCGAGTTCACCATCGGCGAGAATATCGGCGACCTCGGCGGGCTGTCGATCGCGCTGGTGGCCTACGAGCTCGCGACGGCCGGCACCGACGTGCCGGTGATCGACGACTTGACCGGCGTGCAGCGGGTGTTCTTCAGCTGGGCGCAGATCTGGCGCACCAAAACCCGTGACGCAGAGGCGATCCGACGGCTGTCGATCGATCCGCATTCACCGCCGGAGTTCCGGTGCAACGGCGTGATCCGCAACATCGACGCCTTCTACGACGCCTTCGACGTCAAGGCCGGCGACGACCTCTACCTCGACGAGGCACAACGGGTTCGGATCTGGTGACCTGATGTCGGACGAGTCGCACGGCTCGGGGGACGCCGCACATCACCTGGCGGATGCCGCACATCACCAAGTCGAACGGCTGCACGGAACTGCCCTGGTCGGCGCATTCGTGCGGCCGTTGTGCGCCGCGGCCATCCTGTTGACGTCCTACTTTCTGCTACCGATCCAGAAGGACAGCGACGCCAACATCATCGGACTCGCGGTCGGCGGACTGTTGCTCGCCTCGTTCTGTTACTGGGAGATCAGGCATTTCATCCGGTCGAAGCACCCGGTGGCGACCGCCGTCGAAATGCTGGTGGCGTTGGCGACGTTCTACGTCGTCGTCTTCGCCACCACGTATTTCCTGTTCTCCGAGTACAGCATCGGCGCCTTCAACTCGAAGCTCACCAGAATCGACGCCCTCTACTTCTGCTTGACCGTGTTCACCACCACCGGTTTCGGTGACATCTCCGCGGCATCCCAGTCGGCGCGGGTGATGGTGTCGATCCAGATGGCGAGCACGCTCATCCTGGTCGGCATGGGCATCCGGTTCCTCAACGTGCTCGTCGGCGCGCGAGTCCAGCAGGGGCAGAGGCAGATTCAGCCTCCCGACGGCTAGCCCGCACATACAGAAACCCCACTTCTCGCCGAGAACACTACGCGTGCGCAGTGTTTCTGACGAGAAGCGGGGTTTCTGTGGTTTGCGCCGATCAGTAGTCGTCGTCGGAGTACACGACCATGCCGCGAATGTTGTTGCCCTCCAACATGTCGTCGTAGGCCTCGTTGATCTGGTCGAGGCGATAGGTCTGGGTGACGAGGTCGCTGAGGTTGAGTTTGCCGGCGCGGTATTCGTTGAGCAGCGCCGGTACCTGCGTGCGCGGGCTGGCGCCGCCGAAGATCGCGCCCTGTACGCGCTTCTGGAGCAGCGTCAGTTCGAAGAGGTTCAGCTGCGCATCCATCGCGGCGTAGTTGCCCATACCGGTGACCACCACCTGTCCGCCCTTGCCGGTCAGTGCGAGTGCGGGGGCGATCATCGAGCCGTCGATCTCACCGACGGTGAGGATCGTGGTGTTGGCCATCCGCCCCCAACTGATCTCACCGACCACCGGCAGCGCCTCTTCCATCGACGCGAAAGTATGTGTCGCACCCAGCTTTTCAGCCATCTGCAGCTTGAACGGAACCGGGTCGATGGCCACGACGACGCGCGCCCCGGCAGCCTTGGCACCCTGCACGGAGTTGATGCCGACGCCACCGATACCGACCACCACAACGACGTCGCCGGCGTGGGTTCCACCGACCTCCACGGCCGACCCCCATCCGGTCGCGACACCGCAGCCCAGCAGTGCGGCCTCGCGCAGCGGGATGTCGTCCTCGATCTTCACCAACGACGCCTGGTTCACCGTGATGTACGGCGCGAACGTCCCGAGCAGACACATCTGGGTCAGTCCGGTGCCGTCGGCGGTGGTCACTCGATGGGTGTCGTCGGAGATGGCCAGGCCGCTGAGCAGCCGCGCACCCTCGTCGCAGATGTTCTGGTCGCCGCGCGAGCATGGTTCACACACTCCGCAGGCGGGGATGAAGGCGGTGACGACGTGGTCGCCCTCCTTCAGATGCGTGACGCCGGGGCCCACCTTGGTGACGACGCCCGCGCCCTCATGCCCACCGAGTACCGGCATCGGCGCCGGGCTGTCGCCGGTCCGGAGGTGATGGTCGGAATGACACAGGCCCGAGCTCACCAGTTTGACCTGAACCTCACCAGCTACCGGATCGCCGAGCTCGATCTCCTCGATCTGCCACTTCTCACCGGGATTCCGAAGGATTGCACCTTTGGTACGCATAGTCCGACCTTTCACACATCATTGAGTACTCAATCTGTGTTTACTCTCGGCGACCCATGCGCGGATGCTGATTGGTCGGATTCATAGGTTGACCGGCAGAAATCAGGGGCCGACGGCCTCCTCGACCCGGACGTCCGACATTCCCGACCAGACATGCAGCGACCACACTTCACCATCGGATTACCAAAACCGGAATCGGTGGTTTACGATGGCCAACAGATTACATGGGGGGGTGTAACTGCTATGGCGCTGATCGCAGCAATGTCACAGATCTTTCTGTTCCTGACCACCGCGGGCGTATTCACCAGCTGAGCCGGCTGGGTCCAACCGAAACAGTTCCAACTGGGCAAGGTCCATCGCGGTATCGGCGATCAGCCGGTACGCGTGAGAGTGCTGCCGTGCATCGTCATGTCCGGCCGACCGGAAGATTCTCGTCTGCCGGGGCCAACGGAAGTCGACGCTACGACGGTCGAGCTCAGTCCACTGACCGTCGTCGCCGGCGGCCTCCAGCCGCCACGAGTAGTGGCCGGGCCGCGTTGGCGTCACGGTGTAATGGTCGACGGTCTTCGGCTCCTCGAATCGCCACCCGATCACGTCGCCGACAGCCAGTTCCACTGACTCCGACGACGAGTTGTCGTCGAACGCTGCCGCCGCGGTTGGTACACCCAAGGCACGCTGGCCGGCTTCGTTCGGCGACGTGAGATCGATTGGTGGCGTGGGCATCTGACCGTCGGGCGTCAGCGACGGCGGCACACTGCCCTGCGCCCACGTCGACGGCTCCGGCCCGACGTCGACCCGGATGTGCGCGCCATCAGCGAGCCGTGACCGGGGTACGGTGATCTCGTCCCATGTCTGTCCGTCGATCCATACCTGTTGCACGTACGGCGATTCCGGCCCTGCACCTGATGCTTCGATGTCAAGGACAGCGCCGTTGTCGAGTGTCCAGCGGATCCGTGGAAATGCCGGAGCGCCAAGTACATAGCAGCCGGTTCCGATGGTCAGCGGGTAGAGCCCACTGACGGCCCACAGGTACCACGACGACATCTCGCCGTTGTCCTCATCGCCCGGATAGCCTTGTCCCGCATCCGAACCGAGGAACAAGCGGTCGACGGCATCCCGTATCAGGCGCTGCGCCTTCGCGTGCGCCAGGCTGCCCGGCCGGGACGCGTAGTGGTACATGAACGGAATGTGGTGTGCCGGCTGGTTGGACAGTGCCAGCATGCCCATCCGGGTGTCGCGAGCCTCGCGCATCTCGTGGATGACCACCGGATACCAGCCGCGGAACTCGTCACGGCCGGTTTCCTGCAATGCGGAGAAATCATCGAGTGCTTCCTCGAACCGCTCGCGTCCGCCATAGAGTGCGACGAGGCCCGTGCCGTCGTGTGGGGCGGTGAATCGTGTTCCCCAGGCGTTTGTTTCGGTGTAGTCGAGTCCCCAGTTCCGAGGGTCGAACGGTTCGGTGCGCCAGCCGCCATCGGTATGTTTGCCCCGGAAGAAACCAGTATCGACGTCGAAGACATTGGCATAGGTGGTCGCCCGCGCGGTGAACCACGTTGCATTGTCGACGAATTCATTGTGGCGCGGGTGCTGCGGATACTTACCGGCGAGGTGCCTTGAGAAGGCTGCGATGGCGAAGTCGTTGATGGCGGCGTCAATCGTCCAGCTCATGCCCTCGAAGGTGTCGGTGTCGGTGAATCCACGAAAGATGGAACGGCTCATTCCTTTTCGGCCGACGCGAGGATTCTCCGACGGTGTCGTGGCGTTGCGTAGGCACGAGTCGTAGGCGTCGATCTCGTCGAATCCGGGCACCCCGGCGAGTGCTGCGTCGGTGAAGACGGCGTCGCTGCTGGTTCCGGTCATGATGTCGGCCGGTCCCGGCGCCGACCACCGGCTTGTCCAACCGCCCTGCCGATAGTGTTCGACGAAGCCATTCAACAACATTGCCGTGGCGCGCGGGGTGATGAGGGTCCGCAACGGCCAACTCGCGCGGTAGGAGTCCCAGAACCCGTCCGTGACGGTCAGGGTTCCGTCGACGACGGGCCGCCCGGTCTGTGTCGGAGTGTCGGCGGGTGCGGTGACGAACGGGTCCGCGTAACGCCATCCAGGTGACTCGACCGAACCCGTATTCTCGTGCCCCACATTGGGATACAGATATGCACGATACAGGTTCGAGTAGACGGTGATGAGTTGGTCGGCACTCGCTCCCGTCACTTGCACCCGCCCGAGAAGATCGGCCCACGACGCATGCGACGCGTATCGGATCTGATCGAAACCGTCCGCCGCGTCGAGCCCTGCGGTCGCGCGCTCGGCCAGCTCCACGTCGTGCTGTAGGTTGCGGCGTGCCTGCTCGATGCTGATGTGTGACACCGCGACTGCCAGTGTTGCCACCCGCGATCGGCTGACGTCGACGCTGATGCTGCCCAAGACGTCGGCGCGGTCTTTGTGGGGATGCATCCGCGCGCCGGTGACCGGGACGTCGACTTCGGCGTACACATAGGTGCGGGGCACCTCGACCAATCCGCCAGGGCCGTCGACGTAGCCGGTGATGACCGCCGACGACGCCTCGGACAGGTCGAGGCGCCCGTCGCCGTCGATCTGGTCGAAGATGATCGAGCCGACATCGCCGGGAAATCGGGTGCGCATCCAGACCGACCAGCAGCCGGTGGTGATCTCGACATCGAGCCCACCGGCAGCTGCACCGCCGCCCAGCTGGACCGAGTATCGGTCGGGCCGGTCGATCTCGTCGTCGTGCGAGAAGGTCTGCGACCGTTCGACACGGTCGGCCGCCGGTATCGCGTCGATGCTCGGAAAGAATTGGAACACACCACGATCGCCCATCCACGGGCTCGGTATGTGCGACGTCGCGAAGGCCTGCAAGCGTGAGGTGTTCGTGGCGTCGTTGGCCTCGTGGTAGGAGTACGGCCAGCCGCGGTTGCCGCCGTCAGTCATCGGGAGCCCGAAGACAAAGCCATGCGGCTGCCCGACCAGCGGTGCGCAGTTGCCCCGAGAGAAGCGGTCACTCGATTGTGTTCCGCGCGTGGTCCGTACCCAGTTGACGGGATCGGATACCTCTGCAGGACTGACGGTTTCGGCGTCGACGATACGGATGGTGTCGACGTAGCCTCGCAGTCGCCTGCGACCGGACCCGCTAATACTGACCCGGCGCGGCACCTCAAGAAGCAGTGACACGTGATCGATCCGCCGACTTGCCAACGTGCGCAACGGGATTGAGGTGAGCATCCACTGGTCGACGGCGATACTGCGTGAGGCGAGGCGGGCGGCCGGGTCTGCCCCGATGCCGTGGGTATCGCGCACGCCGGCGCTGCTCAGTGTGGTTCCGTCGTCGAAAGTCAGTTCCAGCGAACTCGACGTTGCCGCATAGGAATCGCGGACATCGGGCTCGTCGGCGTCGAAGACGCAGAACGTCGCGTACTGCAGTATGTCGTCGGGTTGGATGAGTCGGCCGTCGAGTCCGGTGTCGTTGATCGACAGCGATACTCGGTCGCCTACGGCGGCGTCGACGTCGAATACCCACGGTTGGGCGGAGGTGAATCCGACGCCGGGTTTGGCGTTGACGGTGTACGCCGGGCCCGGTCCACGGCGCAGCGCGTCGTGCCGAGGTCGGGTCGTTCCGCTCACAGGCGCCGATGCTACGCGGACTGCGATCCGATGTGGAGCACCGTAAAGTTGGCGCATGGAAATGGCGTCTGCTGCGGTGTTCGGTCCCGACGAGCTCGACCGGCTGGTCTGGTTCTACGACATGCACGGTTTCGCCATCCTGCGTGGCCTGTTGTCGGCGTCCGACGTCGACGACATCGAGCGCGAATGCGTTGCCGCACAAGACGGTGTGATCAGCGGCCAACTCGACGCACGCTATGGTTCGACGGTCTTTCTCGACGAGGCGAACAAGGCCGAAACCTTCGCCAACTACGTCGAATTCGTCAACGAACTCTCCGACGCGGTCCGACACGCCGTCGAGCATCCGCTCCTCGTCGACGTGATGCGGCAGCTCGTCGGCGCCGACTGCTGGCTGCGTGCGCACGAGCAGTTCGGGGTGGTGTATCAGGATGCGCGGCCGGGCCGGGAGTCCGGCTACACGCGTATCGGTTGGCATTCCGATTGGCAGGCGTCGCCGAGCCTCGACGTCTGGCCATCGACGGCGTTCACCATTCACGTCGACGGCACGAGTCCCGCCAACGGTTTTCTGCGTGTGGTGCCCGGCAGTCATCTGTGGGCGACGCCGGCGCCGTTCCGCAACATCAATGGCGTCGACGTCCCCGACACGGCCCGCCCGACCGGTGGCCGCACCGACCGCACACCACCATTCGAGATGCCGTTGGGTTTCGAGAAGATCCCCGGCGAGATCGGTGTCTACGCCGACCGCGGCGACATCATCCTGCACGACGCGTACCTCTGGCACAGCGCAGCTCGCGCCACCGACGACAACGCTCTTCGACGCCACGTCCGCGGCGGCTACTTCGGCGGAGCGAAACCGCCTGCGGGAGTGGAGGAGTTCATCAAGAACGCGGCGAGGTGATGCTGTCCGCGCGGGTGATGCACTCGAACGTTCACTAGGTTTCTCCGGGTGTTTCCGCCGCGTGGTCATTGTGACCGGTCTCGTCCCTGATGAAGTCGCGAATGTACGCGACCCCTTCGCCGACACCCGAAGCTCCCGAACAACCCGCTTGTTCCCGCCACAGTCGAGCATCTTCCATCGAGAAGAACCATGATCGGTCAGGCCCCGCCAACTCATCAAACATCGAGAAGCTCCCGATCGCGTCCCAGACCACCTCGTCGAAGTCGTCCGGAACGTGGTCGTCGTGCCTATCCCACCACTGCGCCCAGTCTCCTACTTCTTCTCTGCTCACATGTCCCGAAAGGAGATCGTCGAAGATCGCACAAATCTGGGCACGAGTGGGAAACGGCTTCTTATCGGCCACAAACCATCCTTCCTTCTCGAAGATCAATCGATACGCCGCCGTGCGTCGACCCAACGTCCGCGGCGGCTACTTCGGCGGAACCAAACCGCCTGCGGGAGTGGAGGAGTTCATCAAGAACGCGGCGCGGTGATGCTGCCCGCGAGGGTGATTCACTGTTCCGGGTCTCTTACTCTCGCCCGCGCCCCGGCGAGGAGTTCCCGGTAGTCAGGAGCGAGCACCCCCGGCAGCGCTGATTCCAACTGCGCCTGCAGGTCCCACAGCACGCGAAGCTCGGCCTGGTCTTCGACGCGATAGCTATCCGCGTCGTCGTTTCTAGCGAGCCACTCGAACAGCACCAGGGCCTCATCATCGGTCAATTCAATGCGCATCAGGCCCCTCCGTACCGGTGTGCTGCGGACGCCGGTCGGTCAGGATCACCCTCTTGGATTCCACACGGATGCGGCGAGCCCCCTCCCACTCGATCCGTGTATGAAGCAGCCCTTCCGATGTCCGGTTCACTGCGATCTTTGCAATTTCACTCAGCCCCCAGTCGATGCACTCTGGGCAATCCATCATGGTCGCCGTCAGACCGCCGTCAAGAACAAATCGTTCGACTCCATCAGCGAGCAATTGAACTCGGAGGTTCTTGAGCGGATGGTCCAGGCCAAATTCAATCGAATAGCCAAAGTTCTTCCAGACCACCGACGACAAGAGCGCCTCGCCCAGCCTATCGTTCTCGACCAACCACCGTTCGATCGCTTCGCCGTTTTCTATCATCGCTCTTCTCGGGGCGTGTCAGCGTAAGCAATGTCGATCAGCGTCATATACAGATGCTCGTCGAGCCGCAACAGTTGGTCTCCGAGAGGTCCATCGACGACGCCCCGCGCCCAGTTCGATCTCGGACTGCCGTCAGCTTCGGGAGTGGTCGCGGGCGGTCCAAAGGACCGCAGTGCGTCGCCAACGACGTCCGGAAGCGATCGCGCACATGCGACGGCCGACGACAACCGCGCAACCTTTTCGGCCATCTCTGTTGACGCAGCACGGACCTCGTCTGGGCCTGACTCGTGCGCGCGACCCGCTGCAACGTCAGCCCAGTCGGCGACCTCGGAGAGGACGTTCGAAAAGCAGTCACGCCCACCGCTGCGCTCCGCCAGGTCCAGCAGAGCCCCGGCCGCGTCAGCAAAACTCTGCCGTTCGCCGGCGAGGTAGGTATCCACGACGACGCGTACCTGTTCAGCACGCCACCAGTCCGAGTCATAAATGTCAACGGAACCGACCACTGGACCTCCTCTGTCGACGGCAAAACAGGCACGTCGCCTCGCGACTAGCCTCGCTCGCGATACAAAGTGACGCCGTACCCATTCGGACCCTCGTTGACTTCTACGGTGACGCTCAGCTCTGGAAAGTCGGACGTGACGGATTGCTGCCATCCCGTCCTGAGCCAAGTTGCCAGATATATCGCAAGATCGTCTTCGGCATCGATTAGATCCCACACATCAATTCGATTGATAATGGATTCCACCACCGTCTCGCCGTGCCCGCCGGCGAGCCATTCATCGATATTTGAGTTAGGAAGTTCTTCGCGCACGATCATCCCACGGTATTCCCTAAACTTCTGCTGGTATAAGATCGATACAGCCACTATCGAGCCGCGGTCACCCCAGTTATACATATAGGTAATGGGATCGATAGATCCCCACTGACTAACCTCCGGCAGATTTCTCCATCCATCCGCAAACTTCATGGCAGCCCTTCAAGCCGGTGATCTTCGACGACATCGCGCAGCGCTTCCACCATACGTGTCGGACCTATGAAGTTGAATCCGAATTCAGGGTCGTCGAATGCGCCGAATGATCTCACCAAGACGTGAGTTCTCGATCCGAGTTTCATGAGGGCTGCTTCCAAGTCCCGGCCATCCCTAGGCCTCACGCCTGCCAGCTCTTCGAGACTGACAGGCGTGTCTCCTGTAGGTCGAACTATTCCACACGATATAACCGCCTGGTCGGCAATCGAATCGAATATCCTTGCCGCACAATGTGAGTCGACGTCGATAGCGCCCAGTCGCTGATCACCACCGTTGGTTCGGGTCCAGTCGACAACCCTCGCATCGTCGTTATAGGACTCGGGCCCTGTCCAGCCAGTTCCCGCGAGCGGAGGTCTGGCGGCCGCCCGCAGAGCCGCCACGCGGTTGAGCGGCCGCGTTGGTGATGTCAGCCAGAGGAAGGACAGGGCAAAGGCAGCACCCGAACGGCCAAACTTGCCACCTAGAGTCTCGGCCATCGACCGCACACACCCCGGTCTGTCACTCGGCGACCCACGACGCGATACATCGAGTACTCGAATCGACGAAGCCTCGACATCGCCGATGGCGCGAACTACCAGCGGCCACGACGACCCTTCTTCGATACGAGCCTCAAAGTCGTTGGTAGTCATCGCAACCCCCGCCGGCGGATGAGGAAGACGGGCGATGTCACAGCGCCCGACGCCGGGCACCGCTGCGACTTGATGTGCTCAATCTCGCGGTCATCTCGCGGACATGCGTCAGGTGTGAGCAATGTATCCAGCAAAATGCCGGAATTGTGACAGCAACTCAACCAGAGCTCCTGTTCCACTCGCCTCTGCAACGTAACAATGGCCATCAGAACTCTCCGAACGTAGCGTTGATCGGCCACTCACACCTTCGAGCGGCGTTCCATCGAGATCCACCTCAAGAACCCAGCACCTGCGCTCTTCTCGAATGGACAACGACGCGCGCGGTCCACCCGCGCTCGTGCCCTGGGCCTGGCACCATCTGTCCAAGAAGTCAGCTGGATGCTGCTCTATCGACGTTGTGTAGTCACGAACCACCTCGGCAAATTCACTGAACGCCATGTGAACGTGCAGATCAACATCATCATCTGATTCGATAGTCGCGATACGCGACTCTCCATCAAGCGTCACATAGTAGGCGTCATGCACAAATTCTCGTCGCCAATCACCGATTGTCTCGAGCGCAGCGGTGAGCTCGCGTGCCCGGTCGATTGTGAGATTGCTACCGATACTTCTCAGAGCGTGATCTCGCATCCTCCGGCCAGTTGAATCCATGAATATACCGCTTTCCGTCGCCTTCACCTTGCACGCCCGAGCAGCCCAGTTGGTTTCGCCAATCACCTATATCGATGGTTGAGAATAGCGGAGAACCGTCTTCCAGCCTCTCGTCTATCATTGACAAACTCTCAATGGAATGCCAGACCAGCGGATCAAAGTCTTCTGGGACAGCATCCTCGTGCGTATCCCAGTACGTCGTCCACGCGCTGACCTCTTCTCGCCCCAGCACACCAGACAATAGATCATCGAAAATTGCACACATGTCACATCGGCCGGGAAATCTACGCCCATCTACCACGGAATCGGCCTACTCATCGGACCGATACAGACACGGAACTCAGGCAGTTCAGATTCATCCAACGAGGCACTCTCGAGATCGACGACGATCGACCACAGCAGTTCGACAAAACGACAACCCGATTCATACTCAGTCTCTACAAGCGTCGATCCGGATCCTCGTGAGTGTCTTCTACCATTCCACTGCAAACAGACCTGGTCGACTGCCGTTCGTGCAACGCGGTCACGGATGAGGATTTTCAGATCAACCCAACTGGTGACGCGTGCCGATTCCAGCCATGCGCCACCCCAGGCTTCCGCCACGGCTGCACCGAACTGCTCAGGCCCGACGCATCCCTGTGAATCAAATTCGACGTACAAACTCTCTTCGATTGAGCCCTTGCGTCTTTCGAACCCAATTTCAAACACTGCTTTATCAAGAGTATCGGGTCCACGCAGGTGCCTATGGTCGGATTGAAACCGAACCGACCTATGCGGAGTTCTCTGGAATTCAGCGTCACCTTCATCAGAAAATGTCTGAACACTGCGTGCGGCACCATCGAATGCGACCCCGAAAGCCAACATCAGTGATTGCCAGAGCGCCTGGTTGCCACGGTAGAGGTCAGGCCAGTTGAACAAGGCAATTTCCAGGGACGATTGCGCATCACTTATGCCCTCAAACAGCGAGTCGGCGAATGCGTCCATCGACCTGAGCGTCGATGGTGGGTTCAGCGGCAAGTTCGATAACCTTTCCTTAACCTCCTGGGAGTGACCAGACAAAGAAATATCGTAATGGTGAACCGATGCCGCACTGCCGAGTGGAACATCAGTCCTGAACTGCAGGACTGATCCGCTTGAACTCACCGCGGACGACAAATGGAATCCTGCTCCGCATTCGGAGCGGCCAATCTACTCAGCAAGGGAAAATCTACCCGGACGTCCTCCACCAAAGATTTGAGTGAGGCAAAACTCTGCTGGTCCAGCGTCTTATCGTACTCGTACAGCTGCTGGCAGATCTGGTCGACCGCCAGTCCAAACTCGGCAGCATCGGCGAATATGCGGACGTCATCGACAGTGTCCGCAGGCAGGAGATGGCCAATACGGGCGAGAAGGTCCGATATCTCTAGACGAATACGCTCATAGAATTCGACATCCATCCTGCATTCCCCCTACTCCCCTCAACCAACGACGGATCTCGACGGTCCTCACCGAGTGGTACAGCCGGCCATGCACTCGTCGAACTGCCGTCGCCAGTGTTCAAAGTCCTTGTCACTGTGCAGGAACACCCCCAGCCGAGTCTCGAGATCGGCCCCTGCCAGGTGTGTGCGATGGCGTTCCACACGCACATGTCTTGCGTACTGCCGAGGCCTTGGTCGCCGGCGATCTATTGCGAAGCCCAATCGGCCGCGGACGTGCATGAGATCTCGCCATCGACAAGACCCGACAGCACAGCGCGCATGACTTCAGCATCCGGATACTCCTGCTTCGTCAACGACCATCGCCTTTCGGCCGGGAGTCGAGCATCTCCTCGACAACTTTATGCATCCACGCCCGTTCGTCCGGGTACCACGAGACCGTTGCGACTTCGCCGGTCTTGATGCCGGCTACTTCCTCAACACCGACGTTCGGGTAGGTCCAACAGACGGCGTTGTCGCCGCCGCTGCGCCATGCAAATGGCATCAACCATCGGCCCGGATTTACGGAACGGAGATCGCGAAATATCTCCCGCAATCTCACTCTGGGTTCCAAGGTCCACTGCCCTACCGATGCCATCTCAAGATCGTCGAACGCTATGTAGGCGTCCGGGACAACGAATCCGAGCGGCAGATCGCCACTAGCGTAAAGCAGATCAGGTTCGATAGTCACATCCTCCATCGGAAAGGTACTAGAACCACTTCCTATATCTAGCCAAGTATCGAATATGTCATCTACCACGCTGCGCATGAACGAGCGAAAGTCTGCGTAGTACCGAGGACGTTCCCACCCCGGATCCGTGTAGTCGTGGATCTGAACGATCTTTGGCGAAGGCAGTGTCCAGCAAGCGACTTCGTCTTGATCTACTCGCGTTGCGAATGGAACATATACCCTCTCAGGATACTGCTGTTTCAGGCCACGGTACATCCATGCGAGCCTTTCTTGCGCCTCGAACTGCCATCGACCTAGTTCCTCTAGGTTATATTCGTCCAACAGACTCCAATACTCGTTCGGGACAACGAGCCCAGCTGGCAGGCCTTGACCGTATAACGCAAGGCTTCTCGACGACGTCATGGTGCTCTATCCCCCGCCGCCAGCCCATCCATTAAGTCGTCATTCAATCGGAGTTCATCAACCAGGGATTGGAGCATCTTCAGCGGCTCTGCGCTCAGTTTACGGTCGTACTCATAGAGTTGGACGCAGATAAGCTCTACCGCTAGTCCAAACTCGGCGACATCAGCGAATACACGAACATCATCGATATTTCGCTCGGGTAGAAGGTGGCCAACCTTCGAAAGAAGGTCCAGTATTTCTCCGCGGATACGCTCATAGAGTTCAATGTCCATTGTCCTAACCTGCGCGAGGTGGTAGATCGCCAAACCACGAGGGGTCGACTCCCACCTTTTCGCCCACCAGCTTCAGCTTGTCCAAGACCCAGTCTTCGTGATCTATCTCCAAGTCTTCAATGAGCGCCCATATCTCTTCGACCGCGAGAGTTGACTCGTTAGCCCAGATGTATTCACGGAAAGTCGCAATACGGTCGTCAGGAACAGAACCCTCGATTGCGTCGACAACACTTGTAAGCGCCGCGACGATCTCCTCGGTAGCCAACTTCAGCGAACCCCCTATCAGCAAGTAGCAACGGCCAGGTCACACCAGCCTCAACAGAGCTGTGTCTCAATAGGATCGCAGACGAGACCATCGACCTGCTACAGATTTGATTCGCCAGACCGCTCATCTGCGTTCCGCCTCCGGACCTGGCCAAATTTGATCGGCCCGATGATGCCAAGCGCGATCCACGCACCCGACGACCGTCGCGTTCTACGCGGCACCTGAATCCCGGGCCTGTAACCACCTGGCCCCGCAGGTGGGATCTGGCTGTACGTGGGGATCAACAACTCCCAGATGCTGCTGTGCGTACGGATGCATCTGGAGTGTTGCGGACCCGGCGCATACCGCGGGCTCCATTCGAACCTCTACTCGTCCGATTCGGATGACGGGAACCCACATATTCGAATCCCGAGGCAGGAGGTCCCGCCGACCCTATAGTCAGAAGCAATTCTGGGATCGCCAATGAGCAGCAGCGAATCCGGTAGGTACTCCGGGATGGCAGGGTCCAACCCAACATCACCGAGGCAAACAGAGAGCTGTGCTCCCTCGTCGAATTCAAGCGTGATAGCCCACATCGACACTTCCGGACTCTTGGCGGACACGCCCGAACGAGCCGCACGAACGCCCTGCAACGCCAAGCCAACGTAACGGGATAGGTTGGTCGGCATACCGACGGCGGAGCTTCGACCTTCACGATGCCGGATTTGATACTCAATCGAGTCGACATTGCTTGCTACCGGACGCAATTCGAGCTCGATACCCTCATCGAAACCAACAATCACCAAGCCGAATGACAGTGCGCCCCACGGATGCACCTCTTGAAAAGGTGCTGGACTTCCTGTCGCGTCCGCTTCATATATTGAACAAGCGTGCATCTGCAGTAGCTCACACAAGTCATTCACGAGCAGCATCCGGTCTATACCGACTTGCAGGCATCTGGCGGCAGGTCCCGGCGGAGCTCGTCGCAATGAGATGGTCAGAACACACGGAATAGCGTGACGCCATAGCCATTAGTCTCCTTATTCACATCAACAACGATCTCTAGTTCGGGAAACTGAGATTTCACGGTTCGCGTCCAGCCCAAACACAGCCAATTAGCCAGATACTCCGAGAGTTCATCATCAGCTTCCACCAAATCCCAGATGTCAATCCGGTTCACTACGCTTTGCACTGCGACCAAATCACCCACCTGCACAACCCAGTCGTCAATTCCAGCGTTAGGTATATCGTCTCGAACTATCATGTCGCGATAGTTTCTAAACGCCTGCTGATGGATCATTGAGATGGCTACCAGCGTGCCTCGCTCGCACCAGTTATAGAGGTAGCTTGATGGGTCCACATCTCCAATACGCGCAACCTCAGGCAACCTATTCCATCCACCGAAAGCGGTCATCTCAGGCTCCTGAATTCGTTTGGTCAAGCCGAGCAGAGGTGGTTGTCCTCCCACGCACTAACCGTGACCATAGCCGCGTATGCATCACAACTACGACTTAGAGTAGTTGGTAATTGCCCTAATGAATATGTCATACATTCCCGCTTCCCTAGGTGTCAGCTCCTGCAGTAGCCGAAGGACACGTTCGGCTTCGGTGAGCAGCGAATTCACGAGGCTATCAGCGTCTGTGACCACGACCTTACGATTCTTTTGCGGGGGAGCCCACGCAGTCACCCTAACGAGCGGCCGACCTGTAATTGCTTCGAAGAGAAAGTCAAGCGGTTGGTCAGGAAACCACAGTTCCGCCCTTCCGACATCCTTCAGCTCTTGGACCATCTGAACAATGTAGACCCAGAGTTCACCCACCTCGTCCCACATGGACTTGGTGAAGACATTGACACGATCGACCGTCAATTCTATCGCACCATACGTACGGCGACGCTGGTAAAAGAACTCGCTCCTCTTTCAGCTCGTCGAAATTGTCCGATGTCAGCTCTACAAACCGCTTACCAAACGGATCACACATATAAGTTCTAATCTGCGTTGCCATTCCGGGCCCTCCTGCAAACGCCGTTTCGCTTCGATGATGGGTTGAGCGCGTGGTGACACCCCGGAGTTGGCATAGTCCTGTACGCAGCACCAGAAACCTCGATTCGCTTTATGGGCAACCCATCGGGCACGGCTATTGCTGCACGGCGACGCTGTCGGTGGTCCGTACCGACGGCTTTACAACTTGTAATAATTAGCAATGTCTTCAAGACAAAGCTCATACACCGATGCTAGCTCAGGAATCAGTATCAAAAATAGCCGAAAGACTCGATCAGCCTCAGCGAGCAGCGAATCCACGAAGCTCTCGGTATCTGCGACCACTACAGTACGATTCTTTGGCGGACGAGCCCACGCAGACACCTTCACGAGCGACCGGTTCCCAACCGCCTCGAAGAAGAAATCAAGCGGTTGATCGGGAAATCCGCCTTCCGCCCTTCCCACTTCCTTCAGCTCCTGGACCATTCGAACGATGTAAGCCCAGAGCTGATCCACCAGGTCCCACATAGTCTTGGTGAAGACGCTGACCCCATCCACCGTGAGCTCTATGGCACCGTAGGTATAGCCACTCTCGTAAAAGTACCTGTTTCTCTTCAACTCATCGACATTGTCCGATGTCAGCTCAACAAACCGCTTACCAAACGGATCGCACAGATACGATCTAATTTGTGTGGTCATTCCCAACCTCTTAAGCAGAGCTCGCACCCCCGATTGCGGAGGTCGAATTCCGACTCCCCGCACTCAACAATCACCTCGAAACAACGCTAGCACTGCGCCCAGCTCACACCCTCCTCAGCAGCACTTCCACATACGTAGCACAATCCTCGGGCTCAGACTCCAATAGAGTTAAATCGACAAGAACATTGTATGTCGATACTCCCTCTAACAACAGATACTCACCAATCGAAGAGCCTAAGGCCTCAAGCGCATATTGAGACACCTCAAGATATGAATAAGCACCCGTGCGCCACTCAAACAACAAGCGAATTAACCAGTCTCTGGACTCTTCTATCCTCAGCTCAGGTAACGCCAGCGAGTACTCTGCGCGGCCACCCTCATAAAGCTCTTCGAGGAAGTCCCAGCCCTTCTCCACCAGTTCCCGCCGACCAAACATTCGGACGGGCTCAGCTAACCGAATATCGTTGCCAGACACCCAGCTTCGACTCAGCGGCCACGGATCGTCATACTTTGGCCACTGGAAATCGTTCGCCGCCACCATCGCGATTCGATCGCCATCGACGATCACGCAAAGTGGGTTGCTAGCTAGGGCGATAACAATGCCGGTAGTGACATAGGGGGTGGACACTCCGTGCCCGTTCGGCGTCAAGGTACTGACAGGTGTGATTAGCACACGGCCTCAATTCTTTGTCTATATACTACTTGAACTTGAAGTCGTCAAACAGGTTCAACCTCTGGTTCCATAGGTAATGAATTTCGATTCCCCTTTTGTAGCCAAGTGCATCGTGATAGATGAAGTGCTGTGTGTACTTTGCCCATCCCGGCTCTGGCCACCGAGGATCGCCAATTTCGCGGATGATCATCATTCCCTCGTGCAGATTCGCCCGCACTGCCCTCATGGCTATCTGCTCCGCGAGATTGCGGGCCACAGTATCGCCTGTGGACCCCGCCCCTCTGGCTCAGGGACCGGAGGCGGACCTGAACCATCCTTACTCGCTCCGGTGCTGGCCCTCTGACATCCGTCCGTCGGCGCCAACCCCAACGGGTCACACACCACCGTAGGATTACCCAGATACGAACACGGATTTGGCGCCGGCGACAACCCCAACGGATCCGGCGACACGTACCGACCCGTACCCGGCTGGTAATACCGGAACCGGTTGTAATGCAACCCCGACTCAGCATCGAAATACTGCCCCGGCATCCTCCACGGCGTCGACACCTCACCACTCCACGCCGTCAAGCCCCATACCGACGACACAGCCCTGCCGACAACCTCACCCGACGACGCCTCCACCAACGCCACCGGCGAACTCACCTGATCAGCCACAATCGCAAAGAACTCACGATCCACCCACGACTGATAAGCCAACCGACCACCCGCACCCGACGACACCGACGGCGGACCACCCAGATTCAACACACCGGTATCGACCACCGACACCGGACCCGAATCCACCACCGCCACATCAACAGCCGAACCACCCGACGCATGCACCTGCGCCAACGGCACCAACGCACCCGGCGCATAGGCCCACGACGTCGTCTCACCCACACCACCAGCAGCCGACACAATCGACTGCTCGACCATCAAGTCACCCAACCAGCCAAACCGCGTCACCACACCCGACGACATATTTGTCTTCGCCACCCGACGACCCGCATGATCATAGGAATACGCAAACACCGTGCCATCAGGAACGGTGATCTCCCGCAACCGATCCCACGCATCCCACCTATACCGCCACACATCCGCTCGACGCGACAACCGCTTGGTCACCACCGGCCTTAACCACGAAGCGCCCCAGAAGTATCGCGGCTACACCTCGTAGTAATTAGCAATACGCTCAAGACAGAGCTCATACACCGACGCTTCCTCCGGAATCAATACGATCAAGATCCGAAAAACTCGGTCGGCTTCAGCCAGCAGCGAATCGACGAAGCTTTCAGCCTCTGTGACCACTACAGTACGATTCTTTGGCGGACGAGCCCATGCAGACACCTTCACGAGCGATCGACCTCCGACTGCCTCGAAAAAGAAGTCGAGCGGTTGGTCCGGAAACCGCCGTTTCGCCATTCCAGTGTTTCTCAGCTCCTGGATCATCTGAACGATGTAGGCCCAGAGTTGATCCACCAAGTCCCACATGGACTTGGTGAAGACGCTGACCCCATCCACTGTGAGCTCTATGGCACCGTAGGTATAGCCACTCTCGTAAAAGTACCTGTTCCTCTTCATCTCATCGACATTGTCCGATGTCAGCTCAGCAAACCGCTTACCAAACGGATCACACACGTACGACCTAACCTGCGTCGTCATTCCGAACTCCTCGACTAACGCTGTTTCACTCCGACGGATAAAGCTGGCGGATATGACCCTTCATAAATCCGACTGTATACACCTTCCCACCGTACTTTCCCTCAATTTGGAGGGCGTCTATAGGCCCGTTTCTAATTACTTCACTGCGATTCTGATTCAGAACGGCGGCCACGATCTTCTTAACGTCCTCGATCTTCATCTTGGAATCGAAGAATGTCTGGGTGTCTTTGACCGTCCCGTCCCAATAGTCTGGATGGTGACGTGACAGCATGTGCCAGACGTCGGATCGAGCGAGGAGAAGTTGGACGTTGCCAAGTGTGTAACGTTTATTCTCCCAGTTCTTGAGCGCCTCACAAGCCTTCGCCGGCGCCAACCCCAACGGGTCACACACCACCGTCGGGTTGCCCGGATACGAATACGGATTCGGAGCCGGTGAGAGCCCCAACGGATCCGGCGACACATACCGACCCGTACCCGGCTGATAATACCGGAACCGGTTGTAATGCAACCCCGACTCGGCATCGAAATACTGCCCCGGCATCCGCCACGGCGTACTGACCTCACCACTCCACGCCGTCAACCCCCACACCGACGACACAGCCCTACCCACAACCTCACCCGACGAGGCCTCCACCAACGCCACCGGCGAGGACACCTGATCAGCCACAATCGCAAAGAACTCACGATCCACCCACGACTGATCAGCCAACCGACCACCCGCACCCGACGACACCGACGGCGGCCCACCCAAATTCAACACACCGGTATCCACCACCGACACCGGACCCGAATCCACCAGCGCCACATCAACAGTCGAACCACCTGACGCATGCACCTGCGCCAACGGCACCAACGCACCCGGCGCATACGCCCACGACGTCGTCTCACTTACACCACCAGCAGCCGACATCACCGACTGCTCAACCATCAGCTCACCCAACCACCAGAACCGCGTCACCACACCCGACGACGTGTTCGCCTTCGCCACCCGACGACCCGCATGATCGTATGAATACGCAAACACCGTCCCATCGGGAACAGTGATCTCCCGCAACCGATCCCATGCATCCCACCGATACCGCCACACATCCGCCCGACGCGACAACCGCTTGGTCACCACCGACACCAACCGACCAGCAGCGTCATACCGATAACTAGAACGACCATCCTCAGTCAGCAGCGTCCCCGAAAACTCCCACCCACCAACAGCTTCCGAATGACCCCCGCCCGCAGCAGCCATGTTGCCCGCGGCATCAAACCGGTACGCCTCGCGACGATCGCCTTGGGACCGCTGTACCACCCGGCCCATCACATCGAGCCCGTACTCGCTTGCTCCGGCCGGCCCCGACGACCCCACCAACGCACCATCCGCGCGATACGAGAACGCCGACGATTCCACGGTCGCCTCCGGTGACGACGAGCCGCCAAGTCCGCCCAATGACAACGCCGACGGGTCGACCGGATTGGCGATCACCGACCGACCCACCAACCGGCCGACCTGATCCCACACCGAATCGACTGCCGCACCACCGAATCGGCGTCGGGTCTCACGACCCACCCGATCGGTCGACAGCTGACACACCCGACCCGCCGCAGTGACGCCCTCGAGAACCCCACGCGCGTCATAGGCGTAGTCGGTCCGCATGCCCGACGGCGCGACGACACCCGCCAACTGTCCGGCCGGCGTCCACTCCACATCGATCCGACTGTCGCCCAACGTAAACGCTGTCGGCCGACCAACCAGCGAGTACTGCGCCGACCACGCGCCGAAGACGCCGGCACTCGAAATCAACCGTCCGACCGGATCAAACTCGTAGTCGACGTTCTCGCCACCGAACGTCGACGGATCATCACCCGATGACGACTCACGCACCACCCGACCGCACGCATCGTAGGTGAACGACACCACCTGCCCCGCCGCGTTGCGGCGCGACGCCAGACGACCAGCGCCGTCGTAGGTGTATGTGGTTGTGGCACCGTTGAAATCGGTCTCGACGGCAAGTGTTCCGTCGAGGTTGTAGACGTAGGTCCACTCCAGGCCGGCGGCGTTGGTCACCGCCGTCAGGCGTCGCGTCGTGTCGTAGGTGAACGTCGTCCGCGAACCGTCGGCATCGATGCGCGCGACCGGCAGATCGAAATAACCGTATTCCCAACGGGTTACCGCACCCAGCGCATCCACGTACGCCAGGCAGTTGCCCTCACCGTCGTACGTCCACTGCTGCGTGGCACCCGCGGCGTCGGTCTCCGACGTCCTACGTCCCTCGGCGTCGTAGGTCACCGACGAGACATTGCCTTCGGCGTCGACGACGGAAACCACCCTGCCAAAGCCGTCGTAGCCGATCTCGGTGGCATTGCCGAAGCCGTCGATGATGCGGACCGGCTGCCCTGCTCCGTTGAGGTCGTACCGCGTGACGACGCCGTCGGCGTCCTCCACGCTGCGCACCCCGCCGGTCTCGTCGTAGGTGAACTGTGTTGTGGCACCAAAGCTATCGATGATCGAGGCAACATTGCCGTGCTCGTCGTAGGTGTAGCTGGTACGTCCACCATCGGCCGCGACCACGACACTCGGTTGGTGCGCTGCGACGTAATCGATCCGGGTCCGGGCTCCCAAGGGGTCGGTGATCTCGGCGAGATCGCCATCATCGGTATAGCGATACACCGTGGTGGCCCCCAACGGATCCGCCCGCCGCAGGGGCTCACGGCTACCGTTGTAGTCCGTCGCCGACTCACGACCCATCGCGTCGATATGTCGTCGAACCCGACCGTCCTGGTCGATGCCGTAGGTGGTCACTCCACCGCCAGCATCGATGTACATCGTGAGTGAGCCTGCACCGTCAGCGAATTGGCGATACTTGAAGGTGCCCGCCCACACGCCGTCGACACCCGACTGCCGCACGACGCGACCGAGCCCGTCGTAGCGATTCCAGTACTCCTGACCGAGGGAATCGATCCACGACACCATCCGGCCCTCATCGTCGTGCTGGAAGTAGGTTGACGCCCCGACCCCATTACGCACCTCGGCAAGGTGTCCGTCGTGGTAGTTGAACGTGCGGAGCTGCTCGTCGACGGGCGCCCCATCGATACCGGCGACCAACCGGTACCCGAGAATCCGCGCACCGTCGGTGGACACCTCGATGCGGTAGCCGGCGGAATGCTCCACCGCCACCGGCCACCCATTCCCGTCGTAGGAGAACAGGATTCGGTTCAGATGCCGATCCATGATGGCCGAGATCATGATCGCGCCACCCTCGACGTCGGCGCCACCGAGCTGCGGCTTCGGCTCGAAGTAGTAGCTGAGCTCAGCCTTCAGCTGCCGCAGGCGATATCCGCCGGTCCCGGTCAGCGACAGCTCCCAGTCCCAGCCCTGCGCCGGCCGGACCGGCGAATCAGGTTGTGGATGAGGGAATCTCAGCATTGTTCCGTCGGCGTCGACCGATGTCACACCATCGTCGTCGACGATGACGCGCGCGTCGAGAGTGCCAACAGCTGTGGGCCCGAACCACATTCCCCACCGGTACCGCGATCGATGTTGATGGGTGAGCCGTAGCGGCAGCACGCCCGGCAGCTCGACGTCGGTCATCGGCAGGAAGTACTCGCCGGTGGCCACGTTGACGGGCTCACCGTCGCGCGTGCACTGGTGCGGCTCCTCGTTGCCGTTCGGCTTCGACGCCTGGTCGGCGGCACCATCATTGGTGTGGCCGGTGTCACCCGGCAGATTCGGAGATCCGGTCTCCCCGTTGGGCGAGTAGTTGTGCTCGCCGCCGCCGTTGCCGCCGTTATGCGATCCGGGACCACCACCGTGGGAACCGCCCGATCCCGCAGAGCCACCTGGCGATCCGGTTCCGCCACCGGCGCCGGCTCTGGTCTCCGCGTTGTTCAGGATCGGTGCGAGTTCGTCGCCAGGCTTGCGAGCGATCGGTTGCTGCGCGTTCTCCACGCGCCGAGGACCGTCGACGTCTCCGCCGACCTTGGACGCGACGTTCTCCGGAGCCTTCGACGACAACGGGCTATCGGGACGATGTGACAGCAGCGAGGCGTCCGCAGGACGATGCGTCAGCGACGAACTCTGCTGTGACGCAGCCGGATTCGATGGCCCGGAGTTCGACGGACCGGCGCTAGATGGACCAGCGCTGGATGGATTGGACGAGGACGTACCCGAGTGGCCGGCCGATGGCGTCCCCGAATGCACCGGCGCCGGCGAGGATGTCGTCGGCGACGAAGACGTCACGGGATCGACCTGACGTGTCGGCGACACCTCTTCGACGCGATGCGGGCCGGGGACCGGCGTATCCGGACTCTTGGCCGGCGGTAGCTGATCCACCGTTGTGCTCGTCGGTGCGGTGCGCGGCGGGTCATGCGACCCCGACGGCGGAGGCCCGTCCTCCGAACGCTGTGGTACCGAAGAACCGTCGTCCGAACGCGGCGGTACCGAAGACCCGTCGTCGGGGCGAGTCGGGGACGGTCCATCCTCCGAACGCGCCGGCGGGATGTCAGGACTCTCATGATGATCGCCGGGAGCGTGATCCCCAGCGGCAGTTGGGGTCTCGACCTTCTCCGGAGGAGCTACAACGTCGGAGGTGTCAAGGCGGTCAGGTCGGGCCGGGTCTGGCCCAGCGTGGTCGTTCGGAATAGCGTCGGCCCTGTTGGACAACGGTTCTGGCGAACTCGAACCGCCCGGGGCACCGTCGTGCGGTCCGGCGTCGTGCGTCGATCCGCCCGGTCCTGGTCCACTGCCGGATTCTGGTCCATTGCCCGGCCCTGATCCACCACTCGGCTCCGCCTTACCACCCGGACCCGTTCCATCGGCCGGGCCGTGCGAGCCACCCGAATCGATCCCACCTGTCGACTCGGCCCGCACTTGCTGGTGATTCGGTCCCGCCTCAGGCGTCGAGGAGGCCGGTGTTGCCGGCGAATCATGCTTGGCAGCAACAGGTGTCGACGGTGCACCACCGTCGGTCGCCGACGCCTTCGACGGTGACGCACCGCCGTGCTCTGCCGCTCCGGCACCACGCTCCGCCGCACCTAAACCTCGCTCGCCCGCACCGCCGATCTTCGATGACGTTGACAGCAGGCCCTTGGCCGACGTGACCCCCGGCAGCTTGTCAGCGACTTTCGCGATTCTGCCGGCCGTCGTGAGCCCCGAAAGCCCCTTGGGTCCGGGCATCACCGTCATCCCCAGGTTCGCGGTCAGAGCGCCGGCGGCCGCCGCCGGATCCGACGACCACCCACCGCCGATGAAACCGCGTACAGCCTCTGCTGGGTGGGCGATCTGGTGGGTCGCGCCGGCACCCATTCGGGCCACGTTCTGCACGTACGCACCCGGGTTGGCCACGTTGTAGGGATTCGTCGGATCGACGGTGCGGATCACCTTCGCCGTCGTTGTCACAGCCGTAATCAGGCCCGAGCCAAAGTGATTCACGGCCATGTTGCCGCCCTCGTACAGGTCTTCCGCACCACCCTTGATCTGGTCGACCGTCGACGGCATCGGCGGCGCCATGTTCGCCGCACCGTCAAGTGAGCTCTTGATCCCCGACGCGGCGTCGTTGCGGTGATCTCGACCAACCTTCAACGTCCGCTTGGCCTCTTCCTTGAGACCGGGTTCGGGGTTGGTGCCGAAGTTCGGCCGCACCGGCACCACCATCGAGTCGCCGTTGTTGTAGTCGTCGACCTGTTTGTTATAGGCGTCGGTCTTTCGTTGCACGTCGGCGCGCCACTCGGCGCCCTTGCGCTCGGCCTCTTTCCACAGCGTGATGGCTTCGGATGCTTTCCGTTGCGCGAATTCGACGTCTGTGGCCCAAGTGCTCAATGCCGCGGCCGCCGACGTCGCGGCGTCAGAAGCGGTGCCCCACTTCGGCCATTCGGTGGCAGTGGCCTGCTCGTACGCTTGGGCTCCCTCACCCGTCCAGTGCCCCGCCGACATCGCCTTCAACCCGACCTCGGCGTCGGAGAAGTTCTTGCCGAACGCGGTGATCTTCTCGGCGCGGGATCGGATGGCGGGCGGATCACCGAGGACGAGTTCCTTGGGGTCGTCGGTTTCGCCCAGTTCCTTCTCGTCGGGCATGGCGCCCAACGCATTTGCTGCGGCGTCACCGAGATCCTTGACGGCCCTTCCAGCGCCGTCGAATCCGAGATCCTCGAGCTTGTCACCGACGAAATCCGTTGCGCCGTCGATGGCTTCGCCGAGGCCCTTCTCGATACTGTCGAAGAGTCCCACGCGTTCAGTCCCGCGGTGCCGGTGCGGGAGCAGGCGCGGGTGCGGCCGGTTCGGTGATCGGCACGATCCCGTTCTGCATCAGGTCTTTACCGTCACCGACCAAGGATCCCAACGGATCCTTGATGCGCTCACCCAACGCCGGGGCATCGGCTTTGATCGAGTTCCACGATTCCTCGTAGGTCTTGTCGATCGCTTCGCGATCCGCCGCGGTGATCTCCCAATCCGGATGAATGAGCGCATTCTTGTTGTGCTCCAACAATTCTCCGGCCGACATGTCGTCGGTGCCCTTGATCTTGTTCCCGTTGGCATCGGTGTAGGACTGCCGCTGCAGATTCGGGTCGCCCGCGACGTCGTTGGCCCATGACTTCAGGTTGTTGGAGTTGTACTTGTCCTCACGCTCGTAGCTGCTCGCACCCATCTTGAGTGCCGTCGAGATCTTGCGCGCACCACGCACCAGCGCACGCACGCCCCACTCCCACCGTTGGCAGTACGTGCTCAGTCCCGACTGCGGATCGGCGTGACCGATGGTCTTGCCGTCCATGGTGAGGTCGCCGAAGCCGCTTCCGGAACCGGCGGTGTAGATCGAGCCGACGCCGGTATCGCCCAGTCCGTCGATGACACCGTTGATCCCGTCGCCGGCCTTCGTCACCATTGCCGGATCAGCATTCAGTTCGACCATCGTGCGACCTCCCCGTCGTCGTCGATGTAGCAGTGTGGTGTGAACGCCCGGATGGGCGGAAAGGTCATGGCGCGCGGAGTCTGCGGGTCGACGATCAGCCCCGTCGGCTCGGGTGCGACGTCGAGGACCGCGTCGATCAGGTAGGCGCCGGTGACCTCGAGGTAAGTGACCTCGTCGACGTCACGCCCGGTGAGTTCGGCATAGGCGAGCAGCCCCTCGGGCGAGGTGAACGCGATCATCCACGGCAGGCCGTCGACGACGGTGGTGAAGTAGCGACCCTCAACGTCGAGCGGCACGCTCAGTTCGACGTCGCGCAGGGCGGCAAGCAGGTTCGACGGGCGGCCGAAGCCCGCCAGGAACGCGCCCACCTCATCGGTGAATGTCGCCATCACTCCCCCACACCGTCATGTCCTTGCATACCGGTCCTGACCGCTGACCCTACTGATTCCGACGCATCGTCGCGACGTTCGGTTCCCTGGCAATCACCAAACATTTTCGACGGGCCTCTCCCGGGCATCGCCGCCACCCGCCACCGAACCGGCACCACCGCCGTCCCGTCAGAGCCGCGTGCCACTATGTACCCATGGCGACGCCGGATACGTCTGACTCCCGTACCTCGACTTCGCATTGGCGTTGGCTGCTGCCGGCGCTGGCGCTGATCGCCTGGCTCATCGTCGCCGGCCTGACCGGTCCGTTCGCCGGCAAGTTGGCGTCGGTCTCGATCAACGACAACACCGCCTTCCTGCCCGCGTCCGCTGAATCGACGCAGGTCAACGACGTCCTCAGCAACTTCGAGGACACCGACTTCGTGCCCGCGATCGTCATCGCGGAACGCCCGTCGGGCCTGACCGCCGCCGACCGCGACTTCCTCACCACGGCAACCACGCCATTGGCCGGCTCCACCGGCTTCGGTCCCGCCTTCTCGCCTGCGATCCCGTCGAAGGACGGACAGGCGGCGGAGATGTTCGTGCCGATCTCGTCGACGGCCGCCGAACCTGCCGACACCGTCGGCCTGCTACGCGACGCGCTGGCCAACCCGCCCAACGGCCTGACCGTCAAGGTGACCGGGCCCGCCGGGCAGATCGCCGACCTGTCCGAGGCGTTCGCCGGAATCGACGGCATCCTGCTGCTCGTCGCCGGCATCGTGGTGATCCTGATCCTGATCGTCGTCTACCGCAGCCCGATCCTGCCGTTCGTGGTGGTCATCTCAGCGGTCTTCGCGCTCGCGCTGGCGTCGGGGCTGATTTATGCGCTGGCCAAGAACAACGTGCTCGACCTCAACGGGCAGAGCCAGGGAATCCTGTTCATCCTGGTCTTCGGCGCGGCCACCGACTACGCCTTGCTACTGGTATCGCGGTTCCGCGAAGAACTCACCACCGTGGAGAGCAAGTACACCGCGATGCGCGCAGCGTGGCGGGCCACCCTGGAACCGGTCGCGGCGTCGGCGGGCACCGTCATCCTCGGCGTGCTGTGCCTGTTGCTCTCGGATCTGAACTCCAACCGCAGCCTCGGTCCGGTGGCCGCGATCGGCATCGCGGCGTCGTTCCTGGCGTCGATGACCTTCCTGCCGGCGGCGCTCGTGCTGCTCGGCCGCACCGCGTTCTGGCCGCTGCGGCCCCACGTGACCACGGACGCCACCGACGGCAACATGCACCGCTTCTGGCGTCGAATCGCGCAGTGGGTGGCGTCCAAACCGCGGCCCATCTGGGTTCTCACGCTGGTCTTTCTGCTGATCGGCGCCGCTTTCGCGCCGATGTTCAAGGCCGACGGCATCGCGCAGACCGACTTCTTCATGGGCACCGTCGACTCGGTCGAGGGCGCCGACATCCAAGCCGCCCACTTCGACGCCGGCAGCGGCACCCCCACCTGGATCATCGTCAATTCCGCGCAGGGGGACCAGGTCCTGGCCACCGTCAAGGGCGTCGACGGTGTCGCCGCAGCGTCGATCACCACACGTGACAACCAGCCGATCGTCGCCGACGGTCGCGTCGCCATTCAGGCCACCCTCACCGACAACGCCGAGTCGCTGGCCGCCCAGGACACCGTGGTCCGCATCCGCGACGCCGTGCACCCCATCGCCGCGGCAAACGCCCAGGTGGGCGGCACCACGGCCGTCGACCTCGATACCCGCACCACCGCCAAACGCGACCGCAACCTCATCATCCCGGTGGTGCTGATCGTGGTGCTCGCGGTGTTGATCCTGCTGCTGAGGTGCGTGCTCGCGCCGGTGCTGTTGCTGCTCAGCACGGTGATCTCGTTCGCCACCACCCTCGGCGTGGCCGCGCTGCTGTTCAACGGACCATTCGGCTTCCCCGGCGCCGACCCGGTGGTGCCGCTGTTCGCCTTCGTCTTCCTGGTCGCGCTGGGCATCGACTACAACATCTTCCTGATGACCCGCGTCCGCGAGGAGGCATTACAGCACGGCACCCGCACCGGAATGATCCGCGGCCTCACCGCCACCGGTGGTGTCATCACATCGGCAGGCGTGGTGCTCGCCGCGACTTTCGCGGCACTCGCCGTCATTCCTCTTCTGTTTCTTGTACAAGTGGCCTTTTTGGTCGCATTCGGCGTGCTGATCGACACTTTGATCGTCCGGACCCTGCTCGTTCCCGCGCTCACCTTGGATATCGGCAAGAAGATCTGGTGGCCAAGTCGGTTGTCGCGCTAGCTTATTCGACGATCGACCGACTTCCGCAGCATCGATTCTCCAACCATAATCACGCCGAATTCTGAGAAATCCATGTATTCGGTGGCCGGATCACGCCCAACCATATAGCGTCTGCAACATCGTAACTTTGACATCGTAAGTTGGTGTTTATGACGCTCACCGAGCATCCGGTTCAGGGGCGCAACGGCTTTGCCTCCCTGCGCTCTGGCGGGCTCAACTGGGACTCATTCCCGTTGCGGCTCTTCACCAAAGGCAATGCCCGTTTCTGGGATCCGGCTGCCATCGACTTCAGCCGCGACGCGTTGGACTGGCCGGAACTCACCGACGACCAGCGTCGGAGCGCGACCTATCTCGTCGCCCAATTCATCGCCGGCGAAGAGGCCGTCACCCAGGACATTCAGCCGTTCATGGCAGCGATGGCCGCCGAGGGACGTTTCGGCGACGAGATGTACCTGAGCCAGTTCTGCTTCGAGGAAGCCAAGCACACGCAGGTGTTCCGATTGTGGATGGACAGCGTCGGCCTCACCGGTGACCTCGAATCCTTCGTCGCCGAGAATCCGTACTACCGGCAGTTGTTCTACGAGGAGCTCCCGCACTCGCTGCACGCGCTGGCCAGTGATCCGTCGCCGACAAACCAGGTTCGGGCCAGCGTCACCTACAACCACGTCATCGAGGGAAGTCTGGCCCTGACCGGCTACTTCGCCTGGCAGAAGGTGTGTACGCGTCACGAGATCTTCCCCGGCATGCAGCGACTCATCCGGCTCATCGGCGACGACGAGCGGCGGCACATGGCGTGGGGCACCTTCACCTGCCGACGCCACATCGCCGCCGACGACAACCTCTGGAACGTGGTCACCGACCGGATGGCTGAGCTGATGCCGCTGGCGCTCGGGATGATCAATTGGGTCAACCAGCAGTTCGACCACCAGCCGTTCGGCTTGGACAACAACGAGTTCATCGCTTACGCCGCCGACCGCGGCCAGCGGCGCCTGAGCGCCATCGAATCCGCCCGCGGACGCCCTGTTGCCGAGATCGACCTCGACTACTCACCGGAAGCACTCGAGGAGCAGTTCGGCGAGGAAGACATCGACGCCCTGCACTCCTGACCGCGGTGCCGCAGTCCCGATCACAGTTCAGCGACGCAGCTTGCGGCGTAACAGCTTTCCCGTTGCCGACCGCGGCAGCGCACCCACCAGCTCCACCTCGCGCGGGTACTTGAAAGCAGCCAACCGTTGCCGGCAATACTCAACCAGGTCGGCTTCGGTTGCCGCACTGCCCGGCGTCGTCACCACAAAGGCTTTCGCACTCTCACCCCGGTAGTCATCCGGAATGCCGACGACGGCCGCCTCGACGACCTCCGGATGACGAGCGAGCACCTGCTCGACCTCGTGCGGCCAGATCTTGTAACCGGACGCATTGATGACGTCTTTACTGCGGTCGACGACGTAGAACCAGCCCTCGGAATCCATGAAACCGATGTCACCGGTGTGCAATTCGCCGCCCGCCAATGCCTGTGCAGTGGCGCCGGGATCCTCCCAGTAGCCACCGATGACCTGCGGTCCGGTGACCACCAGTTCGCCTATCTCACCAACCGGCAGGTCGACGCCGGCATCGTCGACCACCCGAACCAACGTGTCGCACACCGGAATACCGACCGAAAGAACACCGGTCTCGACGTCGACCGGTGCGCTGAGTTCGGGTGGAACGATGTGCGACGGCGAGGTGGTCTCGGTTTGACCGTAGATGTTGTGAATGTATCCGCCCAGCTCAACGTCAAGTCGTTGGGAAACAACAGGATCGATCGGTGCACCGCCTGAGTAGCGCAGACGCAGCGGGCGCATCTCGTCGGCGGTGATGTCGGATTCATCGGCGAGACCGAGGTATGCGGTGATGGCAGCGACAGCGAAGGCGGGCTTCCATTCCCGGATCGCATCGGCGATCACCGCGGGCAGGATGCGATGGGTGAGTACCAGAGGCGACCGCAGCAGCATCGACAATGTGACCGCACCGACCAATCCGGTGACGTGAAAGATCGGCGCGAGCGCAAGTATCGGTTCGCCCGGAGACAGCCGGGTCCAGTCCCGATAGGTCTGGGTGGAGAAGCACAGGTTGGCATGCGAGATCTGCGCCCCTTTCGGGAAGCCGGTGGTGCCCGACGTCGCGAGCAGCACGGCGGGATCGCCGGGCCCGATCGGTCGACGACGCGGCCGAGTCCCGTCGTGTGCGGCGACGAGACGGGACACATCAATGGAGTCGGCCGGATAACGACGCGAAAGTCCTTGGAACACACGGGCATCGTCGCGCGATTGGCCGTCGAGCGCGGAGACGGTGAGTACGACCGGAACGGTGTGGTCGTCATCGTCGAGGCGGTAGAGAACATCGCGAGCGACATCGAGGTAGAGATCGTCGAGCGCGAGAAGCGCTGTCGGCCGGTATCGGCGGACGAAGTGCACGAGTTCGTCGGGCTTGCTCATCGGGCTGATCGCGACAGCGATGCCCCCAACCTTCCATGCTGCGACCAGCCCGTAGACGAATGCCGGATTGTTCTGCAGGAACAACGCGAACCGTCGCCCGGATTGAAAGCCCCGTGAGATCAGCAGCGCGGCTATGGCGTCAGATGCCGCGTCGACCTGCGCCCAGGTGACCGTCGCGTCCAGGTAACGGATCGCAGGCGCGTCGGGGGCGGCGGCCACCGTGTGATCGAACATATCGAGCGCGGTCGCGAACTCGACGCGTTGATGCGCATGCCGGCCACCGTAGTGCGCAAGCCATGGTCGGTCGTCGTACGCGCTCACGACCGCAGTGTAGCGCTATCGTGTTCAGTATGGCTGAACACGATGCGACAGGTGCCGCTGTTCGCCGGGCCCGAATGCGAGCGGGTCTGACGTTGCGCTCACTCGCCTCGGACATCGGTGTCAGCGTCGGCACGATGAGCGCCATCGAGAACGGGAAGGTCGCGTTGACCATCGACCGACTCCACCGAATCGCCGACCACCTCGACATCGCACCGGTACACCTGCTCAGTCCGCCGCTCGACGACATCGACCAGGCGGATGCCCATCTGTCCGTATCAACCCCGGACCCCGCAGCCGATTGGCGGCGGTTCACCGATCTGGAGCTCGATCCGGCGTTGCGGGCCGCCGTCGAGGTGTTCACCGAACTCGGCTATCACGGCGCGACCATGCGACTGGTCGCATCCGCTGCCGACAGCAGCGTGGCCGGTATCTATCACTATCACCGAAGCAAGCAGCAATTGTTGGTCCGGCTCATGGACATCACCCTCACCGACCTGGAGTGGCGGGTCATCGCCGCCGGTCGGGAGGGCGTGACCGCCGCGGCGAGATTCGGCCACATGGTCGAGGCGCTCGCGCTCTATCACGCGGTGCGACGCGACCTCGCCTTCGTGTCGGCCACCGAGACGCGCAGTCTGGAGGAGCCCGACCGCAGCCGTGTCATCGCGTCGCGTCGGCGCCTGCAGCAACACCTCGACGACAC
Organism: Actinomycetes bacterium; assembly: GCA_023461275.1. Classification (GTDB taxonomy): domain Bacteria; phylum Actinomycetota; class Actinomycetes; order Mycobacteriales; family Mycobacteriaceae; genus Gordonia. The sequence goes on along the minus strand of JAEYMI010000020.1, from coordinate 124,861 downwards.
CGCCGTCCAGGCCGTCGCCGATGGGGATTTCGCGACCACCGACCCGCGAAGCACGGCCCGAGCGGTGGCCACCCTCTGCATGGCTCTGCCCTACTGGTTCTCCAGCGCCGGACCACTGACGCCGGCGCAGGTGGCCCGGCAGTACGCCGATCATGCTCGGGCAATGATGCTTGTTCAGCTCAGCTGAACTGTGTCGACCCACCAATCCAACGGTCCCACACCGGATCCCGCCCTCACCTGAGGGACTTGACGCGAGACGCGTTGCCTGTGATGCTCGTCTCAGCTGAACATCCCGAACGTTCGATCGGTTCTATTCAGTGACCGTTACATCGAGATCGACCTCAATGGAGAGACCAATGACTGCACCCGACCTGACCGAACTTCTCGACGGCTCACCCTCAAACTGGGGCAAGTGGGGCGCCGACGACGAAGTCGGCAGCCTCAACTACCTGACCCCCGAGCAGGTCATCGCAGGCGCCGCGCTGATCAAGAAGGGCGAACTGTTCACCTTGCAGCGCCTCATCGGCGACCCCAATGGTGACCCGGTGTGGCCCGGCCGCAGCCCGGCCACCCGCGAGATGATCCTCGACGAATCCCATTGGGACGAGGGCGGAGACGGACCGGCCTTCCCCGGCGGCCTGCACTACGCCGACGACAAGATCAACGCCTTCCTGCAGGGCTCCACACAGTACGACGCACTCGGACACGTCTGGTACGACGGACAGATCTGGAACGGCTACGACGCCCGCACCACCATCGGTGGACTCGACAAGGCCAGCGTCGAACCGATCGCCCAGCGTGGCGTCGCCGGTCGTGCCGTTCTGCTCGACATGGCGCGGTACATGGGCGTCACGGCGATCGAACCGCGTGCGACGTTCGACCACACCGACCTGGAGAAATGTGCGATCGCACAGGGCATCGAGATCAAGCCCCGCGACATCTTGCTGATCCGCACCAACCACCTCGACTTGTTCTTCCAGCAGGGTGACAAGTTCTACGACGACTTCTGCGAGCCCGGACTGGTGTATTCACCGGAGCTGGTGGAGTGGTTCCAGAGCAACGAAATCCCCAACCTGGTCACCGACACGATCGCCAACGAGGTCACCACCGATCCGCACAACGGCGTCGCACTGGTGCTGCACAACGCGCTGATGCGCAACCTCGGAGTCGCTTTCACCGAGATCTGCGACATGGAGAAACTCGCTGAGGACTGCGCCGCCGATGGTGTCTACGAATTCTTCTATGTCGCAGCGCCATTGAAGATTCACAATGCCACCGGCGCTCCGGTCAATCCGGTGGTGATCAAATGAGCTACGCCGACCGGCCATGGCTGGCGCGGTATCCGGCCGGCACTCCCGCCGACATCGAGCCGGAGTACGCCACCGCACTCGATGTCTTCGACGCGGCCCTCGAAGCAGGCGATGAGCCGTTCCTGCATTACTTTGACACCTCGCTGAGCTTCCCGGACATCGACCGGGCAGCCACCGCACTCGCCAGTAAGCTTCTCGCCGAGGGTTTCTCACCCGGCGAACGGCTGGCCATCTACGTCCAGAACAATCCGGCCTTCGTGATCGGCCTGATCGCGGCGTGGCGCGCCGGCGGTGTCGCGGTGGCGGTCAATCCGATGAATAAGCATCGTGAGTTGACATACCTCCTCAAGGACTCGGGCGCCACCGCCCTCCTCACTCTCGACGACCTGTACTCCGACGTCGCCGAGCAGGTGATCGCCTCCGGTGAGACGTCGGTGCGGACCGTGATCACCGCATCCCCCCTCGACTTCCAAAGTCGCAATGACCCACGTCTTTTCGACGGAGTCACCCGGCTGAAGAGTTCCGGGACCTTCGATCTCATCGAGATCATCGACCGCCACGACGGGTCTGCACTACCGGCAACCACGCTATCGACAGATGACACCGCCGTGATCACCTATACGTCGGGTACCACCGGGGAGCCGAAGGGCGCCATGAACACTCATGGCAACCTGGTCTTCAACGCCCAGACGTACCGGGATTGGACGGGCCTGAAACCCGGCGAAGGTGTGTTGGGCATCGCGCCACTGTTCCACATCACCGGGCTCGTCGGACACGTGATGCTCGCCATGCTCGCCCGGGCTCCACTGACCATCAGCCACCGCTTCGCGCCCGATGTCACCCTCGATGCGATCCGCGAGCATCGACCGGTGTTCACCGTCGCTGCGATCACCGCATTCAACGCACTGTCCACCGCGCCCGGAGCAACCTCCGACGACTTCAGCAGCCTGCGCATCCTCTACTCGGGTGGTGCTCCGATTGCGCCGGCAATGGGTGATCGGCTGGAGAAGATCTTCGGGGCCTACATCCACAACATCTACGGCCTGACCGAGACGTCGTCGCCGTCACACGGTGTGCCCCTGGGGGTTCGGGCGCCCGTCGACCCGACGTCGGGCGCGTTGTCAGTCGGCATTCCGGTGTTCAACACAGTGGTCCGGGTGATCGACGAGAACGGCGACGATGTACCCGTCGGCGAGGTCGGTGAGTTCGCGACGTCGGGCCCGCAGGTTGTCAAGGGCTACTGGAACAAACCGGAGAAGACCGCGGAGTCACTACCGGGTGGCGAATTGCGCACCGGTGACGTCGGATTCATGGATGCCGACGGCTGGTTCTACGTCGTGGACCGCAAGAAGGACATGATCAACGCCTCGGGTTACAAGGTGTGGCCCCGGGAAGTGGAGGACGTTCTGTACACCCACCCCGACATCCGGGAGGCCGCAGTGGTCGGCGTGCCCGACGAGTATCGGGGCGAGACGGTGAAAGCGTATGTGTCCCTGATCGATGGCGCCACGGTCACCGTCGCTGAACTCGTCGAGTTCTGTAAGGAGAACATGGCTGCGTACAAGTATCCGAGAACGGTGGAGATCGTCGGCGACCTGCCCAAGACGGTCACCGGGAAGATCCTTCGACGGGAGTTGCGTGCACAGGGCTGAATAGCCCCGAGAGCTGATATCAACTGGCTGATATCAACTGTCGCGGAGATCACCTCATACCGGATAGATCCGCATGTCCCCAGCCTTGATGGTCAGGTACACCTCGGCCCCGACGTCAACGGGCAACTCGCGGACCGAATCCCAGGTGATCTCCGCACTCACATCGACACCTGCGGCGTCACAACGGATGCGGGCATGATCCCCACGAGGTTCTACCTGAAGAACCCTGGCCCGCAGAATGTTTCGCGGGCTGCCGCCGGCCGGATCGGTCAGGAACACCGACGCCGAATCCGCGGCGAAGACCGCGACCGCGTTGCATCCGGCGTCGAGGTCCCCTTCTGAGACACCGGTGAGCGCACCCAGCGCGGACTGCAGATTCTTTCCGTCCCAGCGACCTTCGATGAGACTCAGGCCGGCCAGCGTGGCCGCGAACCGACTGCGCGGTGACGCGAGAACCTCACGTACGCCGCCACTTTCGACCATCCGGCCCTGGTCGAGGATGATCAGTTGATCGGCCAGCGTGACCGCGTCGACGATGTCGTGGGTGACGAACAGCGTCGTCTGCTGCCGCTCGCGGAGCAGTCCACGAAGCAGTGCGCGAATGCGTGCCGCGGCATCGACATCGAGTGCACGCAGCGGCTCGTCGAGTAGCAGTACCTCCGGCTGGGCCGCCAGTGCCCGCGCGATCGCGACACGTTGCGCCTGCCCGCCGGAGAGTTGATGGGGTCGCCGATCGGCGAGTTCACCGGTGCCGGTCGCGTCGAGCCAGGTCTGCACCTGCTCCCGCGTCCGGCTGCGTGACTCGCGCCGCGCGGCCGGCGCGAAACCGACGTTCTGCCGAACGGTCATGTGTGGGAACAGTCCCGGGTCCTGAGCCAGGAGTGCAACGCCTCGCTGGTGGGCCGGTACGTCGACGTGCTCGCCGATGAGCCGACGGCCATCGATGGTCAGCGTCGAGGACCCATCGGTGCGCAACAGGCCGGCGACGACGTTGAGCAACGTCGACTTGCCCGCGCCGTTGGGGCCCATCACCGCCACGACCTTTCCCGCCGGGATATCCACCTCGACATCCAGCGGCGGAACCGCATTCACGATGCGCGCGTACAGGCCGCCCGTCACAGTCCCACCGCCGTCATAGGGCCACCGCCCGCGACCGGACCGCTCGTCCGTGCACACCGACCACCACCACCAGCGACAGCACCACCAGGATCAGCGAAAGGGGCAGCGCCGCATCGGGATCGTCGATCTGCGCGACGTAGATGGCCAGCGGCGCGGTCTGGGTGATGCCGGGCGAGTTGCCGGCGAAGGTGATGGTCGCCCCGAACTCACCCATCGCCCGAGCGAACGACAAGACCATGCCGGCCAACAACGCCGGCATCATCAGCGGCAGCGTCACGCGCCACAGCGTTCTGGTGGGCGACGCTCCGAGCGTTGCCGCCACCTGCTGATATCGACCACCGATGGTCCGCAATGCACCTTCGACGCTGATGACCAGAAACGGCAGTGCCACAAAGGTTTGCGCGATGACCACCGCGGTGGTGGTGAATCCGATCTCGATACCCCACGCCGACAACGGCTTTCCGATCGTTCCGAACCGACCGAAGGTGTACAGCAACGCGATTCCGCCGACCACCGGCGGTAACACCAATGGCAGCAGCACCAGGGCACGCAGCACGCGTACCGCCACGTTGTCGTGGTTGGCGAACACCAGGGCCATCGGAACTCCCAGCAGCACACAGAGAATGGTGCTGAAGAAAGCGGTGCGCAGCGAGAGCTCCAGCGCCTGCAACGATGACGTCGAGGTGATCTGCTCGGCGAAGGTGCTCCACGGGGTGCGGGTGATCATGATCAGCGGTGGAAGTACCACCAACGCCACACCCAGAGCCGCGGGCACGTAGGCCCACACCGGCATCAAACGTACGCCGGTGTGGGCACCTCGCTGGGCCCGCCGAAGCCGGGACAGATAGCTCAGGGGGCCCCGAATCCCAAGCCCGACAGCACCTTCTGACCTTCCGGCGCCAACACGAAGGTAACGAACTCGGTGCTCGTCGGCTCATGCGGATTGCCCTTGATCGCGGCGATCGGATACTTGTTGACCTTCGCCGCGAACGCCGGGTCCTGCACGGTCGCGACCTTGTCGCCGGCCGACTTGGCGTCGGTGACGTACACCAGCCCGGCGTCGACCTGACCCGAGGTCACCTTGGTCAGTACCGCGGTCACCGACGCCTCTTCGCTGACGGGCTTGATGTCGACGCCCGCCTTCTCTTCCACGGCCACGCTCGCGCTGCCGCACGGCTGCGGGACCGCACACAGTGCCGTCTTCACGTCGGGGTTGGCCAGATCCGCCAACGACTTGACGCCCTTGGGGTTTCCGGGTGCGGTCACGATTACCAGCGTATTGGTCGCAAAGGTCTTCGGATCGACCGCTTTGTCACCGATCTTGGTCATGTTCTTCTCATCAGCACTGGCGAACACGTCGACGGGTGCGCCCTGGTTGATCTGATTGGCCAGCGTCGCCGAACCGTCGAAGGACAGTTTCACCGTGGTGCCGGGATGGGCCGCCTCGAATTCCTTGCCGATCTCGGTGAAGGCCTTCTTCAACGACGCCGCCGCCGAGACGTTGAGCGTCACCGGGGCCGCCGACGACGTTGCGCTACTACTGCTGCCGTCCGACGACGAGCATCCCGCCACCAACCCCGCTCCGACGAGCATCGCGGCACCCACGATTGCGAACCGTCTCATTGCACAACTCCATTCCTCGCCCGACATGTGTCCGATACGGCCGTCGACACCACGCGGCATCGATCCCGCACAAGCGACAATATCGTCGCACTATTAGTGCATCTGCGGAGAATGAGGTGGGATTTCTACTCACACGCCGATACTGACCTCGCTGGACTTGATCAGTGCGGTGACCCGCACACCCGGCTTGAGGCCGAGTTCCTCGGCTGCCTCTTTGGTGATCGACGACGTGATGGTCTGGTCTCCGCCGTCGAGCTTGACCTTGACGATCGCCGAGACCGCGCCGAGCGTGACGTCGACGACCTCGCCGGCGAGCTGGTTACGAATGGACAGTTTCATTGGAGCTCCCATCTGGTGTGCGTGATCTCCTCCGAGTCTGTCGGCGACGGGCAATATCCGCAGCGGAATCCACCGACGCGAGATGCGGGGCCGATTCGCATCGAACCCCGCATCTCGCGTTACCTACGTGTCGGAACCGGGTTCCGATGCGGGCATCTCGGCATCGCCGACCGACAGCACCACCCGGGCACCGTAGGGCACCTCTTGGACCAGCCGAAGCCGGGCCAGCGCAGGCGATGCGTCCAGCACGCGGCCGGCGTTGGCCAGCGCGCGCAGCGCAGCCGTCTCGGCGCGCGCCTGCTCCAGCTTGACCTGCCCACGCGCCTTCGCGGTGATGATCTCCATGGCGGCCGAGCGGATCTCCGCGGGCACCACCACGTCCTTGATCACCACGTCGTGGACCGCGACACCCAGGTCGGCGACCGCTGCGCGTGCCGCCGCCACAATCGGTGCGGCGTCCACCGCATCGCCGCGCCGGATGAGATCGTCGGCCGCGACACCGGCCATCAGCTCCCGCAGCGCGATCTGCGCGGCGAGGTACGCGACACCGACCGGAAAATCGGCCCGTTCGACGAAGCGCACCGCGTCGGTGATGGTCACCCGCATCGTCATCGAGACCCGGATCGGGATGCCGTCGGACGTCAGGACCTCCTGCAGCGCAACGGGAACCAGATTCTCACGCAGGTCCACGGTCTGATAGACCGCACCGCGACGCCGGGTGTGGCGACCCGGGGGCAGGATGCGCGACTGCTTGCCGTTCCGGTATTCGAGGATCACCGAGCCGACGTCGACCGTGACGTGGCCACGAGTGAAACGGTTGAAAATGGACATGACGCGCCTCCTTTCTGGTCGCGGTACGCATGTCGCTGATTGTCATTTGTTGTTGTCACGGATGTTGTTGTCAGGGAGCGATTTTCGAGCACCACCAGCCGGGCGGATTCGACGATGGGGTGACGCCGGCGCCGTCCGCGCCGAAGCGCGAACCGGACCTACCGGCTCACCGCAGAACCGTCGAACCCGTTCACCCCGGCGGGTGATGTTCACAGCAGGGACTCGAACCCTTTGAGATGCGTCAACATCCTTACCAGGGCGCACGCTCGAAAGGCCAACGCGCAGAACATGTCCGCGATACCTCGCGTCCGACTGCTCACCTTCCGATGTCCGCGAGAAGACTGTGCCATGCACGCCACACACCTGGCCACTGAATTAATCCGGTGGCCGCGTTTCGGGCAAGCCGGGCACACCGACCCGAGACGCCAAACGACCCCGACCGGAAGGGGAACCGGTCGGGGTCGTCGGGTACTGCAGTCTTGATCTTGCCGGAGATTACGGCACTGTCGTGCCTAAATCAATGGGTCTGGCGGGTCAGAACTTCTCGCCCTTGGCCGCCTTCTCCACCAGCGAGGCCGGCGGGGTGAACTGGGCGCCGTACTTGGCCTCCAGCTCGCGAGCACGGTCGACGAAGCCCTGCAGGCCGCCTTCGTACTGGTTGATGTACTGCACCACACCACCGGTCCAGGCCGGGAAGCCGATGCCGAAGATCGAACCGATGTTGGCGTCGGGCACCGAGGTGATCACGCCTTCGTCGAAGCAGCGCACCGTCTCGACGGCCTCGGCAAAGAGCATGCGCTCCTTGAGGTCCTCGATGCTGGGCTGCTCGGCGGCGGTCGGCCACTTCTCGCGCAGACCCGGCCACAGGCGCACGCGCTTGCCGTTCTCGTCGTACTCGTAGAAGCCCGCGCCGTCCTTCTTGCCCGGACGACCCTGCTCGACGAGGTAGTCGATGACGTCGTAAGAGCCGTGGTGCGGGAACTCCTTGCCCTCGGCCTTGAGCGCATCCTCGCCGGACTTGCGGATCTTCTGCATCAGGACGAGGTTCAGCTCATCCGACAGCTGCAGCGGCGCAGCCGGGTAACCGGCCTGGGTGCCGGCATGCTCGATCAAAGCAGGCTCGACGCCCTCGCCGACGGCCGCGATGGCCTCGTTGATGAACGTGCCGATCACGCGGCTGGTGAAGAACCCACGGCTGTCGTTGACGACGATCGGGGTCTTGCGGATCTGCAGGGTGTAGTCGATCACCTTGGCCAGCACCGTATCCGAGGTCTTCTCACCACGGATGATCTCCACCAGCGGCATCTTGTCGACCGGGGAGAAGAAGTGGATGCCGATGAAGTCCTCGGAGCGCTTGACGCCCTGGGCGAGGATGGTGATCGGCAGCGTCGAGGTGTTGGAGCCGAGCACCGCGTCGGGTTCGACGACGTCCTCGATCTCCTGGAACACCTTGTTCTTGACCTCAACCGACTCGAACGCGGCCTCGATGACCAGGTCGACGCCCTTGAAGTCGGCGGCGTCGCCGGTCGGGTGGATCCGGGCGAGCAGTGCGTCGCTCTTCTCCTGGGTGGTCTTGCCGCGGGAGAGTGCCTTCTCCTCGAGCTTGACCGCGTAGCCCTTGCCCTTCTCGGCGTTCTCGAGCGAAACATCCTTCAGGACAACGTCGATGCCGGCCTTGGCCGAGACGTACGCGATGGCCGCACCCATCATGCCGGCGCCGATGACGCCGACCTTGGTGGCACTCCACTTGGGGATGCCCTCGGGACGCGAGCCGCCGTTGTTGATGTGCTGCAGGTCGAAGAAGAACGCCTTGATCATGTTCTGCGCGACCTGACCGGTCACCAGCGACACGAAGTAGCGGGTCTCGACCTCGTCGGCGGTGTCGACGTCGACGTAGGCGCCTTCGATGGCGGCGGCCAGAATGGCGCGCGGCGCAGGCATATTGGCGCCCTTGATCTGCTTGCGCAGCAGGGCCGGGAAGGCCGGCAGGTTGGCCGCGACCGACGGGCTGGTGGGCAGGCCGCCGGGCATCTTGTAGCCCTTGACATCCCACGGCTGCTGGGCCTCGGGGTTGGCCTTGATCCATGCCTTGGCGGCGGGGAGCAGTTCCTCAACCGAGCCGACGACCTCGTCGACCAGTCCGGTCTCCTTGGCCTTGGTCGGGTTGAAGCGCGGTCCCTGCAGCAGCACGTTCATCAGTGCGGCCTGGAAACCCAGGAGTCGAACGGTACGGACCACGCCGCCACCACCGGGCAGCAGGCCGAGGGTGACCTCGGGGAGGCCGACGACGGCACCCTTCACGTCGGCGACGATGCGGTGGTGGGTGTGCAGGGTCAGCTCGAGGCCGCCACCGAGAGCAGCGCCGTTGATGGCCGAAACCACGGGCTTGCCAAGGATTTCCAGCCGACGCAGCACCTTCTTCATGCCGTTGGTGCGCTCGGTGATGGAGGTGGCGATCTCTTCTTTGGTCTGGGTCCGCGCTGCGGTCATATCCTTGAGGTCGCCGCCGGCGAAGAAGGTCTTCTTCGCCGAGGTGATGACGACACCGGTGATGTCGTCCTTCTCCGCCTCGAGACGATCGACGGTCGCCGCGATCGAATCGATGAACAGGTCGTTCATGGTGTTGGCGCCCTGGTTGGGGTCGTCCATGGTCAGGACGACGATGCCGTCGGCATCCTTCTCCCAGTTGATCATGTTGTCACTCATGGTGTTTCGTCAAGTTCCTTCTTCTTGGGAAGTTTTCGGGCCGGGAGATCAGACGCGTTCGATGACGGTCGCGACGCCCATGCCGCCGCCGATACACAGGGTCACCAGGCCGTAGCGGCCGCCGGTGCGCTCGAGCTCGTCGAGGCAGGTGCCGAGGATCATCGCGCCGGTCGCGCCGAGCGGGTGACCCATGGCGATCGCGCCGCCGTTGACGTTGACCTTCTCGTGCGGGATCTTCAGATCCTTCATCCACTTCATGACGACCGACGCGAACGCCTCGTTCAGCTCGAAGACGTCGATGTCGTCGACGGTCAGTCCGGCCTTCTTCAGCGCCAATTCGGTTGCCGGAGTAGGACCGGTCAGCATGATCGAGGGCTCGCTGCCGACCTCGGCGAAGCTGACGACGCGGCCACGCGGGGTGAGGCCGTTACGCTTGCCGGCCTCTTCGCTACCGAAGAGCACCAGCGCGGAGCCGTCGACGATGCCGGAGCTGTTGCCACCGGTGTGGACGTGGTTGACAAACTCCTGAGCCGGGTACTTCTGCAGGATGACGTCGTCGAATCCGGCCATCTCGGCGAGCGCGGCGAAGGCGGGCTTGAGCTTGCCGAGGCTCTCGACGGTAGTGCCCGGACGACGATGCTCGTCGACCTCGAGCAGGGTGACACCGTTGATGTCCTTGACGGGGACCACAGACTTGGCGAAGTAGCCACTGGTCCAAGCCTTTTCAGCGCGATTCTGCGACTCGACGGCGAATGCGTCGACGTCCTCGCGGCTGAAGCCCTCGATGGTGGCGATCAGGTCGGCGCCGATGCCCTGCGGCACGATGTAGTTGTCGAAGGCGGTTGCCGGGTCCATGAACAGTGCGCCACCGTCGGAGCCCATCGGGACACGCGACATCGACTCCACGCCACCGGCGAGAACGAGGTCGTCGAATCCGGAGGCGACCTTGGCCGCGGCCAGGTTGCTGGCCTCCAGGCCCGACGCGCAGAAGCGGTTGACCTGGGTGCCGGGGACACTCTGCGGCAGGCCGCTGTTGAGTGCCGCAGTGCGGGCGATGACCGCACCCTGCTCGCCGACGGGCGACACGACGCCGAGGATGACGTCGTTGACCTCTGCGGGATCGAGGTTGCCGTGTCGGGCGAGGACCTCGTTGATCAGTCCGGAGACCAGATCGACCGGCTTGACGCTGTGCAGCGAGCCACCGCGCTGCTTGCCACGCGGCGTACGAATCGCCTCGTAGATGAATGCTTGATCAGCCACGTTCCGTGTTCCTTTCGCATGAACCTGAGCGGTTACCCCACGAGGCTAACGCGGAATAACTTATTTGGCTATAGCAGGTGGTCAGTGGGATCACTTGTGTCCACTTTTGCGCTATGGTCGGTTCACCATGCCTGACCAGAAGTCCCGCCGCGCCCGACCTGCCGACCGCAAGCGGCAGCTCATCGACCATGCGGCCGCGCTGTTCTCCGAACGCGGGTTCGCGCAGGTCTCGATGGCCGACATCGCCACTGCGGCCGGGGTGACGGCACCATCGCTGTACCGGCACTTCGACGACAAGCAGGCGCTGTTGATGTCGGCGGTGATGGCCGGCGTCGACGACCTCGAGGCCTGCACCGCGCGGGCGCTGGAGAACGGACACGACGCGGCCGAACTCATCGACGCGCTGAGCGTGCTGGGACAGAAGAGCCCGCGGTCGACGTCGTTGTGGCGGGCCAGCAGCTACTACCTGACGCCCCAGCAGAACAAGCAGGTCGTGATGCGCACCCGCGACATCCTGCACCGGTGGGCGCAGGCGATCCGCGCCGAACGCCCGGACCTCAGCGACCGGTCCTCGGTCCAGCTGGCATGGGCGATGCTCAGCATCAGCGGCAGCCTCGCCGACCGTCGGAGCAAGGTCTCACCGCTGAAAACCCGCGAGGCGTTCCGCACCCTGGTGACCCGGTTGATCGACCTCGATCCCACCCGCGCCCCATCACTGGCGGCCACCCCGCCGCCGGCCGGCAGCCGACCCACCCGACGCGACGAGATCCTGGATGCGGCCGCGGAGTTGTTCGACAAGAGCGGCTACACCACGGTCGGCGTCGACGACATCGGTGCGGCCGTCGGCATCTCCGGACCCAGCGTCTATCGGCACTTCTCGTCGAAGCTGGCCATTCTGGTGGGCATCGGATATCGCGCCGCGGCACGGCTGGAGGCCGGCGTGATGGCCGCCTACGCCACCACCGCCGACTCATCGAAATTGCTTGCGCTGCTAGTGGATTCGTATGTCGGAATCATCACCTCGACGCCGGACCTGTCGGTCTCGTTCCGCAGCAGCGCAGTGGTCGCGGGCCAACCCGACGCCGCCGAGCTCCTCGACGTGCAACGGCGCTACGTGGCGCGCTGGATCGACCTGCTCACCGATATCGAGCCCGACCTGCCGGCTGCCGAGGCCGCGATCTCGGTGCATGCGGCACTGGCCATCGTCAACGACGCCGTGCAGATCCGGCGCGGCTCGTCGAGACCCGACTTCGACGCCGAGATGGCCTACCTGATGAAGGGCGTACTGGGCATCTGAGCGATGTGCGCCAGGGCCGCCGGGAGCCGCCGGGAGCCGCCGGAGACGGTTAGTCGATACGATCATCGTTGTGACGTCAGATGCGGATCCACCGAAGAGTTCGCCCGACGAGCCGAGCTACACCCGCGACGAACTCGTCGATGCCCTGGGGATGTCCCCGGACTATGCCGAAAAGCTGTGGAATGCTTTCGGTTTCGCACGGCAGAGCACCCCGGACAAGATCTTCACCGAGGGCGAGGTGAACGCGCTGCGGCTGTTCGCCAACTCCGAGGAGACAATGCCCGAGCGCGCACAGGTCGCCACCGCACGCGCCATCGGACAAACGATGGCGAGGCTGGCGGACTGGCAGGCCGATCAGCTCCTCGAACTGGACCGCAATCCCGACGTGCCGTGGACGGTCCCGCAGATGAGTGCGGCGCTGGGCCAGATTCAGCAACTGATCTGGCGACGACACCTGGCGATGGCGTTGGACAAGGACGTCGAACTCGAGAACGACGAACACTACGAATTGGTGGTGGGTTTCGCCGACATCGTCGGATACACCAGTCTGTCGCGGCGCATCGGGCTCGACGAGCTCGAGCATCTGCTCGAGCAGTTCGAGGAACGCACCTTCGACATCGTGAGCGGTAGTGGTGGTTCGGTGGTGAAAACGCTGGGCGACGCCGTGATGTTCACCCACTCCTCACCGGCCGCCGCGGCCGAAGCCGCACTGGCGATCCACGCGCTCAGCGACGACAACCCCATCCCCACGTTGCGTGTCGGGCTGGCGCGCGGCGAGGTCCTCAGCCGCCTCGGCGACGTCTTCGGCGAGCCGGTCAACATCGCCGCGCGGCTCTGCGGATCTGCGCGGCCCGGCACCACCCTCATCGACGACGCGCTGGTCACCGCACTCGAAGACGACGAACGGTTCTACCTGAAGTCGATCCCCACGCTCAGCGTCCGCGGCTACAAGCGGCTGCACGCCCGCGCCCTGGAACGCAATCGCAACGCCGGCGATGTCGGCGCCGGACTCGACTCGGGCCATGCGGCCGAGCGTGTTTCGTCGAAGCGGAAGGGCCACGACGAACCGCCGCAGGACTCGGCGCCGGCCATCCCGCAGCGCTGGACACCGCGCCTCACCTGATTGCGCCTCACCTGAGCGTGCCCGGCCTGCGCGCACCCGGCCCGGGGCGGGGTCGCTACGGCGCGATCTCGACGATGACCGTCGTCGCCTTCACCACGGCGGTGGCCACCACGCCGGGTTCCAGGCCGAGTTCGCGTACCGCCGCCGAACTCATCAACGACGTGACCTCGAAGGGCCCGCACTGCATGGTGACCTGAGCCATCACCGTGTCGACCACCACGTCGGTGACCAGTCCGGTGAACCGATTACGCGCCGAGCGCAGCACCCCCGATTCGTCGCTGGGCGGGTCGGCCGCCCGCTCTCGCGCCAGCGCCGCCAACGACGCCCCGTCGACGGCCAACACCCGACCGTCGTCGACGCCCTCGAGCCGGCCGGCGTTGATGTAGCGGCGGATCGTGTCGTCGCTGACACCGAGCAGCGCGGCGGCGTCGCGAACCCGAATCTGCGTCATGGGCACGAGTATCCACCCTCGCGGTGCGCCCCAGCACCCGGACCGCAGCACCCGGCGCCGGATGCGGGACCGATGAGTTTTGCCCGTCGTCGTGGTCGACATGTGGGAACCACCGCGTCAGTCGTACGGGCTACCCCAGGAAAAACCCGTGGCGCGTTGTCGGACCCACCCGATAGCTTGGAGAAACATGAGCCCGTCCACGACTCACCCATCGTCCACCGCGTCCACCGTTGTCCGGTCCGACCTCGCCATCGAGGCCATTGACCTGGTCAAAAAGTTCGACGACTTCACCGCTGTCGATGGTGTCAGCTTCACCGTTCCCACCGGCACCGTCCTCGGTCTGCTCGGGCCCAACGGTGCAGGCAAGACCACCACCGTCCGCATGATGACCACACTGTCCCCGCCGACCAGCGGCACCGCCCGCGTCGCCGGCTACGACGTGACCGCCGAACCCGACAAGGTCCGGCGCAGCATGGGCCTCACCGGCCAGGCCGCCACCGTCGACGAAATCCTCAGCGGCCGTGAGAATCTCCGGATGATCGGCGGCCTCTACGGGATCGGCAAACGTGACCTGAAGCAGCGAGGCGACGAACTGCTGGAACAGTTCTCGCTCACCGAAGCCGCAGATAAACAGGTCAAGTCGTACTCCGGCGGCATGCGTCGCCGACTCGACCTCGCGGTCAGCCTGCTGGCCGCGCCACCGGTGCTGTTTCTCGACGAGCCGACCACCGGCCTCGATCCGCGCAGCCGCTCCGAGCTCTGGGACGTGCTGCGCACCCTGGTCAGCGGCGGCACCACTCTGCTGCTGACCACGCAGTATCTCGAGGAGGCCGACCAACTCGCCGACAACATCGTCGTCATCGACAAGGGCAAGATCATCGCGCAGGGCACCCCGCTGGAACTCAAGCAGCAGGCCGGCGCGGCAAGTCTGGTGCTGACCGTCTCGTCGGCCGACGACATCCCGGCTGCCGAGGCGTTGCTACGCAAGACCGGCACCGAGGTCTTCGTCGACGTCAACGCACGCAAACTCACCACCGCCGCAGCCGGACTCAGTGACCTCAACCGAGTGGTCGGCTGGTTCGACGAGAGCGGCATCGCCGTCGACGACCTCGGCCTGGCCAGGCCCAGCCTCGACGACGTCTTCCTATCCCTGACCGGTCATCGCGCCGAGGACACCACCACGAGCGACGAGGAGCAGAACCAGTGACCACCACCCTCAACTCCGGCACCGTCACCCACGGCCCGGAGATCCACCAGACCAGCCTGTGGCAGCAATCCTGGATCATGGTGAAGCGCAACATGATCCACACCAAACGCATGCCGGAGATGCTGTCGGATGTGACCATCCAGCCGATCATGTTCGTGCTGCTGTTCGCGTTCGTGTTCGGCGCCTCGATCACCAACACCGGCGGAGTCTCCTACAAGGAGTTCCTGCTGCCCGGCATCATGGGCCAGACGATCGTGTTCACCGCGTTCATCGTCGCCACCGGTATCACCGCCGACCTGGAGAAGGGCATCATCGACCGGTTCCGGTCACTGCCCATCAAACGGTCATCGGTGTTGGTGGGACGCAGTATCGCGAGCCTGCTGCACTCGTCGATCGGCATCGTGGTCATGGCCATCACCGGACTCGCCATCGGCTGGCGGATTCGTACGTCGTTCGGCGACGCGGTCCTCGGCTTCGCGCTGGTGCTGCTCTTCGGATTCGGGATGATCTGGTTCGGCATCCTGATCGGCTCGTGGCTGCGGTCGGTGGAGGCGGTGAACGGTTTCATGTTCTCGACGCTGTTCCCGATCACCTTCCTGTCCAACGCCTTCGTGCCGACCGCACCGATGCCCACGTGGCTGCGCACGATCGCAGAGTGGAACCCGGTGTCGGCGCTGGTGCAGGCGATGCGGGTGCTCTGGGGCAACGGTCCGGCCGCACCCGCCGACGCCCCACTGCCGCTGCGCTACCCGGAGATCGCCACGATCCTCTGGGCCGTCGGGTTGACGCTGATCTTCGCGCCATTCGCTCTGCGGGCGTTCGCCAAGCGGACGGTCGACTGACGGCGCGGACGGTCTCGATACGCCGCTCGCCCAATCGCTGATTGACTGGCACCGAGCGAAGCGAGGCGCCGTATCGAGACCCCGCACCACACCCTCACTCGGTGAAGGTCAATGCCTCCAGCGGGTCGGAGTAGATCGCGTCCAGCGATACCGCACCGGCCGCCTGCTGCTGCACCGTCGTTCCCGAATGTGACACGCGCACATCACGTTTGGCGGCCACCGAGGTCGTCTTCAACGCCTTGGCGACGGTCGGCAGAGTGGCCGGGAAGTCGGTGAAGGCCTGCCCGCCGAGCACGATGTGATCGGGATTGAAGATGTCGGCGATCAGCGCGACAGTACGGCCGAGCACCTCGGCACGCTCCTCGAGCAGTGCGCGGGCCGTGGCATCGCCGTCGCGCGCAAGTATATGCACCGCTTCGACGTCGTCGACGGCCAACCCGAGTGCGCGTGCGGCGTCGACGATGCCGGTGTCACTGACAGCGGGTTCCAGCTGACCGGTACGCCCCGGATCGAGCAGCTTGGTGCGTCCGGTCGGGAAGTGCCCGATGACCGGCGGGCCGGCGCTCGGTGTGTGCACGGTGCCGCCGACGGAGAATGCGGTGCCGACCATTTCGCGGGCGTAGAAGTAGAGGAAGCTCGTCGAACCCTCGTCGGGGTTGACCACCAGTTCGGCGGCGGCCATCGCCTCCACATGCGAAGCCACCGACACCGGCAACCCCACCTGCTCGGCGATCACCCGGCCCACCGGGGCCGCACTCCAACCCAGACGCGGATGGTCGACCAGGCCACCGGAGGCGACCCGCCCGCCGATCGCGACGCCGGCCCACAGCACCCGACGACCGGTCCACCGACCGGCGAATCGACGTGCGCTGACACCGATGGCCGCCAGAACGTCCTCGGGGCGGTCGGCGACGGGCGTCGGGATCTGAATGGCGCCGACGACGCGATGCAGCAGGTCATGGGTGGTGATCGAGGTGACCTTGTAGCCGATGTGGATGCCCAGGGTCAGAAAGTCGGTGACGTTCAACTCGAACGGGAGGCGCGGGCGGCCGATCGCTCCGGCCGGGGCAAGATCGGCGCGTTCCCGAATCAGTCCGGCCTTGAGCAGGGCACCGACCTGCCGGTTGACCGTCGAGATGCTCAATCCGGTGCGTTCGGCGGCGTCGTCACGAAAAACCGGACCGGCCAGGCGTGCGGTCCGCAGCACCAGTGCCGCAGGCTTGCTGGACAGTTGCAGCTCAGGCGTCGCGATGTGAATCGTCTTGGCCCCCTTGGTCAGTGCGTGCTCTGCGGCCCGATTCTGCTGGCGCGAACCGTAGGCCAGGGGACGCGTCGATGGAGTGCGGGTCCCGGTGCGCAGCGGCTGAACGGGAGCGATGGTGCGGTCGAGCGTGGTGGTCATTTGTTGTGTCCTCAAGTATGTGCCAAGTCCGCAGCGAATGGCGGAAATGGATGAATGCATGGCGTGGCCGGAAATCTTCCGAGAAGGGCGTCCGAGAGAAACCGGGCCGAAAAGCGTGGACATCGAGAAATGGATGCGGTGGAGAAATGCCCACCGAACCAGTCGTGTCCTGATTCAGACGCGGGTCAGTGCATTCGACAACAACACAGAATCCGAGCAAGCGGCAGCCGACAGCCCAGAGCAGTTGTCACGTAGGTGACCTCTGGGACGTGTGGCTGCGGGCTCGTCATGTCGCTCAAGCTAGCAACGTGCGGCGGGCGATGGCAAGCCTGGTGTGACCACGCAGACAGCCTGCGACAGCGGCCGACGAAGGCGGTCACCGGCGATAATAGGCCGCGGCGCGCCACCTGACCCGGTTTGCATTCAGGGTGAATCAAACCGACACAGGGTTTCGGCGACAACGGTGCGGTGGTGAACGATCAGAATCGGTAAACGAGTACCGGTGAGGACATCTGTCCGATCCATCATTTCGTCATTTCAGTCACCAACCGCGAGGAGCGAATTCCCGTGACCGCACATTTCCACTGGTTCCTGCCGACGTACGGCGATTCGCGCAATCTGATCGCCGGTGGTCACGGCAGTCTGATGAGCGGGGATCGACCGGCCGACCTGCGCTACCTGAACCAGCTTGCGGGCGCTGCCGAGATCAACGGCTTCGAGGCGGTGCTGACCCCCACCGGGCTGTGGTGTGAGGACGCGTGGCTGACCACCGCGATGCTCGTGGAGACCACCGAGACGCTGAAGTTCCTGGTGGCGCTGCGCCCCGGTCTGACGAGTCCGACGCTCGCCGCGCAGATGGCGTCGACCTTCCAGTGGCAGTCCAAGGGACGCCTGCTCCTCAATGTGGTCACCGGCGGTGAGTCCAGCGAGCAGCGCGCCTTCGGCGACCGGCTGAGCAAGGACGCACGGTATGAGCGCTGCGGTGAGTTCCTCGACATCATCCGACGACTCTGGGCCAACGACGGTCCGGTCGACTTCACCGGCAACCACCTGACCGTCGAAGGTGCGCAGCTCGCCCGCATTCCCGATCCCCTGCCGCCGGTGTTCTTCGGCGGGTCGTCGCCGGCCGCCGGTACCGTCGCCGCGCAGTTCGCCGACACCTACCTGACCTGGGGTGAGCCGCCGGCGCAGGTCGCCGAGAAGCTCAACTGGATCCGCGGGCTGGCCGCCGCAGCCGGACGTGAACTCACCTACGGCATCCGCCTGCACGTGATCACCCGCGACACCGCCGAGCAGGCCTGGGCCGAGGCCGACCGACTTCTGGGCGCGCTGGATCCGGCCGTCGTGGCGACCGCGCAGGAGAACCTGGCCCGCTCGGAGAGCGACGGTCAGCGTCGGATGATCGAATTACACGGTGGCGCAAAGGATTTCAGCAGCACCACCGATGCACGGGCGTTCGAGATCTACCCCAACCTCTGGGCCGGCGTCGGCCTGGTCCGCGGCGGTGCGGGTACCGCACTGGTCGGGTCGCATGAAGAGGTGGCCGACCGCATCGCCGAATACGCCGCACTCGGTCTCGATCACTTCGTGCTGTCGGGGTACCCCCACGTGGAGGAGGCCTACAACTTCGGCGAGGGTGTCCGGCCGATCCTGGCGCGCCGCGGCCTCACCGCCGACCTCGCCGCCAACCGCGAGCCGGTACGGACCGCGTTCCTCTCCTCGGTGAAGCCGGCCAGCGCGTCGTAGCCGCCGCCCGGCCGGTTCGGTTACCGGTTCGGTTCTTCCGCGTCGAGTTCGATCGTCCGCGTCCTGCTGGTGCCGGACGTCCGAGTTCGACGCGGACGAATTAACTACCTAACGACCGCTCGGCCCCGCCCGCGTATCCCGTGCGATCCGACGCTTGACGCGGACGCCGATGTCGGTGGGCTGACGTAATCTGGACCACATGTCGACCGCCGAGCAGTCCACCAGTGCCGATACCGAGTTTCTTGAGGTCAGCGAACCTTTTCGACGAGAGATCCTGGCGCACTGCTACCGCATGATGGGGTCCCATCACGACGCCGAAGACCTCATGCAGGAGACGTACCTGCGCGCATGGAAGGGCTACGCGAAGTTCGATCAGCGGGCATCGGTGCGGACGTGGCTGCACAAAATCGCCACCAACACCTGTCTGACCGCACTGGCCAGCCGCCAACGTCGGCCGCTCCCGTCGGGTCTCGGTGGCGACGCCTTCGACCCCACCGACGATCTCCTCCAGGATCATGAGGTGCCGTGGCTGGAGCCGTACGCCGGCACCGTCGACGAGATCTCCCCCGGCGACGACGCCGACCCGGCCTATGTCGTCGGCGCCCGCGAGTCGATCCGCCTGGCCTTCATCGCCGCGTTGCAGCATCTGCCCGAACGTCAACGCGCGGTGCTGATCCTGCGCGACGTGTTGCAGTGGAAGGCCGCGGAGGTCGCCGACACCATCGGCGTCAGTACCGCCACCATCAACAGCCTGCTGCAACGCGCGCGCGAACAACTGAAAAATGCTGCACCGCAGGAGGATTCACCCACCGAACTCGACGACGCAGCAAAGCGTGAGCTGCTGGCGCGCTATGTGTCCGCGTTCGAGCGGTACGACGTCGACGCCATCGTCGAACTGTTCACCGACAAGGCGATCTGGGAGATGCCGCCGTTCACGGGTTGGTACGAGGGCGCCGAGTCGATCGGCACCCTCATCCGCGGCAACTGCCCGGCCGAGAAAGCCGGCGATCAGATCCTGCTGCCGACCGTCGCCAACGGACAGCCGGCGTTCGGGCTCTACATGCGCGGACCCGACGGCGTGCACCGCCCGTTCCAGCTGCAGGTCCTCGAGCTGAGCCCCGACGGCAAGGTCGGCCACGTCGTGGCGTTCTTCAGCGAGACCACCACCGAGGATTTCGCGCGGTTCGGGCTGCCCGCCACCCCGGATCAGGTCTGAGCACTCCGGTTCGGTGACATAGCCTCGGCAGGTGAGCAACGCCGGAACGATCATCGACGCGACAACGCTTTCCTACCGAGGCTGTGTCACGGCGGCTCACCGTCTGGCCGGTGTCACGCGCTAACTCTGGGGAATCTCGGCCGGATTCATCCAGACGATCTCCCAGGCGTGGTCATCGAGGTCGCAGAAGCTGCGGCAGTACATGAAGCCCAGGTCTTCGGGTCCCCGCAGCACGCCCGCGCCGTTCGCTGCGGCGAGGTCGGCACGCTCGTCGACCTCACGACGCGACGACGCCGACACCGCGACCACGGCCTCCCGGGCACCATCGATCTCCTGCTCCGGTCGGGCGGCGTATCCGGCGAAGCGTCGGCGCTGGTGGAACATGACCTTGGCACCGTCGACGTCCATGCAGAGGGTGCCCGCATCGCAGAACAACGCGTCGAATCGAAACCCGATGGCGGTGAAGAAGGCGCGCGTCGCCGCCACGTCCGCCACCGGCAGATTCACGAACAGCATCGGATGGCCGCACCTCCTCTCACAGTGCACGTCGTTTCACAGTGCAGACCGACAAGGCGCGCGGAACTCATCGGCGAGCGCCCCCGATAGGGTGAGCTGATGGGAGTCATCTACCTCGTCCGTCACGGTCAGGCCGAGTCCAACGCGTACGGCATCGCCGCCGACGAGGCCGTGAGCCCGACAGGTGTACCGGGTGGGCTGACCGACATCGGCCTGGTCCAGGCCCAGCTCACCGGGGCGGTTCTGGCAGGTCAGATCGGTTCGCTGACCGCCGCGGTCAGCGGCGACCTGCCCCGGCAGACGCAAACGCTGGCGACCATCCTCGGTCAGTTCGACGCCGCACCCGCGCCCGTCGTCGACCCCGGCTGGAACGAGTACGCGCTGCCGGCGCTCGTCGGGGAGACCACCGCCGCCGAGTACGCCGACGGTCGTGCCTATCAGCAGCGCCTCGACGCCGGACTCGATGAATGGATCACCGCCAACGGCGCCGCGCCCGACGCCGGGCGTGCTGTCGGCGGCGAGACCTTCGCGGCCTTCGCCGACCGGGTGGCCGCGGCCTCAGGACGGGCCATCGACCTGACCGGTTCAGGTCAGACGACGATCGTGGTCTCGTCGGCGGGGACCATCACGCAGTGGATCGCCCAGCTGTGGGGTGTGCCCGCGCGACAGTGGCCGGTGCTCTCCCGGACCATGGTCAACGCGGCGATCACCAAGCTCATCGTCGGCCGCAGTGGCGTGACCGTGGTGTCGGTCAACGAGCACCTGCACCTCGCCGATCGCGACGGTGGGGTGTCCACCTACCGATAGTGAAGCCCCGATCTGCGGTGGGAAAACCACCCACGAGCGGGCAACCAAAGCCACCACGTCAACCGCTACCCGCACCCGGGCGCATTTCCGACAGCCCGCTCCTACCGCAGCGCTACGACCCGCCCAGCACCCGCAAGCCGGCCGCGATGAACTCCGCGGTCGCCTCGCCGGCGTGTTCGGCGCCGTCACCCGACGACGCGCCGGCATGTGCGCGATGGGAGATACCGGCCGCGATCACGCCGAGCTTGAGGTTGGCCAAGGCGAGATAGAACGGCCAGTCACCCAGGTCGGAGCCGGTGGCGGTCGCGTAACGCTGCGCCAGGTCGGCTTGGCTGGGATAGCGGTCGCTGGTCCAGGCGGCGTCGAAACCGAGGACCTGATCGAAGATCGGCTCGCGGTACACGCACATCAGCGCGACGTCGGTGATCGGGTCACCCAGCGTCGACAACTCCCAATCCACCACGGCAGCAACCACTCCCGGGTCGTCCGCAGAGAGAATCGTGTTGTCGACGCGGTAGTCGCCGTGCACGATGGTGTGCCGCGAGTTCTCCGGGATGCGGTCACCGAGCAAGGCGACCAGCCGGTCGAGGTCGGGTAGTTCCTCGGTTTTGACGTGTTCCCATTGGCGCGCCCACAGTTTCACCTGCCGGGCGGTGAAACCCTCGGGACGGCCGAATGTTTCAAGACCCACTGCGGCGTAGTCGACGCTGTGCAGGGCAGCGAGCGTGGAGACCAAACCATCGATGTTGCGGGCGATTTCGTCGTCAGAGAGGACGTCGAGCTCACCCGCGGTACGGATCACCCGGCCGTCGACGAACTCGACGACGGTGAACGGTGCACCGAGCACGGCACCCTCGGAATCGATGGCGACGGTCCGCGCGACCGGCACCGCGGTGCCCTGCAGCGCGCTGGTCACCGCCCATTCCCGATTCATGTCATGCGCCGACGGCGTCAGTCCGCCGGTCGGGGGCCGACGCACCACCCAGTGGGTCGCGCCGTCGGTGACACCGAAGGTCAGATTCGACTTCCCGCCGCTGATCAGCGAGACCTCGAGATCACCGGTGACGTCGATGCCCTTGTCCAGCAGGAACTTCCGCAGTAGTTCGGCGTCGAGCGCCGGATGCCCGCTCACGCCTGGCCGCCGGCCTGCTGCGCCTTGCGGGCCCTGCCCAGCGCACGACGGGCCAACGCCCACCGATGCACCTCGGAGGGTCCGTCGTAGATGCGGAAGGGCCGCAGTTCACGTTGCAGGCGGGCCAGCGGGAGGTCGTCGGAAACACCGAGGCCACCGCACATCTGCATGCTCCGGTCGACGATGCGTGAATATGCCTCGGCGGCATAGGTCTTCGCGATCGACGTGGAGTTCGACGCGTGGTCGCCGCGGTCGAGTTCGGCGCACGCGGCCACCAGCAGGTTCCACGTGGCGGCCAGGTCGATCTCGTTGTCGGCCACCAACTGTTGGATCATGCCGAGATCGCCGAGCCGGCCACCGAACCCGTCGCGATTGTTGACGTAGTCCAGGGCGACGTCCTGGCATCGCTGCGCCACACCGAACCATCGCATCACGTGCGTCATACGCGCAGGTCCCAGACGGACCTGTGCGTAGCGATAACCCTCGTCGACCTCACCCAGCACGTCCTCGTCGGGCACGAAGACATCGGTGAACGAGACCTCGCAGTGTCCGCCGATCATCGAGCGGTCGATGGTCGGGATATGCCGTCCGACAACGATTCCCGGCGTATCCCCCGGTGCCAGGAACATGGTGGCGCCGCCGCGATCGCCGGGCGATCCCGCAGTGCGGGCCATGATGATGTAGAAGCCGGCGCCCTCGGCGCCGGTGATGAATCGCTTCTCGCCGTTGATCTTCCACCCACCGTCGACCTTGGTCGCGATGGTGCGCAGGGCATTGGGGTCCGATCCCGCGCCCGGCGGCGGTTCGGTCATCGCGAATGCCGAGCGGACGTCGCCGGTCGCGAGCGGCGCCAGATACTTGTCGCGCTGGGCGGCGTCGGCGATGTGGGCGAGCATGTGCACGTTGCCCTCGTCGGGCGCACCGATGTGCAGGGCCACCGGACCGAAGGTCGAGTAGCCCGCTGCGGCGAACACCGGCACCCGATCGGACATGCCGAGCCCGAGCCCGCCGAATTCGACGGGGGCGTGCGGCGCGAACACGCCGTCGGCCTTGGCCTTGGCGTTGAGCTCGCGGCGTAACTCGTCACCTCCGGCGGCGGTGATGTCGCCGGCGAACTCATCCTCGATCGGCAGCACCGTCGTGCGGATGAACCGTCGGGTTCGCTCGACGACGTCGTTGACCGCGTCGTCGTAGGTCAGATCCACTGCCATCAAGGCTCCCTGGCGTCTCCCGGGCAATGCCCGACCGAACGTTCGCTCGGTTACCGCGAGTGTGCCAGGTAACCACGCAGAAGGTCAACCACCCTCAGCGCGAAACGTACCCGACGGTGTCGCGGGCGATCTGCAGATTGCGCGATATCAGCTCATCGGCGGCCAGTTCGCCGTCGAGTTTGAACCAGGTCGAGACGCCGACGCACATGGTGGTGACCGCACGGCTGGCGTCTTTGGGGTAGGCGGTGGAGAAGTCACCGCGGGCCACCCCGGCGAAGACGATGTCGTCGACCATCCGCTGTTGCCGATCCCGAAGGGCGATGTAGGCGGGCTTGTAGGTCACGTCAAGGCTGCGGATCTCGGTCGATCCAACGAACGCCTGCTCACGGCGATACATATGGAACCGCAGCAGCGATTCGACGATCGCGTCGAACTGATCGACCGGCTCCGAACCCGCCTCGGCTACAGCCAGTTCCGTCCGTTGCAGCAGATCGGCCATGGTGCGTTCCAGCAGGCCCTGCAGCAGCGATTGCTTCGACGGGTAGTGGTGATAGAGGCCGGGAACCGAGAGGTTGGCGCGCGCCGCGATCTCACGCACCGACGTGCCGTGGTAGCCGTGCTCGGCGAATGCCGCCAGCGCGGCGGCCAACGGCACAGGTAATTCAGACTCCCCGTAATCCCGCCAGCTACCGACGACATCGGAGTGGACATGCACTCCGTCAGCGGCGCTCATGGGTTCCAACATAGCGTTACGCTAACGAACGACGCTCGGCGCCATCGACACCGCCGGGACCTGCCGGGTTTTGAGGCTTCGCGGTTCGCGGATTCGACGTGGCCTCCAACGAGTCGGCGACGGTGGTCATGATGCGCACGCTGACCGCCACCACCCCGTCCCGATCGAGCTCCAGCCCCCCGTCGAGCCAGGCCGCCAGGACCCGCGCAAACCCGCCGACCTGGTAGTGCGCGGTGGCCAGCGCGTCGGCGCTTCCGGTGACTACGTCGAGCACGCCGCCGGCGGACTGCAATGTCAACCCGGCGAACAGTTCGGTCGACTCGAGTCGCTTGGCCGCGACCGTCGGGCTCAACAGGGACGGGGAGAACAGCAGCCGGCCCTTGCGCCGGTCGGCATCGATGACGTCGACGATCGCGCCGACCGCACCGGTGACCTTGGCGCCGACGTTTGTCCCGCGCGCGAATCCGTCCAGCGCAGACGCGGAGATCTCGGCGATGACCTGGTCAAATGTCGCGGACACCAGGTCGTCGATGGTGGTGAAACTCTCGTAGAAATAGCGTCCGGTGAGACCGGCTTCGCGGCAGACGCCGCGCACGCTGATCGTGCCGCCGTCCGAGGAACCGAGGAGCTCCAGCGCGGCCTCGATCAACGACGCCCGACGCCGGGCCACCCGGATGTCCCCCTGCTCGCCGCCGTAGGACCGCAGCGCTTCGTTTGCATGACTCGGAGTCGGATGGGCGCGCACCGTCGAGCTGCCTGCCGGATCGGTCATCTCGGACGCCTCGCCATGGCCACCATTATCGACCCTGCGCGTCGGCTCCGACGTCACGGTGTGACGCAGACGGTTGACACCGGCGGCGCGCTCGGGTGAGATAAACAGACAACGCCCGTTATCAGATTGCGGTCGACAGCGCAGATCCTTGGAGGGTCGATGACCACCGAAACGACTCCGCTCAGCCCCGAACCGGTCACCCCCGAGTCCAGCAACACCGGCTCAAGCAACACCGGGCCAAGCAGCGCCGACGCGCCACGGCCGATGTCGCGCGCCGAGATGGACGCACTGCCCGGCTTCGGCAAAGACGGTGTCACCGGCGCCGCGGTCCTGGCCGGCTCGGCGAACGTGATCATGCAACTGGCGCTCCCGGCCGTCGGGTACGGCGTCTACGAGAGCCGCGTCGACACCGGAAACCTCTTCAAGCACCCGATCAAACGGACCCGCACCACGCTGAGCTACCTGGCGGTGGCCGGCTTCGGCAGCGCCGACGACCGCAAGGCCTACCGTCGGGCCGTCGGCCGATCACACGCCAAAGTCCACTCCACCGAGTCGAGCCCCGTCGAGTACAACGCCTTCGACCCCGCACTGCAGCTGTGGGTGGCGGCGTGCCTGTACAAGGGTTTCGAAGACACCGAACGGATCTTCGGGAACCCGGCGTCGATGAACGAGGAGGTCTATCAGAACGGCGCGGTGATGGGCACGACGCTGCAGATGCCGCGCGAGATGTGGCCGGCCACCCGCGCGGATTTCGAGACGTATTGGAATGAGACCGTCGAGACCCTCGAGATCGACCCGGTGATCCGCGAGCATCTGATGTCGATCGCGCGGGCGGAGTTCCTCGGCCCGGTGGTGTCGACATTGTTCGGCTGGTGGTTCGAGCTGTTGACGATCGGCTTCCTGCCGGAGAACTTCCGCGAGAAGATGGACGTGACACTCGCGCCCTGGCAGCGCACCGTGTTCGACGCGCACAACAAGGTGGTCGCCGCCATCATCCGACGCGTTCCGCCGGTGATTCGGGCGTTCCCGCTCAACCTCCTGCTCGCCGACGTTCGGTGGCGGATCCGGACCGGGCGGCCGCTGGTCTGAGTGTGGCCTCGGCTCGATCCACGACTGACCTCTCGGAGCGGTAGTCTCGTCAATGTGTGCTGATCGGCGCGCATCATCGCAGGCCGGCGGAGATTGCCATGGGATTCATCTTCTTCACACTGCTCGTCGTTGCCGGCGTGATCGGCCTCGTCTACAAGCTCAAGCACGACAAGCCACAGGATCACGACGGGATGATCAGCTACGACGGGACGGGATCGAACCCTTCGGATTCGAGCAGCGACTGAGCCACTCGCGCGCCGGTCCGTGGATCAAGCCTCAGCCGATCCGGCGCAGCACGTCGACGTTGAGGTCGGCGATCGACGTGTGACCCGAAAGCCCCAGTGTCAGATCGAGTTCGGCGATGATGTTGGCCATCACGTCGCGGGCGCCGTCGGCACCGTCGAGTGCCAGTCCGTACATGTGTGGCCGGCCGATGCAGGCCGCGTCGGCTCCTAGTGCCAGAACCTTGAAAACGTCAGCGCCGGAAGTGATCCCGGAGTCGACGAGTACTTTGATCCGTCCGTCGACGGCGTCGACCACGTCGGGTAGCGCGTCGACCGAACCGATCGCACCGTCGACCTGACGTCCGCCGTGGTTGGAGACGATGATGCCGTCGACACCCGCGTCAACGGATCGTCGGGCGTCGTCGGGATGGAGAACTCCCTTGAGGACGATGGGAAGCTTTGTGCGGGAACGCAATCCCTCGATGTCCGACCAGTTCAGCGATGGCCGCGAGTAGATCTCGAGGAAGGTCTGGACCGCCGCGCGCGGCTCCGGGCTGGTGAGGTTGCGCAGGAAGCTGCCGGGGGCATTGCGCGCGATGGAGACCAGTGTCTTGATGGCGCCCAGGGAGATCTCCGGCCGTTCGGCGTCGGCGGCGGCCTTCACCCGTTCGACGACGATGTCGCGGAACCGACGATCCGAGGTGTACTGATCGATGCCCTCACCACGCGCGAAGGGCAGCGACCCGATGTTGAGGTCCTGCGGGCGCCAGCCGAGCATCGTGGTGTCGAGGGTGACCGCGATCGCCGAGGCACCCATCGCCTCGGCGCGGGCGAGCAGGCTGTCGACGAGGTCTTCGTCGACCGACCAGTAGAGCTGGAACCAGCGCGGCGCCGGGGTTTCGATGGCTTTCGAGACCGAGTCCATCTCGGCGGCCACCTCCTCCATCGGTGCGCTGCCCTGATTGGAAAAGATATAGGGCACACCGAGTTCGGCGGCCGCGTGGCCGATGTGGACGTCGGCGCGAGGTGCGGCCAGAGCGCCGGCTCCCACCGGGGCGAACAGCACCGGTGCGGGCAGCACGTCGCCGAAGAGTTCGGTCTGCAGCGATCGTCGTGAGACGTCGCGCAGCACACGCGGCACGATCGCCCAACGGTCCAATGCGGCGCGGTTGGCGCGCACGGTGGCTCCGTCACCGGCGCCACCGGCGATGTAGGCCCACGCCCGCGCCGACATCGCCGCCTTCGCACGACGCTCGAGCTCACTGAAGTTGGTGGGCACCTTGGGTTTACGGCCGTGCACGCCCGCTGTATAGATCTCGTTCTGGCGGGTGCGGCCGACTCCCGGACCGCTCACGACGGTCGAGAGCTCACCGTCGGTACTTCTCGTTGCGGTCATGATTCACATGATAGGACCGGCGCTGAGCGCCGACGCCGGAACGCCGCGACCGATAGGCTGGCCCACGATCAGGAAGGACACGATCGTGGCACTCTCCCTCTATCGGCTCGGCAGGTTCGCGTTTCGTCACAAGTGGTGGGTGATCGCCGCATGGGTGGCGGTCCTGGTTCTGGTTGGCGGCCTCGTCGGCGTCTTGCAGCCCAAGTTCGCGCAGAACTTCTCGCTGCCCAACACCGATTCCGACCGCGCGATGGCCATCATGAAGTCCGACTTCCCGGCCATCAACGACCAGCAACTCAAGGCGTCGACGACCATCGTGATCGCCTCCGACGACGGACTGGCCGAACACATGGACCAGATCAACGCGCTGGTCAAGAAGACTCTCGAGCTACCGAAGGTGATCAACAAGCAGACGGTGATGAATCCGGTGCTGGTCGCCAAGGCCGACCCCGCAGTGGCTGCCAGCGTGCTCGGCGACAACGGCAAGGTCGGCCTGATCCGGGTGCAGCAGGACATCCCGGTCGATGAGCTCACCGCAGCGGACATGAAGAACTTCGAGAACATGCTGGCCGAGTTCCGCGGCAATGGCCTGCAGGTGGAGGGCACCGGCTCGCTGATGCAGGTCTTCCAGGCCGGCGGCACCGCCGAAGCGCTGGGTTTCGGGCTCGCGTTCATCGTCATGATCGTCGCCTTCGGAGCATTGGTGGCGGCGTTCATCCCGCTCATCACCGGCATTTTCGGCGTCGGCATCACCATCTTGCTGGTCACGCTGAGCGCCAAGATCATCGACGTGCAGCAGAGCGCGACCACGATCATCACCATGCTCGGTATCGCGGTGTCGATCGACTACGCGCTGTTCATCGTGTCGCGTTATCGGGCCGAGCTGAATCTCGGCGGGACCAGGGAGGCCGCGGTCGGGCGCGCGGTGGGTACCGCCGGTTCTGCGGTGGTGTTCGCGGGCCTGACCGTGATGGTGGCGGTGGCCGCCCTGGCGATCGTCGGCATCCCGTTCATCACCCAGATGGGTGTGGCCGCGGCACTGGCCGTGCTGATCGCGGTGCTGGGCGCCATCACCCTGATCCCGGCACTGCTGGGGGCCTTCGGACGATTCGCATTCTCACCACGCATCCCCGGTATCCGCCACGGTGACGAGCCGGACAGCCAGCCGTCCAACGGTTTACGAGTCGCCAGGTTCATCACGCGGTTCCCGTTGCCGGTGGCGCTGATCGGTTTGATCCTGCTGGCCGTCGCGGCGATTCCGATGACCAAGCTGGACCTGGGTATGGAAACCACCACCGACGCCGAGTATCCGGCGATGCAGTTGTTGAAGCGTGGCTTCGGCGAAGGGGTGAACGGCCCCTTGCTGGTGGTGGTGCGCTCCGAGAACGGCGAGGTGGCCACCGCCGCCAATCAAGCTGTGGCGCATGCCAAGACATTGGCCAACGTGGCCAATCCCGAGCAGCTGATGTGGATCGGCAACGGTCCCAATCCGGCCAATCCGCAGCAGGGTGCCACCGCCGCGCTGATCACCGTGACGCCCCAACTGTCGCCCAGTGGTCCGCAAACCCACGAGCTGATGGACCAGCTGCGCGCCTACTCGTCGTCGATGCCGCCGGGCACCACGCTCAACGTCGGCGGACAGACAGCCATCCTCTCCGACATCTCGACGAAGCTGAGTTCGGCGCTCATCCCGTTCCTGATCCTGGTGGTCGGGTTGGCGTTCATCATTCTGATGGTGGTGTTCCGGTCAATTCTGGTGCCGCTCACCGCAACCATCGGGTTCCTGTTCTCGGTGTGCGCGACATTCGGTGCGACGGTGGCGATCTTCCAGCTCGGCGACTTCGGCATCATCGAGCACACCAAGCCGATCATCTCGTTCCTGCCGATCTTCCTGATCGGCGTGGTGTTCGGGTTGGCGATGGACTATCAGGTGTTCCTGGTGACCCGCATGCGCGAGGAATACGTGCACGGCAAATCGGCAAAGGACTCGGTGATCATCGGCTATCAGCACGGCGCCCGCGTGGTGACGTCGGCCGCGATCATCATGATCTCGGTGTTCGCCTCATTCATGTTGCAGTCCGACACCACCGCCAAGATGATGGGTTTCGCCCTCGCGGCCGCAGTCTTCTTCGACGCCTTCATCATTCGAATGTTCGTGGTGCCGGCGGTGATCACCCTGATGGGCGACACGGCCTGGAAGATCCCCGCCTGGCTGGACAAGATCCTGCCCAACGTCGACGTCGAGGGCACCAAGATCCGGGAGATCCCCATCGACGACGATGCGAGCGACGGTCGGGTGCTGGTCAACTAGGTCCCGGCGCGCGGGTTGAGTGGCCTGCGAGCGAAGCGAGCAAGCGTATCGAAACCGTCCCGCGCGACAGGCCCACAGAAACACCCACTCTCGCCAGAAACACTGCGCGCGCGGAGTGTTTCTGGCGACATCGGGGGTTTCTGTCTCACCGAAATGTGTTGCGGTGGATCTCGATACGGTTTCCTCGCTCCGCTCGGTACCACTCGATCGGCATGATCTACACCGACGCGATCAACAGGCCGCCCATGGTGAGCATCACGACGGCCACCACGGCGTCGAGCACCTTCCAGGCGCGCGGTTTGGCGAACAGCGGGGCCAGCTTCGACGATCCGCGACCCAGCCCGGTGAACCACAG
This sequence comes from Actinomycetes bacterium, assembly GCA_023461275.1. Classification (GTDB taxonomy): domain Bacteria; phylum Actinomycetota; class Actinomycetes; order Mycobacteriales; family Mycobacteriaceae; genus Gordonia. The sequence continues at coordinate 94,191 of JAEYMI010000020.1, read as the reverse complement.
GATGCTGGCCGCGCTGGCACCGATGGCGAACGCCCACTTGCCATTTCCGTGACTGTTGGCGATGGCGCCCATGGTGAGCACGGTGTCGAGGTAGACGTGCGGGTTGAGCCAGGTCAGCGCGAGCGCGGTACCCACCGCGGCCCAGCGTGAAAGGTTCACCGACTCAGCAGCATTGGCCTCGATCGCGGCATTGCTGCGGAAGCAGCGGCGGGCGGCGAACAGGCCGAGCGCGATGATGTAGGCGCCGCCGAGGATCTTGGCGAGCGTCACCACCTGCGGGTGCGACGCCACCACCGCACCCAGACCGGCAACACCCGCAGTGATCAGCACAACGTCGGACACCGCACACACCGCGATCACCGGCAACACATGGCTGCGACGAACGCCTTGCTGAAGCACGAAGACGTTCTGCGGTCCGATGGCGATGATGAGTCCGGCGCCGGTCAGCAAGCCGGCGAGAGCAGTCAGAAGCATGGTCACAGCTCTCGACGGTAAGCACCGTCGATCAGACAATCCAGCGAATGTTTTTCATGAATCATTAGACTGTCTTATGTGCAGATCACGCAGGAGGGCCTGCAGACCCTCTCCGCCATCCTGACCGAGGGAACCTTCGACGCCGCAGCGCAGAAACTGCACGTCACGCCGTCGGCGGTCAGCCAGCGCATCAAGGCACTGGAGTCGGCGGTCGGCCGGGTGGTGGTGCGACGCACTAAACCGATCACCGCCACCCCCGACGGCGAGATCCTGATCCGGCTGGCCCGGCAATGGGAACTACTTCTCGACGAGGCCCGCACCGAACTCGTCGGCGAGCAATCCCATCCCGACGCCGACGAGCCCGGCCGCACCCGTATCCGCCTGACCATCGCCACCAACGCCGACTCGCTGGCCACCTGGCTCCTGCCCGCCCTGGCGACCGCGCACCGACAACTCCCCATCGTCACCGAAGTCCTGCGCGGCGACGAAACCCGCAGCGGCGAGTTCCTCAAGACCGGCGACGCCATCGGTGCCATCACCTCCGACCCCATCCGCATCCGTGGCTGCACTCTCATCCCACTCGGATCGATGCGCTACTTCCCCATCGCCACAAAGGAATTCGCTGACAACCACTTCCCGGACGGCCTCACCGCCGGCGCCATCGAACACGCGCCGATGGTGATGTTCGACCGCGACGACCACCTCCAACGCCAGGTCCTCGGCATGCTGGCCGACAGCCCACTGGAACCACCGATCGTCTACATCCCGGCGTCGACCGAATACCGGCGGTCCATCGAGCTCGGCATCGGGTGGGGCGCCGTACCGACACTGCAGCTACCCGACGATCTCGCGGCGGCAGGCATGGCGCGAATCGGCAAGCGTCACATCGACGTTCCGCTGTACTGGCAGTTCTGGTCGGTCAGCTCACCGGTGGTCTCCGCGCTGACCGAGATCATCGTCGACGACGCCCGGCGCGCCCTCGTCGCACCAGGTTCCGGCGCAACGGTCAGGTAGCCGGTTTCACTTCTTCGATCACGATTTCCTCACCGGTGTTGAGCGGATGCGCGATCTCGTCGCGCCACAACCGTGCCGCGAGGTAGAACACCACGGCGACCGGAACGGGGATCAGCCCGGCCAACACAAAGGTGGCCGTCAGCCCGAGCGCATGGCTGACGGGGGCGGCCAGAGCCATGGACACCGGCATCAACACCACCGAGACAAAGAAGTCCAGGCTCGCCACCCGACCCAGCAGATGAGTGGGCACGCGACGCTGCAACATGGTGCCCCACAACACCATCGGCCCATCGAGACACACGCCGATCAGGAAGGCCGCGACGATGAACATCCACGTCTGCTGGCCCAGACCGATGATGACCAGCGGCACACTCGATATACCGAACAGTCCGAACATGATCGACAGATAGCGTCGGGGCATGGGGATCGCGGCGAACACCGCCGACGCCAGCGCCGCACCAATCCCGAAGGCGGCCAACACCAATGAGTGATCACCCGCACCGCCGTCGACCCGCTCACGCAAGATGAACGGCACGAGCACCTCGATCGGGCCCATCGTGACCAGCACCAGCAGGCACGCGAAAAACAGTGTTGCCCACAGCCACGGCGTGTGCCACACGTATCGGAAGCCTTCGGCGAGGTCGGCGACGACGGCCCGGAGTGGGTGTCCCTCAACCGGTTCCGTCCGTTCGCGAGGCGGCACCGGCTTCATCGCCAGGTAGCAGGCCCCGGACAAAATGGCCGAAAAACCGGCGAGCACGATCGCGAGTCCCGGCGAGGCGATCGAAATGACCGCACCTGCCGTCATCGGCCCGATCGCCTGGAAGACGATCGGCCGGAAGAAGCCTTCAATACCGTTGGCGGCCTGCAATTGCGTCGGCGGCACGATCCGCGGCAACAACGCCGAGTACGCCGGGTAATACATCCCGGTGGTGATGCCGCCGACCAGTGCCGCGCACACCAACAGCGGAATCGTGAGCACACCGGTGAACGCGGTTATGCCGATGGTGAGAAACGCGGCGAGCTTGGCGATCTCCAGGCAGATCATGATGAGCCGCTGCGACACCCGGTCGGCGAGCACGCCACCGGCCAGCGTGGAGAACACCATGCCGACCGCGGCCACACCGGTTGCCAACGACACCGCGCCCGGCCCGCCACCGAGACCGATGACCTGCCACACCAATCCGACGGTCCAGATGCCGTCGGAGAACATCGCGAGCACCAAACCGAGCGCGAGCAGCCGGTACTGCCGCGTCTCGAACGGACGCAGCGGCCGGGGCAGGCGCGATTCGACGGCAGTGCTCACCAGTCGAGCTTGCCCGATTCTGCTGCGTCAGGCGAACGATTTACTCGATAGCGCAACCCCGAACACCATCGATTCGGTCACGTCGTAGCGTCGGGCGTCGTAGGCGTCGAGCAGCAGGTTGTGGCGCACCAGCCACGGATTGTGCGTCGACGCCTTGGGCAGCAGCGATGCGGATCGTCGAATGTAGCCGGCATCGAGCGAGAGCAGCAGGCGCTCCTCGAGGACCTCATCGCCGACGGTCGGGTAGGCGTGGGTATAGCCGTGCTCGCGCATGTAGGCGATCAGATCGGCGAACGCCCGGCTGGTGAGATCGACGCGCAGCGTCCACGACGCGTTGGTGTAGCCGACCGACCACGCCAGGTTGGGCACGTCGTTGAGCATGTACCCGCGGTAGGCGAACTTGTCGTGCGGCTTGAATTCCTGGCCGTCGATGCTGAGCGCGGCGCCACCGAGCGGCAGGAGTTGCAATCCTGTCGCGGTGACGACGATGTCGGCGTCGAGGTGACGTCCCGAGGTCAACTCGATACCGGTCGGGGTGAAGTGGTCGATGGTGTCGGTGACGACCTCGGCCTTGCCATCGCGGATCGAGGTGTAGAAGTCGCCGTCGGGGATGACACACAAGCGCTCGTCCCACGGCTCGTAGCGCGGTTTGAAGTGGGTGTCGACGTCGTAGCCCTTGGGCAGCATACGGGCCGCCATCGCGCGTAGCGTTCGCCGCGAGAGCTTCGGGAAGGTGCGGCAGTACAGATAGAAACCCATGGTGCCCAAGGCATTGCGCCACCGGATCACATTGTGTGCGGCTTGTGCGGGCAGCACACGTTTGAGGATCTTGGTGAGCGGGTCCTGCCACGGCAGCGGCAACATGTAGGTGGGTGAACGCTGCAGCATCGTGACGCTCGCAGCGGTCGGGGCCATCGACGGGATGAGCGTGACCGCCGTTGCGCCACTGCCGATCACGACGACCTTGCGGCCGGCGTAATCGAGGTCATCGGGCCAGAACTGCGGATGCACAACAGTTCCGGTGAAGTCATCCATGCCGGGAAAGTCCGGCAGATAGCCCTCGTCGTAGCTGTAGTAGCCGGTGCACAGGTAGAGGTAACGCGCGGTGTAGGTAACCTCGCCCGACGACGTCGATGCGGTGACCGTCCAGAGGTCGGTGGTGGTGTCGAAATCGGCAGCGGTGACCTCGATCCCGAACTCGATGTGTTCATCGATGCCGAGTTCGCGTGCGGTGTCCTCGATGTAGTCGCGGATCTCGCCGCCCTCGGCCATCGTGCGATCCTTCGTCCACGGCCGGAAAGGGAAACTCAGCGTGAAGATGTCGGAATCCGAACGCACACCGGGATACCGGAACAGATCCCACGTACCGCCGACGCGCCCGCGACGTTCGACGATCTGATACCGGATGCCGGGGTTCTTCTCGGCGAGCCGGTAGGCCGCGTCGATACCCGCCAGCCCGGCCCCGACGATCAGCACGTCGAGATGCTGCCCCTGTTGATCGACCATCGCAGACTCCCTGTGTCAGCTCGAGATTGTCGGATGCTCGGTGACCCGATCCCCGATGCGACTGAACACCATGGAGTCGGTGGCCTTGCCGAATCGTGCGTCGAGACTGTCGAGATAGTAGTTCTGCCGCACCGTCCACGGACGTTTGGTGCCGGCCCGCGGCAACTCGTCGACGGCCCGCTGCACATAGCCCGATTCCAGTCCGAGCAACGACTTCTCGACGATCTCGGTTCCCGACGAGTCCGGGCAGGCCCGGGTGTAGCCGTGTGCGCGCATGTACGCGAGAAGCTTGCCGACGGTGCGTGCGGTGATGTCGCAGCGCAGCGTCCACGAGGCATTGGTGTAGCCGATCGCCCACGCCGCGTTGGGAAGTCCGTCGATCATGTGACCGCGATAGACGAATCGCTCGTGCAGGTCGACCTCGTCGCCGTCGACCGAGACCGTGACACCACCGAGCGACTGCATCCGCAAACCCGTTGCGGTGACGATGATGTCGGCGTCGAGATGTTCTCCCGACGTCAACGCGATGCCGGTTGCGTCGAAGTGGTCGATGGTATCGGTGACCACTTGCGCGCCGTCCTTGCGGATCGCGCGGAAGAAGTCGCCGTTGGGGCACAAGCACACCCGCTGATCCCATGGCGCATACGTCGGGTTCAGGTGGGTGTCGACGTCGAAGTCGGCGGGCAAATCACGCGCAGCGAGACTCCGAATAACCTTGCGGGCCCGATCCGGTGCGCGCCGGCAGAACTCATAGGTGACCATCGACGACGCCGCATTCACCTGCCGCAGGACCTTATGTGCGAGTCCGGCCGGCAGATACTTCTGCACGACCGGGGTGATCGGCGAGACCGCGGGCAGCGGAACAATGTACGACGGTGATCGCTGCAGCATTGTCACCGATGCGGCCTGCTTCGCCAGAGTGGGGAGCAAGGTGATAGCCGTTGCGCCACTACCGATCACGACGATCCGCTGCCCGGTGACGTCGAGGTCCTCAGGCCAGAACTGCGGATGGATGATCGTTCCGGCGAAGTCGTCACTACCGGGAAACGACGGGGTGTAGGGCCGGTGATAGTCGTAGTAGCCGGTGGCGAAGTAGAGGAATCGTGCTGCGACACTGACCTCTTGGTCGTCGGATCGGTACGTGACGGTCCACCGATCGGTGTCGGAGTCGAAATCGGCGCGCTGTACTTGCGCACCGAACCGGATGTGCTCGTCGATGCCGAGTTCTTCCGCGGTGGACTCGATGTACGCGCGGATGTCGGCGCCGTCGGCGATGGAGCGTTCCCGACGCCACGGGTGGAACGGGAAGCTGAAGGTGAAAATGTCGGAGTCGGACCGAATCCCGGGATAGCGGAACAGGTCCCACGTTCCGCCGACGCGTTCTCGCGCCTCGAGAATCGTATAGGTCAGCTCGGGTACCGCTTCGGTGAGACGGTAGGCGGCGTCGATGCCGGAGATTCCCGCCCCGATGATCGCAACGTCGATCAGGTCGGGTTCACCGGCGCCGCCGGGCTGACTCAACTCGCGCGCCTCGTCGACTTCTTGGCCGGGGCCTTCTTGGCGGGCGCCTTCTTGGCCGCGGTCTTGGCGGGGGCCTTCTTCGCTGCAGCTTTCTTCGCCGGCGCTTTCTTTGCAGGGGCGGTGTCGGGCCCGGAAGTGTCGGATTCGGAGTCGTCGGTCCCCGGCTCCTCCGACGCGGCAATCCCGCGGTCTTTCACCGAAGCTCGCAGTGCGGCAAGCAGATCGGCCACTTCGGAGTCGTCGTCGGCTCCGCTGTCGGCTTCCTCGGTCTCGGGGAATGCCTCGGCGCCTTCGGATTTGGCTTCGATCAGTTTGCTGAGCTCGTCCTGGTAGGTGTCGGTGAACTCCGACGGATCGAAATCCGAGGCCATCGTCTCGATCAGCGATGCCGCCATGTCGAGTTCCTGGTCACGAATCGTGACGTCCTCGTCGAGAAATCCGAACTCGGGCTTGCGTACCTCGTCGGGCCACAGCAATGTCTGCAGTGTCATCACGCCGTCGACGACGCGCAGCGCAGCCAGGCGCGTCCGGTTGCGCAAGGTGAAGGTGGCGATCGCGAGTCGGTCGGTCTTCTCCAATGCCTGCGCCAACAGCACATAGGCTTTCGGCGACTTCGACGACGGCTCCAGATAGTACGGCTTGTCGAAGTAGACCGGATCGACCTGCTCGCGCGGCACGAACTCCAGGATCGAGATCTCCGGGCTCTTCTGCACCGGCAAAGTCGCCAGGTCTTCTTTGGTCAGAATCACCGTCTCACCACTGTCGGCCTCGTAGGCGTTGGCGATGTCGGAGAAATCGACCTCGGTGTCGGTCCCCTCGCGGACGCGTCGATACCGAATTCGGGTGCCGTCCGACGAGTCGACCTGGTACGACTTGCGGTCGTGGCTCTCCGTCGCGGAGTACACCTTGATCGGCACGTTCACCAAACCAAAGCTCAGATCGCCTTTCCAGATCGAGCGCATGGCGCCATTCTGCCATCGTCGATGGTTCTGCGCGGCCAAGCCGCGAGGTTCACCGACCCCGACGTGCCGCCCGCGGGCGCGGCACAATGGACTCATGGTCAGCGGCAACAGCCTCGACGTGGACGGCCACCGCATTGCGGTGACCAACCTCGACAAGGTGCTCTACCCCGCGACCGGCACCCGGAAATACGACGTCATCGACTACTACAACCGCATCGCCGACGTCATGCTGCCGCACCTCGCCGACCGCATCATCACCCGCAAACGCTGGCCGAACGGCGTCGACTCCACCCCGTTCTTCGAGAAGGATCTGCCCAACGGCACACCGGAGTGGCTCGACGCGCACGGCATGCAGCACTCGTCTCGGATCATCCGCTATCCACTGGCCCGCTCGCGTGCCGACCTGGTGTGGATGGCGCAGATGGCGGCCCTCGAACTGCATACCCCGCAGTGGCGACTGCCCGACGTCACCGCCAACCGGCTCGTCCTCGACCTCGACCCCGGGCCGGACGTGCCGCTGACCCAATGCGCGCAAGTGGCCACCGAGATCAAGGCGATGCTCGACGCCGCGGGACTGGACTCGTATCCGGTGACCAGCGGCGGCAAGGGCCTGCACGTGTATGCGCGGTTCCCCAAGCCGGTCGCACCCGATTCCGCACGCACCGTCGCCAAACAGATCGCCACGAGTTTGGCTGCCGCACATCCTGATTCGATCACCGCGACGATGTCGAAGAATGTTCGCGACAAGCGGGTGTTCATCGACTGGAGTCAGAACAGCGCGTCGAAGACGACCCTGTCGCCGTATTCGATGCGCGGACGTGAACAGCCGTGGGTGGCCGCGCCGCGCTCGTGGTCGGAGATGACCGAACCTGATCTGGCACAACTACTTTTCCACGACGTCCTCGAGCGTGTGGATGATGGCGGGGATCTGCTCGGCACGCTCGACGAACGCTACGACGCAACGTCCTCCACCCCCTCCGCGCCACCACCGCCCGAGGTGATCAACCTCCGCGAGTATCGGAGCAAACGGTCCGAATCCAAGACACCGGAACCGTTCGGCGACGACGAGCATCGCCAGCGGGCCGACGAATCCGGTTCCAGCGAGCCGATATTCGTGATCCAGGAGCACCACGCCCGACGCCTGCACTATGACTTCCGCCTCGAACGCGACGGCGTGCTGGTGTCGTGGGCGGTCCCGAAGAACCTGCCCCACGATCCCGACCAGAATCGGCTGGCGGTGCACACCGAGGACCATCCGCTGGACTACGCCGATTTCGACGGCGACATCCCGGCCGGCGAATACGGCGGTGGCCATGTGGAGATCTGGGATCGAGGCACTTACGAGACCGAGAAATGGCGCGACGACGAAGTGATCGTTCGTCTGCACGGCAACCGAATTCAGGGTCGCTACGCGCTGATCCGGACCGGCGGCAAGAACTGGCTGGCGCATTTGATGAGCGACGAACCGCGCCCGATCATGCCCGACAGCCTGCGTGACCCGCGCCCGATGCTGGCCACCGACGAATCGATCGACAACCTCGACGGGAAAACGTGGGCGTTCGAGGGCAAATGGGACGGCTATCGAATCCTGCTGCGTTACATCGACGGCGACTTCCGGCTGACGTCGCGATCGGGGATCGACATGACCGCCGACTTTCCCGAATTGCGCAGCATCGCTGATGATCTGGGTTTGATCGATGTGGTTCTCGACGGTGAGGTGGTCGCCCTGGATTCGACGGGCCGCACCAACTTCACGCTGCTCGCCGGCCGTAACACCACCGATCAGGACTACTCGCTCAAGCTCTACCTGTTCGACGTCCTTTACCTCAATGGCACGTCGTTGCTGCGCACCCCGTGGTCAAAACGACGCGAAGTTCTCGAGGGTCTCGCGCCGGCGTTCCGCGGGTCGTCGTGCGCCGAGATCCCCGACCTGCTACCCGGGCCCGGCAGTGCCGCAGTCGATTACAGCCGCGAACGCAATTTGGAGGGTGTGGTCGCCAAGAAGCGTAACTCCACGTATCAGCAGGGTCGTCGGGTCACGACGTGGCTCAAACACAAGAACTGGAGCGACATCGAGGTCGTCGTCGGCGGCTACCGGCCGGGCCGCGGCAACCGCTCCGACACCATCGGTTCACTGCTACTCGGGCTGCCGGAGGAGACCGGACTCCGCTATGTCGGTAGGGTCGGTACAGGTTTCACCGATGCCCAGTTACGCGCTCTGACAAAGGAATTAAAACCCCTGCAGATCAAAACGTGCCCGTTTCTGGACAAGATAGACCGCCCCGTCGCATCCAGCGCGGTCTGGGTTCTGCCGAAGCTGGTGGGCGAGGTGCGATTCATGGACTGGACTACCACCGGCCACCTCCGACACCCGAGTTGGCGGGGCATCCGTCGTGACAAACTCCCCGGGGATCTGTGATCGCCGGACAATGGTGAAAAACCGTCAGTGAGCTAAACCCACAGTTGGAAAGCACCGTCAAGGACCATCGGGGGATGAAGAGGAGAAGTGTTGTGCCACATGAGCTGATTACCGTCGACACCCTCGATGGGCGGGCCGAGGCCTACCTGTCGGTGCCCGACGACGCGTCGGGTCCGCTACCCGGCGTGGTGCTCTTCATGGACGCCATCGGCATCCGTCCCCAGATCGAGAAGATGGCCGATCGGATCGCCGCCTGGGGCTATGTGGTGCTGGCGCCCAACGTCTTCTATCGCAACGGCACCATCGCCGATCTCGCGCCGACGACCGAACTACTCGACCCCGACGCACGCGGGGCGTTCATCGCCGAGGCGATGCCCCGGGTGCGCGGACTGGTCGACGAGCTGGCCGTGCCCGACATCTCGGCCTACGTCGACGCGCTGCTCGCTAGGCCCGGTCGCCGACGGTGAGATCGGCGTGACCGGGTACTGCATGGGCGGCCGACTCGCCCTGCTGGCGGCCGCGACGCGACCCGACGTCGTCGGCGCGGTTGGCATCTTCCACGCCGGTGGACTGGTCACCGACAAGAGTTCCAGCCCGCACCTGCGCGTCGGCGACATCCAGGGCGATCTCCTGGCGATCCACGCCGACAAGGATCGGTCCATGCAGCCCGACGCCATCGCGGCTTTCGAAACCGCGCTGACCACCGCGGGCGTCGTGCATTGGACGTCGGTCTTTCGAGGTGCACCACACGGGTACACGATGGCTGACACGTCGATGTATCACCATGAGGCGGCGATGCATCACTACGACGAGCTCCACAAGCTGCTCGACCGGGCGCTCGGGGACCGCGCATGACCGACATGTTCGTCCCCTACGCTGGTCACCTCGCATAACCTCGGCGCACAACTCGTAGCGGGGGCGACTAGTCTCGCAGCTGAGCCGCGACCGTGACTGCCGACGACCTCGCGCGAGCTGCAGATCAAGAGCCCGGAAGAGGAGAGTGCACGTGTTCGTTGTCGCGCACATCAGCGACCTGCACTTCAACTGCACACGCTTCACCCGCAACCGCATCGAATCAACGCTCGGCTACATCAACGCCCGCGCCGACGGGATCGACGCGCTCCTGGTGACCGGCGATATCGCCGACGAGGGGACCGACGCGGAATACCGGGAAGCCGGCCTCGTCCTGGACTCCCCCATCCCGATGATCGTGACCGCCGGCAACCACGACGATCGCGCGCGATTCAACACCAACCTGCTGCGCCGCGATTCGGTGACGCCGGTCAACACCGCCCGCGTCATCAACGGTGTGCTTTTCCTCGTCGCCGACAGTTCCATCCCGGGCCAGAACGACGGCTTCATCCCCGACGAGACGATCGCGTGGATGGACGAGCAGCTCGTCGACGCAGGACCCAGCACCCGCGTTCTGGTGGCCTTCCACCATCCGCCGGTCACCCTCGGCATGCCGTTCATGGACTCCATCAAGCAGACCGGCGAGGACCGGGTCGCCCAACTCGTTGCCCGCCATCCCAACATCATCGCGTTCGTCTGCGGGCATGCCCACACTGGCGCGGTCACGACGTTCGCCGGGCGTCCGCTGTGCGTAGCGCCCGGCGTCGCGTCGACGTTGAACCTACCGTTCGAGGGCCACGACATCGTCAATCGCGGTCAGCCGCCCGGCATCGCCTTCCATATCCTCGAAGGCAACCGGATCATCACCCACTACCGATCGGTGATGTTCTAGCTCTGCACGTCATGCGCATCGAGAAGGTCTGTGACACAACCTCGGTAGCACAGCAACACCAAACCCATAGTCGACACGACACCGCTCTCCCACCGAAGCTATGTCACCACATCATGCCGATCGCACCGCAAAGTCATGCTGATCGAGTAGGTACCGAGCGCAGCGAGGAACCGTATCGAGATCCACTACAACACATTTCGGCGTGCAACGGTCTCGATACAGTCCTCCGCTAGCGCTTCGGAACCTACTCGACCAGCGGTTGGCGGCCCACTCGACCGGCGGTAGGCGGCCACTTGAGCGACGGTAAGCGGCCCACCCGACCGGCGAGAACCTCAGACCGGCGCGACCGCGACCACCGCGTCGTCGTCGGGAACCGCCTTGGGGCAGCCCGCAATTCGCATGCCGGTCGAGGTGACCTCGTACACGCGGGCGCTCTTGATGTCGAAGAACAGTCCGACAACCCGTAGCCGCGCCTCTGCCGCGGCCCGTCCCACCAACGGATTTCGCATCAGGTTCTCCACCTGCTTGGCCACATTGACCACCGCGAGTTGGTCGACCTCGTTGAACCCGGCCTCGGCGGCGGCGCGTCCGGCGGGATGCCCCATCTGGTAGGCCGACAAACTCGGCACCGCATGGCCGAGCCACTTCTTCAGATTGCCGGCCTCGGCGTCGTCGGCGGCATCGATGTCGACGCTCATCGCATCGGCCAGCATCGCGGTCATCGCACCGCAGGACGAATGTCCGCACACCACAACCGAACTCACACCGACTTCGTCGACAGCGAACTCCAGTGCGGCGGCGACCGAGGTATCCGACGACGCGGTTCCCGGCACCAGGTTGCCGACATTGCGGATGGTGAACAGGTCACCGGGGCCGCTGGAGGTGATGACGTTCGGCATCAGACGCGAGTCCGAACAGGTGAGGAACAGCGCGTCCGGGTCCTGAGATGTGGTGACATCCGCGGTGACCGCACGCAGTGCCTCCGCGTGTTCACGGTGATACTCGGTGACACCACCAAGAATCGAGCGCAAGGTGGCCGGGGTGTCGGCGACCGCGTCATGCAAGGTCCGACGGTTACGCCACGGAGTCAGTCCGATGGATGTCACGGTGTGGCGGCGCGGCGGCTGTTCCGGCGCATCGGCGAGACGCGCTTTGCCCCGTTCGACGACGATGACCTCCGCGCCGGACGCCTCGTGTGCCCGCTTCCAGTCTTCGATGGCATCGGCGGCAGCGTGATCGAGGAAGTCGGTATCGAGTTCGACGGTGGCGTCGGCGCCGGCCGGGACCGCGGTGAGCGCCTTGTTGAGCTTGGGCAGCGACAAGAAGCTCAGCGAGCCTCGGACGTGAACCAGCCAGCGGTCGGTGGTGTCGTCGACGCGCATCGAGTGGATGTCGGCGCGGACCACCCGCAGAACCACCAGCGCAATGGCCAGCGCCAGACCGATCGCCACACCCTCGAGAAGGTTCAGGAACACCACGGCGACCACGGTGACGCCGTATACCCACAGGTCACCGGTCTTCAAGGCCGTCTTCATGTGTGCGAGCTTGACCAGCTGGATACCGATGACCACCAGCAATCCGGCCAGCGCGGCCAGCGGGATCTGCTCCACGAGCGCGGTGAGCAGCACCGCGAAGACCAGGACCCACACGCCATGCAGCACCGCCGAGGCGCGGGTGCGTGCACCGGACGCGACGTTGGTGGTACTTCGCACGATGACACCGGTCACCGGAAGCCCACCCAGGCCACCCGACAAGATGTTGGCGCTGCCCTGGCCGATCATCTCGCGATTGAAGTTGCTGCGTGGGCCGGTGTGCATCTTGTCGACGGCCACCGCCGAAAGCAGAGACTCCACACTGGCGATCAGGAAGACGGTGAGTACACCGAGGATCACCGCGCCCCAGTTTCCGGAGGGCAGCGAGGGCAGGGCGATGGCGTCGAAGAAGTTGCCGTCCAAGGAAATTCGATCGATGTTGAAACCCAGGATGGCAGTGAGCGCGGTGGCCACGACGATGGCCACCAGCGGGCCGGGGATCTTGCGCACCGATGTCGGCAGCATCGTCCACGACAGCATCATCACCACGACGATGCCGCCGATGAGTGCGCTCTGCCAGTTGATGTCGGCCAGATCGTCGGGCAAGGTCTCCAGATTGCGCCACGCGCTGCTGGCGGTGTCTCCGCCGAGAAGAACGTGAATCTGCTGCAGTGCGATGGTGATACCGATTCCGGCCAACATCGCGTGCACCACGACCGGCGAAATAGCCAGTGCTGCAGTCGCTTTACGACTCAATCCGAACAGGATCTGCAGCACTCCGGCGCCGACGGTGATGAAACAGGTCACCTTCCAACCGAAGTTGGCGACCATCTCTGCGACCACGACCGTCAGGCCGGCGGCCGGTCCGGATACCTGCAATGGACTGCCGCCGATGAGGCCGGCAACGATGCCGCCGACAACGGCGGCGATCAAGCCGGCCATCACCGGAGCATCCGACGCGATGGCTATGCCAAGCGAAAGTGGAAGTGCAACAAGGAAAACTACCAGCGAGGCCGGTAAGTCGTAGCGGATGACGTCACGGAGATCGAACGTCGTGACACGGCGCGGCGTTGAAGATTCGGACAAAGTCATGGGCGCGACATTACCCAGAGTTTGTTAAACGAACCTTACGAAGTTTGTCCGATTAGTGTGAGTCTGCTCGTCGCGGGTCGAAGAATGAGGCCCTCATCACTGCAAATGCAACTGATTGTTGGGATAAGAAAGTTTGAAATAAATATTCTTACAGTTACGGACCAGGTCGAAGTGTTACGCAGATTTCTCGTATATTGCTGCGCGACAATTTAACTCAGTTGCCCGACAGAGCGCTCGATCCGGCCTTCAGCAATTCCTCGAGAATCTTCCCGCCGATTTCGGTGACGATCCCGGGTCCGGTGTCGGGGAGATTCTGGGGCAGTTGCGGGACCTGAACGCCGGCCTGGTGGGTCGCCGGAATCCGTGCGGCGCGCGTGGCCTCGAGCCGGATGCCCTTCTGCTGATCCCGGGTGAGCGGAGTCTGAAACTTCGCCACATCGGTTTGGGTGACCACCGTGGCCGCCACCTTGAGTCCGGTTGCACCGAAATCGGCTGCCGCCCTGCGGATATGGGATGGTGAGGTCACCAACACCACGTTGGCGATGCCCAGCGGCCGGAGCAGCGCTGCGGTGTTCTGCGCGTTCGCGACCGTGGAGCCGGACTTGTCCTCCGGGGTGATGCGTGCGGCGTCGACTCCGTTGCTGACCAACCATGTCTTCATCGCCGAGGCCTCGGTGACGCCGCTCTTGGGTACGCCACCGGTGACCACGATCGGCAATGTGGTGGTGGCCTGCGCCTGTGTCCGGCCCGCGGTCACCCGGTTGACCAGTTCTGGTGCCATCGTGCCGTTCTTATTCAGCCCGTAACCCAGGATCACGATCGCCGCGCGCCCCGAGACCTGCTTCGACGACACGTCCGGCACGATCGCGGCGGCGTCGGTGACCGCGGAGATGACGTTGCGCGCCGAGGTGGCCAGCGCCCCGTTGAGCGTCGACAGTCGCTTCAGAGCCGCCGCAGATGTCGCGGCGTCGTCGGCCTGATCGCTCCAGATCGCCTGCAAGGCCAGGGCGTCACCGTCCGCCGGCGCGACGGCAAGCACGCGCTTGAGGGCGTCGAGTCCGGCCGGCACGTCGCCGGCGGCGAACTTCTGCTGAGCCGTGTTGTAGAGCGCACCCGGATCGACCGCACCGGCCGTGGGCGCGCCGGAGGGAGCGGTTGTCGACGGGGTGGTTGCCGATGGGGCCGCCGAGGCCTCGGGCATCGCACCGATCACCGAACCGCCGACAGCCGAAGCGGCGACCATTCCGATCGCCGCCAGCTTCAGTCGCTTCACCTTTGTCACATGAGGCACTTGCGTAACAATAGGGTGGTTGGGCAACAGGGCGGGCGCTCTGCGATCTCGGATGAGTAACAGGATCTGGGTCGCGCCGATGATTTCCGGGCACCTGGACGGTCTTCCCCTCCGTCGACATCACATCAACCCGGTTCACATCAACCCAAGTTCACATCAGTCCAGATCACGGCCCGAGGAGCACACCATGGCTAGCACACCGCAGACCAGCACCGCATCAACAAACAGCTTGTCCGCACCAACGCGCAGCCGAAGCACCATCGTCGGCGTGGTGATCTCGGTGCTTGTCGGCCTGTTCCTCGCCTTCGACGTCGCCGGCAAGTTCGCGCGACCGCAAGCGGTGATCGACGGCACCCGCGACCTCGGGTTCCCCGATCACCAGACCTACGTGATGGGGGCCGTGCTGCTGATCGGCCTCATACTCTTCGCCATTCCGCGTACCGCCGTGCTCGGTGCGGTCGCGCTCACCGGCTATCTGGGCGGCGCGGTCACGGCCAACATGCGCATCGAAGCGCCCCTGCTGAGCACCACGCTGTTCGCGGTGTACCTGGGTGTGGCGATGTGGATCGGGCTCGTCCTGCGTCGACCGGAATTGCTGAAGGTCGCGGGCCTGCGCAGCTGAATGGCATCGCCCGGATAGACACCCCAAAGGAAAAGCGCCCACCAGCGCGGTGCCGGTGACGTGACGTCGACGGTCCGCCCCCTGGTGGGCGCTTTGCCTGCAGCGATTCACGCGAGCGTGCCCTGCTGGGCATTTGCGCTCCGTGAAACCTCAACGGCGAACGCGTCGAGGTTTCAACAATCAGCTCCCGTGCCCAGCCAGTTCCACCGGCGCGACAGCCAGATGAGCGTCTGGTGCCAGTTCCCGCGTCACTCGCCAATACTCGGTCATCGGGTGCGGCCAGTTCTGGGTCACCACGCCGTTGGCGTTCTTGTACCAGCTTGACACCGTCGAAGTTCCCCACGCCGAACGTGCGTTGCCCTCCTCCATCCAGTTCACGAACTCCGAGAGCGCCTCCGGCTTCGTGTCCAGGGCTCGACCAGTGGTGCTGATCTCATCGAGGCAGCCCATCACATAGTCGAGTGCGCACTCGATCATGAAGATCAAGCTGCCATTGACCACGAGATTTGTGTTCGGACCGTAGAGAATAAAGAAGTTGGGAAAGGTCGGAACCGTCAGACCCAGGTATGCCCGTGGCTCACCGTTCCAGGTTTCGGTCAGTGTTTGACCAGTACTCCCAACAACTTCCACGTCTTCAAGAATCTCCGACGCACGGAAGCCGGTCGCGTACACGATGACGTCGACCTCATACTCGGCACCGCCGGACGACCGAATCGTCTTCTCTGTCAACGAAGTTACCGGTCCGCTATCGACAGTGACGTTGGGACTCTGCAATGCGTTCGGCCACGCTCCGTTGTCGCGCAGTAGACGCTTGGCACCTGGCGCATACGAGGGCACGACGTGCTCGAGAAGTTCGGGTCGATCTGCATAACGAGACCGAAGGTGCTCCACCAGTTGGTCGCGGAACCGCGCGTTCGACTCCGATACCGTGCCCTCACCGTTCCAATCGGGGTCGACGATGGTCAGCGGGTATCGACCTTCAACCGCGACCCAGAACATCCAGAACCGGTGCCATACCGCCAGCGTGGGAATCCGTGCGAAGAGTCGTGATACGGATTCGGGCAGCGTGTCGTGGTAGTCGGGGGTGGGCACCATCCACGGTGGCGTGCGCTGGAAGAGCACTACGGACTCAGCGGTGTCCGCGATGGCCGGCACGATCTGGAAACCCGAAGCACCACTGCCTATTACGGCGACACGCTTGCCGGTGACATCAAGATCTTCGGGCCAATCCGCCGAATGAGTCTGAATCCCTTCGAAGCGGTCGGCACCGGCAACCTCAGGGATCAGCGGCTTGCTCAACTGGCCTACCGCAGAGATCACCACATCGAAGATGGCGGTGTTCTGGGTACCGTCGCGTCGGTTGCGATACTGCACATCCCACTGTTGACGCGCCGTTGACCAACGAGCGGAAACCACTTCGGTGTCAAAGTTCGTCTTCTTGTCGAGACCGTTGGCGTGCGCCACATCGCGAAAGTACTGATGGATCTCCGCACGCTCCGAGTACTTGCTCGACCAGTCCGACTTCTGGGCGAAAGAGTAACTGTAGATGAAGTTCGACGTGTCGAGTCGACAGCCGGGGTACCGATTCACCATCCAGGTTCCGCCGAAGTCGGATCGTCTTTCGAAGATCACCACCTCGTGTCCTTGCTGCTGCAACCGATAGGCAGCGGCGATTCCTGACATGCCGGCACCGATGACCGCCGCCTTCAGTGGACGCTCGCGATGCGTCGGTTGAACGTGGGTCGCACTCACATCGATCTCGCGCTTCAGTCGGTCGGTGAACGTCGGATCATCCAGTCCCGTAAGAAAGTTGACCAGCCGGCCGATGTCTGTGCCGCCTCCGTCGTGCGGAACGGTGCGCCGAGTCAACAATGCGTCCACAACCAGTTCGCGTGCTTCGGCCACCCGGTCGGCATCCAGCCCGCCGTTGGCGACGGTAGTGGCCGCGACGACGGGTTTCTGCGGGATGAACCGGTCGTCCAGCAATCGCTCGTCACCTGTCAGCTGCGCGACTGCAGCCAGCACCGGATGGATGTCGAGGTTCGCCAGATCGGCAATGAGCTCACCGCGCTCGGAGTTGGTCATCATGGTCTCCCGTTGATCGCTACTTTGGACATATGTCCACTGGCGAAAGTGTAAGCGGATGCACGGTCCGCTGTCGAGGTAATCGTGTTAACTCCGTGCTACTTTGGCTAATCATGGCTAGGTGAACGCAGTTTCTTTCGACACAGCTCTTGATATAAATGTCCAACACACCGTCTGGATCAGTATCCGAACGATCAGGAGAAGTCCATGACCCACGATCCGAACATCGGAAGCGCCTTCATCACCGGGGCGGGATCAGGAATCGGGCGAGCCATCGCGTTGCGCCTCGCCAAACGCGGCCATGACGTCGGCGTCTTCGATCTCAACGCGGACGGCCTTGCAGAGACTGCCCACTTGATCTCTCAAGCAGGCGCTACCAGCGTCACCATCACCGGCGATGTCTCAGTGTCCGACGACCTCGCAGCCGCCGCAGCGAGAGTGCGAGAAAGCCTAGGCCCGATCTCGGTAAGCGTGGCGAACGCGGGTATCGAATCGACAGGAACTGCGGTCAGCGCGTCCATCGAAGACTGGAATCGTTCCGTCGCAGTGATTCTCACCGGCACATTTCTCACCGCTCGTCACACCGTGCCCGATCTGATCGAGACTCGGGGTAATTTCGTCGCGATCAGCTCGGATTGCGGTGTCACCGGGTATCCCGATTCGGCACCGTATCTCGCTGCCAAACATGGAGTCGTCGGACTTGTGCGCGGGATGGCCATGGACTTCGGCAAGTTCGGAGTCCGTAGCAACGCTGTTGCGCCGGGTTGGGTGCGTACGCCGATGATGACCCGCCTGTACGGCAACGACGTCGACGCCATTCGCGACTCCGAACGGCGAAATCCGATGGGCACGTTCGCTACCCCCGAGGTGATCGCTGATGTCGTTTCCCACCTCACTTCGACCGAGGCGCGACACACCAACGGGCACGTGTACCTGGTGGACGGTGGCGACAACGCAGGACATTTCGTGGTGGGCTGAGAGGTTGAGGCAGGCTTCCAGCCAGCCCTCACCCGCCGACCTCTACGAGGATGACACCGCCGGCAATCAGGAACATCCCCACCATCATCATCGGCGTCAGCGGGTCCCGGAAGAGGAATCGTGCGAGCACCGCAACGCTGACGATTCCGCACGCCGCCCAGATGCCGTAGGCGACCCCAACCTGCATTCCGCTCTTGATCGCAACGCTCAATGACAGTGCCGATACGACATACCCGAGAGCCACCGGCGCCAGAAACACCCTGTTACGCAGGCCATCAGAACCTCGAAGCATGAGCGTTGCGGCCACCTCTGCAGCGATGGCGCCGAGAAGCCACATCGATTCGATCAAGCGTCGGCCTCCTCCGACGAAGACGTACGCCGCGCACCGAATTCGACAAGAATCACACCGATAGCGATGACCAGGAACCCGATACCCTTTACCGGAGTGAGGGATTCGTCGAACAGCCAGCTGGCCAGAAGTGCGGTGGCGACAACACCAATCGCAGCCCACATACCGTAGGCCACGCCGATCGTCATTCCAGCCCGCAATGAAACGGTCAGCAATGCGATCGCGAGGCCGTAGCAAAGCAGGGTGAGCAGCAGAAGTGCCGGCCTGTCGACCGCAGGCTTCAGAAGCAGTGTGCCACAAACCTCAATGAGGATCGCGGCACCGAGTGCACCCCACTGTTGCGGTATGACGCTGCGCATGATCCCTATGCCATCAATCGGCCGCCGGGGCCGACAAGGGAACACGTTGCTCGCCTCCCGATTCGGCGCCCGGGAGAAGTCGCAGGCCCCATCGGTCGCCCATCCGAACCACGTGGCCTGCGCCTGGACCGCCGAAATGCGTTCCGATGATGAAAGTTTGGCCAGCGGCCCATTGCTCTACCAGCTCTTGCCGAGCGGTAGCCGAAGCATGCTGATCAGTGTCGAGCAGAATGCTCCACTCCGGGTACGCAATCTGGAACGGAGTATGCAGGCAGTCCCCGGTGATAACCGCGGCACAGCCATCGGACTCGACGACGACGCAAGCGTGCCCTGGTGTATGCCCGGGGCTCGGCACCAATCTCAGCCCAGGAAGGACTTCGGCGTCGGATTCGATCAATTCGACACAACCTGCAGCCATCACCGGCTCGACGGAGTCGGCATAGACCGCCTTGGCGTCCACCTCATCTTTGATGTAGTCGTTGGCATACACTTCGTCGGCCTTGGGATCGGCAAAGAAGTCACGCCAATGCTCGTACTCCGCACGTACAAAATAGTATTTCGCGTTCGGGAATGTCGGGACCCACTTCCCGTCGACAAGAGTGGTGTTCCATCCCACGTGGTCGACGTGAAGATGCGTACACACGACGGCGTCCACCGATTCCGGCGACCAACCCAGATCCTGGAGTCGTTGCAGGAAGTCAGTTTTCAGTCGATAGACCTCGAGCGCACGATCCTTGTCGTTGCCTATCCCGGTGTCCACGATCACCCGCCGGCCGGCCACTTCGACGAGGAAAGACTGGACGCGCCAAGGATATCCACCGTCGGCAGCCAACCACCGATCGCCAGAGAGCCACGGCAACGCGGTGATCGCATCGACGGTCGCACCCGGGATCTCAGAGATGAACTCGCCAAGGTCGGATACCTGTTCGAGTTCGATGAGCCGCGTGATGGAGATGTCTCCCACATGCCACGTTACCGGCTCCGTTGTCGCCACCATCACTGCGTCCCTTCGTAAGTTTGAACACTTTTGCCATGTCTCGCATACCCCGCGACGACGCTCATTTTGCGCTGCCATGGGACGACGACGCGACCGTTCGCCAGCCGGCGCTCATGGCAGTGCGGTCCAGCCGCCGGCCGCCAAGGTAGACCTCGGCTATGTCGCGGGTCTTGGTTACATCGTCGAGCGGATCCGACGACAGCACAAGGAGATCCGCACGTTTGCCCGGTGCAATGGTGCCGCGATCAGAGAGCCCCAGGAGTCGCGCTCCCGTCGACGTCGCAGCCCGGAGCACTTCCCCAGGCGCTATCCCCGCCTTTGCCATGGCCTCGATCTCGCGATGTTCGGCGACGCCGAAGAATTGGCCGTCCAGTCCGGTGTCACAGGACAGCACCAGCGGTATCCCCCGCTCATGCAGCGCGCGAGCCTGCTGCGCGAGAATGGGCAGCACGTCACTGATCTCGCGGCGTTCATCCGGTTGCATCGATTCGAAGTATGAGCGGACCTGGCCTCTCGAGTCATCATCGACAGTCTCAGCCACCCACTCCTCGTCGAGCCAGTCCAGGTCGTCGAGGAAATTGCGTTGGATCCCGATTGACGAACACACATACATATCGCGCGAAGCAATTGCGTCCAGGAGGTCGTCGTCGGGGACCTCAGTGCGGATCATATGAGCGAGGCCGTCGGCTCCCGCTTCGACGGCTTTGCGTGCGTCCTCCGCACTGAACACATGCGCGACAACAGGAATGCCATGTTTGCGGGCCTCATCCACCACAGAGGTCACGGTTCTCAGATCCGGAACCTTCTTCGTTCCTGAGCGATCGTCGATCCACACCTTGATCACGTTCGGTCGCTCTGTCGCGAGATCGGCGACCACCGACGCCGCGTCGAGCGGACCGTCGATCTCACGGATGACATCGGTGGCGAAATAGGCGCCGCCGTTACCGCACGGCCCGGAGGATGCGGCGATTCCAGCTCCGGCGGTGCGCAACAACGCCATTCGAGAGACATCGATATCGCCTGAGTCCTGCGCGTCGCGGATTCGGATCTCGGTGGCATCTCGATCGGTTCCGAGCGACTGAATGACCGACACACCGTAGTACGCAAGTCGACGAAGATGGTCGATGACGTTGTCCCGACTATAGTTCTCCGCCCCGCATGAACCGCCGCGGAGATACCCGACGTGGCCGTGCACATTGATGATGGTCGGCATGATCGTCGCGCCGGTCATATCGATCTTCGCCATGTTCTGCCGTCTGGTCTCGAGGTTGCCGGCCGGCCGCACAGACACGATCCGTTCACCTTCGATCACGATGTCGGCAGCGTCGAGGGCCGTACCGTCGCCGATGATCACCTTCGCGCCCAGCAGCGCAGTCACTTCTCCGGACATTGTATGAAAAGTCCTCTCCGCCAATTGATGTCGCCAGTCATTGCCGGTCTGGGCCCCACCCCGCGCGGAGGACCCAGACCGACCGTCGTCAGCTCAGCTTTTTGGCGACATCCGTGGCGACGTCGGCGCCTCGTTCGATGGCCCCTTCGATCCAGCCGGCGAAGGCGACCGCGTTGTCAGATGTCGCGAAGAAGACGTTGCCCTCAGCAGATCGGAGATCACCTGCCAGAGCTGTCATTTGCCCGGGACGGAAAGCAGTCCAGGTGCCCTTCGACCATGGATCGGTATTCCAGTCGTGCGACCACCACCGGACAACTTCCGCAGTTGGGTAGTACTCGCGAACCGCGCGCTGGATACTCTCGCGATCAGTGATGTCGATCAAGCTGCGGTCCATACCGAAGGCGACCATGAGCGCGCCGTCGGGACGCTCCCATTCGGTCTGCAGCCACTGTAGACGGGGCGCAAAGCCCACTCCGCCGGCGTACTCCGGAAGGTTCTTACACAGCGCCCAGAACTTCACAGCTTCCCCAGCATGCCGCCGAGAACTGTACTCCTGCTTGCCTTCGCTGAGACCCGGGCTGAACTCGATGTCATCCCATAGGTTCGACGGGGTGGCGACGACCGCTGCCCGCGCCGTGTACACGCGGCCTGATCGATCGGTGACCGTGACGCCATCGCCCGCATCCTCGACCTTGGCGACCGGCGCGGAAAGGACGATCTCGGCGCCCGACGCCTTCCCTAGCGTCGTATAGAAATCGACTGTGCCGTTGGCGAACTTGGTGACGGGCGCATTGAATAGCCGCCACGGGCTCAGGCCAAACTCGTTGGTCCAACGAAGAAGATGCAGCATCGACACTTGGTCCGGGGTGTTCCCAAGCGCAAAACCCGCAAACGCAAGTACCAGATCGGCCGACGAGCCGCTGATTCCGTTGCGCTGCAACCATTCGGTGACCGGCAGATCCAGATCGACTACGCTCTCGTCCTCCGCGACGCCAGCGGTGAGCCGATCTGCGTCTCGCATGATCTTGTACAACGCGAGCTCTAGATCGGGGATCTGGTCAGCCGGAACCGGCGACGCCGTGTCGCGTACCTCGTTTTCGATGAACCAGCGGAAGTTCATCGGCGTGGGGCTGTCCTTGATTTCCAAGCCATACCGTTCGATCTCGGCCATCAGTCGCGGATTGCCACTCCGCGGGAACCACGTGCCACCAAGTTCCACCTTGTGGTCATAGTCCTCGAGCTGTTCGTACCACAGTCGGCCGCCCAGCCGGTCACGTGCTTCCAGGATGACGGTGCTGTAGCCGGCTTCCCCAAGGTCACGAGCAGCGATAAGACCTGCCACGCCCCCTCCGATAACGATCACATCAGACATTCTTTTTTCCTTTCAAAGTTACTGTGCAGAAATCTGTTTCAGATACTTCGCTCACACCTCTTGCCGACCGATACGGCGATAGACCGTGGGGTGACGGTGACGTAGGAATGTCGCCACCACGACACCCGCCACGAATACACCTGCGGCCAGACCCACCACCGTGTAGGAGATTGCGGTCGACTGACCAGTCAGCAGAGTGATGTTCGTGGTGCCGAGGTAGGCCGCGATCACGAGACCGACAACAGCGATGATCGGTGCGACGACCATCTTGAATACGTTGAGCGGCACATCTTTCGGACGCTTGGTGAGTAGGTAGGGAATCACGGCCACCGAGGTCAACAGCAGAAGGAGTATCAAGGCGTAGCCACCGATTCCGACCAAGGTCGCATAAAGCGTCGTCGGTGAAACCGCAGCGATGACCAGTCCCACGACGAACACCAGAGCTATCGCAGTGGTCAGGATCGACGCACGGTGGGGAGAGCCATGCCGACCATGCACACCACTGAGCCCGGCAGGCAGGATCCGATCCACACTGAGCGAATAGAGATAGCGTGCACCGACGTTGTGGATCGAGAGACAGGAGGCAAAGATACTGGTGCACAACAGGATTGTTGCGGCGTCTTGGGCCACCGCACCCACATAGGTCCCGATACTCGACATCGCCGACCCAGCCGGGTCCTCGCCTGTCTTGGCCACCACATCGCTGGGCCCGAAGCCGACAATCATGCAGTACGCCGCAACCGCGTATAACGCCGCGAGGAAGCCGACCGCGAGATACGTCGCTCGCGGGATCGTCTTGTCGGGATCACGCACTTCTTCACGGAAGATGGCCGTCGCCTCGAACCCGGAGAAACTCGAGAAGCAGAACAGAATGGCCACGCCCAACGATCCCGACATCACAGCATTCGGACTGAACGTGTTCACCGCCGCGCCTTCAGGTCCGCCATCGATGAATACTCTGGCGTTCCAGATCAGTACCACAGCCAGTTCGAGACACATGACCACCGTCAAGACCTTGGCTGACAGATCGATACGAAAGTAGCCGAGGCCGGCGACCGCTCCAATGAAGACCAAAACGTAGAGCCACCAAGGTAGTTCAGGGCCTCCCCAGGACGTGATGAGTGATTCCATCGCGATGCCGCCGAACGCATAGGCGCCAACGAGAACGAACAGATACGAGAACACTGCGAGGAAGGCGCTGCCCAAGCCGACTCGGCGCCCAAGTCCTGCGGTGATGTAGGCGTAGAAGGCACCCGGATTCGGGAGGTACCGGCTCATGGTGGTGAAACCCACAGCGAAGAAGAGGAGCAACACACCGACGCCGAGGTAGGCTGATGGAGCGCCTATGCCGTTGCCGAATCCAATTACGGCAGGGACGAATCCGATAACGCCGGACAGCGGAGCATTGAAAGCCAGGACCGAGAAGGCAACATCGAGTGTTCCCATCCGACCCTGAAGTCGAGGTTGATCATCGGGCATGAGCACCGGTACATCGGCGGTACGGGTGTACAACGAGGTTTTCGGTGCAACGTCTGCGTTGTCACGGTGTGAAGTGTCCACCGTCAATCCTTACGGTCATGGCCACAGGGGCACGATAGCGAGGCGACACACCGCTGTGTCGACTGAGGCATCTCAAACGAGAAGCTTTGTTGCGATAGGTGATTCGTGATGGCCGGAGGTTGGTCCGACCTGGTCCTCGGAGGAGGCGGGGTACACCGCGGTGCCGGTTCCGCCGCCTCTTCCGGGGTTCCCGCCTCAGCGGTTGCGACGACCTTCATTGGTCAGTCCCGCAGTACCGGCCGACCAGACGCTCGAACCGATCCGGTGAGTGACCTGCTTGATCTGGGTATAGTCTTCAAAGCCGTACTTGGACAGATCTTTTCCGTATCCCGAGTCCTTGAAGCCACCGTGCGGGAGCTCCGGCGAGGCCAACCAGTGGTCGTTGATCCAGACAGTCCCGAACTGCAACCGCTTGGCGGCCTGCATGGCAAGAGAGTGATTCTCGGTGAATGCTGATGCGGACAGACCGTATCGAGTGGCGTTGGCCCAGTCGAATGCCTCTTCCACCGAAGACGCACGTTGCACCGTCGCCACGGGCCCGAACACCTCACGCTGGACGATCTCGTGCTCCTGACCGACATTGACCACGACTGTCGGCGACACGAAACAACCTCGATCGTCGTATCCGGGACCACTGGTGTGGCCTCCGGTGAGGATCTGTGCGCCGGCATCCTGTGCGCGATTGAGGAAGCCGAGCACTCGCTCCTGTTGCTTACGGCTGATCAGCGAACCCAGGTCCAGATCGGGGTCCTTGGTCGGGTCACCGATTCTGATGCTCTCCGCGCTCTCGACGAGGTCTGCGACCACCTTGTCAAAGACCTTGGGTCCGGCAATGATTCGGCATGCTGCTGTACAGTCCTGGCCGGCGTTGTAGAACGACGCGACCTTGAACACCTCCTTGGCTGCAGCTAGATCTGCATCGTCGAACACCAGAACCGGCGCCTTACCGCCCAGCTCGAGGTGCGTGCGGGTGAGCGTTGCCGCACCTTCGGCCGCGATGGTGCGTCCGGTGTTGATGTCACCGGTCAGTGACACGAACCCGACTTCAGGGTGCTCGACGAGGCGCTGACCCACCGGTTGACCGAAGCCCGTGACGACGTTCAGTACGCCGGCGGGGACGATGTCGGCAATCAGTTCCATGAATCGCAACAGCGAGAGCGGGGTCTGCTCACTCGGCTTGGTGATCTGCACGTTGCCCGCGGCCAGCGCCGGGACGAACTTGAAGATCGCCATAGCCATCGGGTAGTTCCACGGTGCGATTCCTCCGACGATGCCAATCGGCTCTCGGCGCACGTAGGACGTGTAGCCGGCCATGTACTCTCCGGCCGCGATTCCGTCGAGATGTCTTGCAGCGCCAGCAAAGTAACGGAGCGCGTCCACACATAGCTCGAGGTCGTGCTGTGACTGAAGCTTCGGCTTGCCGGCGTTGGCGGACTCGACCGCGCCGATATCCTCAATGTTGGCTTCCAGCACATCTGCCATGCGCAACAGGATCAGGGCCCGCTCACCCGGAGTGGTTTCCAGCCACGCCGGGAGTGCACGCTTGGCCGCGTCTACCGCGCGATCGACGTCGGCGGCGGTTCCCCGTGGCACGATGCCGATCACGTCGCCACTGGCGGGGTTGATGATCTCGTCGACCTCTCCACCGACCGAGTCAACGAACTCGCCACCGATGAACATCCCCCAGGTGCGAACACCCATGCGCTTGTCGTCCATAACTGTCATTTGCGGCCTCCTTCAGCCGAGTGGGTTGATCCGTCACCTCTGTGCTGTGGATCACTACGCCGTGCCAACCCAGTATCACAAGATGTTTGAACATTTGTCCAGACTTGGTAGCGACGAGTCTGCTAGCCGGGTGCTACGGTCGAGTTACACGAGATTGCCTCGGAGTAACAATCCGTCCGTTCGGTCGCGTATATCCACTATCGCCCGGCAGCGGCCCCCGCGAAATGATTCAGTGTTGCGTTCCCGGCCAATAGCGTTGTCATACTGGGCATAATCCGAGCCGCTTAGATGCGATCGGCCATCAAATGAACCAGTCCGGTAAACGAGAAAGCAGGAGCACCCGACGATGCCACGCAAGGACAGCTCCGACGGCCGACGAAGCAGCAGCACACGCGAAGCACTTCTCGACGCAGCACTGCGCGTTGCTGTCGTGCACGGGGTTCGCGGGATCACTCACCGCAAGGTCGCCACCGAGGCAGGGATTGCCCTCGGCAGCACCAACTATCACTTCAGCAGTATTGATGACCTGGTACTTGAAGCGTTTCGGCGCTTTTCGGTTCGCGAACGCGACCGGTACGACGAGATGTTCCGGAACGCTTCGTCGACCGAGGACGTGATCGATGCGGTACTGGCCTCGGTGAACGGGCAACACGAGAACACCGATCGGGCGATCCTGCTCTATGAGTTGTACGCGCAGGGAGTTCGAGACAACCGCTATCGGGCGATCGTGCGGGATTGGTCGCGGGCCACCATAGCCCGGGTGTCTGCGGTGTACTCCGTCGAGGTCGCCGCTCAGATCGAGGTCATCGTCGAAGGGATGACCTTTCAACGTCTACTCGGTGACGTGTCATTGTCGGACAGACAAGCGCGCGAGATGCTTCACGTCGTACTCGATAAGAGTCCGCTCAGGGCCAGTCAGCCGGTAACCACTGCGCAAGCCTGACCGCCGACTGGTTGTACGTTTGTCCAGTTCGCCTTACACTCCAACATGGTGGCCGGGCCCGCCCGTGGGCCCAGACGGAAGGCAATGGCAATGACACAACACGGACGTCTCAACGGAAAAGTCGTTCTGATCACCGGCGCGGCCGGTGGCCAGGGTGCCGCGCACGCTCGCGCGTGCGCGAATGAAGGTGCCTCGGTGACACTCGCCGACGTCGCCGACGGGGCCGGTAAGGAGCTCGCAGAATCACTGCGGGCACAGGGTCATCGAGCCACCTATGTCCACCTTGATGTCTCCGACGAGGCCTCATGGGCCGATGCGGTTGCGCTGACCGAGCAGGAGTTCGGGCCGGTCACCACTCTGGTGAACAACGCGGGTATCTCGGCACGCGATGGCGTGCAAGACCTTTCACCGGCAGGATGGGATCGGGTGATCGCCGTGAACCAGACCGGGGTCGCTTACGGAATGCGTGCTGTGATCCCTGGAATGATCGCCCGCGAAGAAGGATCGATCATCAACATCTCATCGTTGTGGGCCCACACCGGTGGCTCCGGCGAAGGTTCCATCGGCTATGTGGCTTCCAAGGCAGCAGTGCTCGGAATGACGCGGAACGTCGCACTCGATCTGGGCCCCAAAGGAATTCGGGTGAACTCCATCTCTCCCGGCTACCTGGATCACGTCATGACAAAGGATGATTCCCTGGAATCGGTTGCGGCAGGAATTCCTCTTCGGCGGTTGGCCAAGGTAGAGGACATCACCGGTCCGGTCCTCTTCCTGGCGTCCAACGAGTCCCGCTACGTCACCGGAATCGACATTCTGGTCGACGGCGGACTCCACCTTGGATGAACTCTCCCCTGATCCTCCACCGGCCGCCGTGACTATTCGCGACGGATATCATTGCCGCGATGGAACAGGCAGGTGTGATGCATGATCTCGAATGGTTCGTCGGACTGCCGACCGTTCGCGCCGGGGTTCCGCAGGTCCTCGCTGGACGATCGAAGATGGGTACCGAGGTCCGGTGGTTGCACCTCGGTGAGCACTTCAACGTCGGCTTCTATCTTCGTGGCGGCGAGGTCCTGCTCACGTATGGTCTGGGACTTGGGGATACGCCGGCAGAGCGGCGCCGCTACATCGAGCATCTGATCGAATCAGGCGCTGCGGCACTGGTTCTGGAGCTCGGCCCAATCTATGCGGAAGTACCCACCGACCTGGTCGACGCGTGTGAGAGCCTCGAGCTTCCGCTCATCACTCTCGAGCGTCCGGTCGCCTACGTCGAGATCTCCCGCGAGGTTCACACCGCGCTGGTCAACGGAGACGTCGACGATCTGATCGCCGTCAACGCGGCGAATGAGGCGTACCTCGATGCGCTCCTCTCCGAAGACCCCGTCGAAGCGGTCCTCGACGTACTCACCGCGCGGACAGGTCAGCCTGCAGCGCTCATCGATAGCACCACCATGATCCTGGTAGCGGCGACATTGGGCCACACCGAGAGTGACCTTCTGCTCTTCATTCAATCTGCTCGCAACGATCCGGCGCGGCAGATCGAAACTGTCCCACTCCAAGTGAGCGGCGGCGGCCCGATGCGACCAACGCATGTCGTTCTCGTCGGACTGAACGGTACCTTGACCACCGGTGAAAGAGCCGAAACCACCCGAGCGGCACGGGCGTTGTCTGTGGCGCTGACCCGTGATCTTCGATCAGCCCGCACGCTATCGGGAAGTACTGCGGCACTGATCAACTCGCTGATCGACGAAGCCGGCAGCGCTGATCGCGTCGCCCTGTCCGCCGCTGCAATCGGTTTCGACCCGCATTATCTGTTGCCTTTTGCACTCGTTGTCGACCCTCGTTCCGGCCGCGAGTCGCCAGTCGACTGGCCCAGGCTGGCTCGGCGAGTTGCTCGATCCATGGTGGAGTCTGACTTGTCCGTGCTGTTGGCGGCACGTCGGCCGGGTGTCGCCGTCGGTGTGATGGGACTCGATGAGCCCAGCGCCGGTGAGCAGGCGGCAGACATCGCGGCAAGCTCACTAGCGCGCCACCTCGCTGACACTTCGTCGTGCGTCGTGCTGGGGTCCACGACCACCACGTGGCGTGGTCTCGCGGTAGAGTTCAGCCGCCTCAACGGCCCAATCGACTTTGTTCGTTCGCGCCACATATGGGGCATCTACCGCACCGACTCGCCCGACCTCGACAGGCTCCTCTGGACGATCCGAGATAATCCGGATCTCCAGGCTTTCGCCGATCGTCGACTGCAGCCGGTGCTTTCCTACGACGAGGTTCACGGCACAGCGCTGTTCAGGACCCTTACGGCGTACCTGCACAACGGTGGCCACAAGGCGGAGTCAGCACG
Organism: Actinomycetes bacterium; assembly: GCA_023461275.1. Lineage (GTDB taxonomy): Bacteria > Actinomycetota > Actinomycetes > Mycobacteriales > Mycobacteriaceae > Gordonia. The sequence continues at coordinate 64,606 of JAEYMI010000020.1, read as the reverse complement.
GTCCTTACATATTGAACGGCCTACCCTCTACGACAGGCTCGCCCGAATCGAACGACTGCTGGGAATTTCGTGGTCGAACGCCGATGACCTGCTAGGAGTGCACCTGGCCGCACGAATCTTACGAGACCGTGGTCACAATTCGCCGTCCGACGTTCTGTAAGTTCACGGGCGCCGGTTCCGACGCTTTAGCACTACGGCGGATGCCGATAGCGGGTCATCATCGATGTCACCGGTGGTTACGACGACGTGTCCACCATCCGCACACCGGCAGACAGCGAGTCCACCATGAGAAAACGAGCCACCACGCCCACCGTCGCCATCATCGGCAGCGGATTCGGCGGCATCGGGATGGCCATCGAATTGCAGCGCAAGGGAATCGATCGATTCACCATCTTTGAGCAGGCCGCCGGCGTTGGCGGCACATGGTGGCACAACACCTACCCGGGCGCTGAGGTCGACACACCATCGGTGCTGTACTCGTTCTCCTATGAGCCGTGGAACTGGAGCCGAACTCATGTGCGGCAACAGGAGTTTCACGGATACATCGACCACATCGTCGACAAGTACGATCTGCGCTCGCATATTCGCCTGAACACTGCGGTCGGTGGTGTGTCATGGAATGAGGACCTACAGCAGTGGGAGATCGTCGGCGCCGAGGGGGAACTGCTGCAGCGGGCGGACTTCGTGGTCAGTGCGGTGGGTATGCTCAGCGACCCTAAGTTGCCCGACTGGCCGGGTCTCGACACCTTCCGCGGAGCCGCGTTTCATACCGCCCAATGGGAGCACAAGTACGACCTCGCCGGCAGCAAGGTAGCTGTGGTCGGCTCGGGTTCTACCGCAGTTCAGGTTGTTCCGGCGCTGGCAAAGACCGCCGGTCACGTGTACATGTTCCAACGCGAGCCCGGCTGGGTGATCGGTAAGGGCGATCGCGAGTTCACCCCGACCGAGCGTCGGGCGATGAACTCATCGGTCGCCCAGCGATTGGTCCGCACGTTGATCGTCCTGCAGCGCGAGGTACCAACACTGCGCGGCAAAGTGTTTCGACCGGGCACACCGGAGAACGAAGCCGGAGAGAAGGCCGCACGGGCTCACATCACAGAACAACTCGGCGACATGCCAGAACTGGCCGCAGCCGTGACTCCCAAGCATGCGTATATGAGCAAGAGGCCCATCGTAACCGACGACTTTTATCCGGCCTTGCGACGTGAGAACGTGACTCTGGTACCCAAGGCTGTGTCGACCATCACCGAGGATGGCATCATCGATGCCGATGGCGTGGAGCACAAGATCGATGTTCTCGTCATGTCTACCGGGTTCAAGGTGAAGTTCTTGTCGTCACTGCCCGTCATCGGGCGTGACGGACTCGAACTTCAGAACGCGTGGAACGGGGAACCACGCGCCTTTCTCGGCATGATGGTTCCGAAGTTCCCGAACTTCTTTATCATGTACGGCCCCAATACAAATGCTGGTTCCATCATCACCAACCTGGAGCTGCAGGCGTCGTACATCTCGTCGGCAATCGCCCACACCCACAAGACCGGTGCCAGCAGCATCGAGGTCCGCACAGGCGCGTTCGAGCGCTTCGACCGCTGGATCATGGGTCGCCTGGAGGGCACCGCATTCCAGTACGAGAACAACTATTTCAAGAGCGCAACCGGCCGCGTTTCGACGCAGTGGCCCGACTCGGTGTTCGTCTACGCGATGCTCACAAAGGTGCTGCGTCGATTCCCGTGGAAGACCCAGAAAGCCGTATCCCGTTCGACTGCGAGTGCAGTCGGGCCTGTTTCCCAAGGAGCACACCAATGAACCGCATCGTCGCCACCGTTGCCACCCTCGCCGGGGCCGCCGGAGTCGTTGTCGCACTGTCGAAGACACCTGAGTTAGTCCAGGAAGTCAACGCGACCCTGGTACTGGCCAAGGGCATTCTCTGGACCGGCTCCTCTCCCTCATTCTGAGTATCAAGAAGAGGCACGATCATGCAACGTCTTGACCCTCCACTCGATCAACTTCGCGAGTATCGGCCTGCCCTGACAGAACCGAACGACTTCGACGACTTCTGGTCTCAAACCATCTCCGAGTCCAGAGCCGCCGCCAACGGTGTCCAGCTCGACCGTGTCGATACGCCGCTGCGCACTGTCGATGTGTTCGACATGCGTTTTCCCGGATTCGGTGGAGAGTCGATCGCCGCTTGGTTGGTCGTACCGGCCGATACAAATGTGCCGCTGCCCACGGTGGTCGAGTACTCGCCGTACAACGGCGGGCGCGGCCTGCCGTGGCAGCATCTGGGCTGGGCGTCGTCGGGCTTTGCCCACATCGTCATGGACGTGCGAGGACAAGGCTCCGGCTGGCTGGCCGAGGGAGCCACTCCGGACCCGCACGGCAGCGGACCATCGGTATCGGGATTCCTCACTCGCGGAATCGATTCGCCAGAGAACTTCGTCTATCGCCGGATTTTCACCGACGCCGTGCGATGCATCGACGCCGCCCGCACTCTCGATGTGGTTGATGCCGAGGCAGTCTCGCTCACCGGACTCAGCCAGGGCGGCGGCACCGCATTGGCGGCGGCGGCGTTGAGCGATGGCCTGGTTGCGGTCATGCCCGACGTACCTTTTCTCTGCAACCTGCCCAACGTGATCGGGCAGGTGGAGTCCAATCCATATCAGGAAGTGGTGCGCTATCTCTCAGTTCGGCGCAACGACGTCGAACGGGTCTTCCATACGCTGTCCTTCTTCGACGGCGTGTTCATGGCCCGTCGATCGACGGCTCCAGCGCTCTTCTCAGTAGGGTTGATGGACGACATCTGTCCTCCGTCAAGTGTTTTCGCTGCATTCAACAATTACGGGTCACCAGCCAAAGACATTGAGGTCTACCAGTTCAACGGGCACGAGGGCGGTGGCTCCTACCAGTGGCAGCGCCAAGTCAGATTCGCCCGAGCGAACCTCGGTTGAGGCTCACCGCAGACTCACTCGCACAGCCAACTCTGCTCCGCCCGCATACACGGACGGAGCAGAGTTCGCTCTTATACGGTGGTGAGCCGAAGTCTCACCGCTGATGGGTCAGCCGACCTCACTGGCCACAGATCCATTCGCTACCGGCGCTGTACGACGAACGATGGCAAACAACGCAACGATGACCGCGGTCATGGTCACGGCAGTCCAACTCATCGCGCCCGACACTCCGCCTGCCGATAATCCGTTTATGTAGAGCCACACCATGAACCCACCACCGAGGATCGAACTGATCAGCACGCCCCAGGATCGCTGGCCGATACGGAACGTCAGAACCACAGCGGCGGCACAGATCAGGATGTATGGCAGCACCCACAGCTCGACGAACAGAGGGGCGATGTCTGTGTATGCGACTACGATGTCTCCTGTGGCACAGAGGAATGCGATGGCAACAGCCAGACCTGCCACACACATCACGGCGATCCCGGCCACCGGAATTCGTCGTTGCTCACTGACACGTCCCACCGCCTTCGGGAGGTGACCGTCATCGGAGAGGGTCAGCAGGAAACGTGAGCCAAAGTTGATGAAGCCGAGCAACGACGCATAGACCGAGACTGCGAGGACCGCGTCAGTGGCGACCGCTACTGACGAACCCAGTCCCGACACCGTCGCGATCGCTGCGGGAGCCGACATACCCTGATCAAGAAGGGATTTGGCTGCCTCCAAACCACCGATTTGGAGCACCGTCGCGGCGGTGAAGAGCGTACCCAACACCACTGGGACTACCATCACTGCGATGGGAACCGAGCTCTTCGGGTTCTTCGTCTCGACCGCCAAGGCGGCGCAGCTCTCGAAACCCAATAGGTACGCGGTACCGAAGGCCATACCAGTGAAGACCGCTGACACGCCCGTTCCTGAGAAAGTGACCTGAGCGCCGAAGTCGATGCCGTTGTGCACGACACTTGCCGCCGTGATCACTACGAGTAGCGGAAGAGATACCACTGTCAGCGTCGCCGCGACAAGCACCGATGTATCCAAGCCACGCAACGCAACCGCCGACGCCGCCGCCACCGCGACCACCAGAATGACCAACTGCGGACCAGTTCCCATCGCACCAGACATACCGATGTTGGAGAGAAAGCTGCCCGTGAATACCCCCACGGTGGAAATGAGAGAGCCTGTCGCAACGATGAATCCACCCAACAGCGAGGCACCCACCAAGTACACGGCCCACCGGCCGAATACCTCACCGACGTAGGAGTACAGGGAACCCGTGGCAACATACCGCTGCGCAAACGCGATGATCGCTTTGCCCACGCAGATCATCGCGATCATCGACAGCAGGGACGGCAGCCAGGCTGTCGCTCCCACCGTGACGTAGAGCAGGAAGGGCGCCAGTGCCATACCAACCGCGGGTAGGAACGACGATAGGGACAGCGATACCAGTCCCGCTCGACCGATCTGGCCGGTCTCCAATCCTGTTTCATCGTCGACAGCCACGTTGTCTGATAGTTCGTCGTTCATGTTGATCATTCCTCTGTTTCGGTCCGTAGGTCAGGTGCGGAGGACGATCCGCTCTGTCCTGTCAATCCGTATTTCGCTGCAGCCAAACGCATTTCGTTGATGCCAAAGAAGACATCAGCCGAGCGCCAGTCGCGTAGACCCTCGCCAACAACGAGCGAGCCCGCAGACGTCTTCAACGCGCCCAAAGCACGCTCGAGGCCATCCAAAGCGGCCACCACCGACAGCCCCCAGTAGAGGATTACGTCGGCTCCGAGCTTCGCGAGGTCGTCGGCACTGTGCTGCGGCGAATCCACTGTGACAACCGGCACCGTCACCTCGGCCCGAACCCGATCCCACTGCGCAGCCTCCATGTCACCCGCGATGAAAATCGCACTCGCACCGGCCGTTTGGAAGGCCAACGCACGATCCACTGCTTCATCACCACCGAGATCGGTCCGAGCGATCACAGCGAAGTCCTCATCGGCGCGCGCATCGACGGCGGCGTGAATCTTGTCGACGGCTCGGCCAAGTGGCAGTACCTGCAGCTCGTCGATCAGATGCTTGCCGAACTCGTGATCCTCAATGTGCACCGCACATGCGCCGGCCCGCTCGATCGTTCGGATCGCGCGTGCGACCTGAAGTGCTGTGCCCCAACCATTTTCGCCGTCTACGATGATCGGGCAGTCGACCACGTCCGCAATCCGCGCGGTCATGTCGGCCATGTCAGACAAGCCGATGTATCCGAGGTCCGGTATTCCGTACGTGGCCGCAGACGTTGCGTAGCTTCCGATGTAGACCGCGGGAAACGCAAGCGCATGAGCCACGCGGGCGGAAATACCGTCGTAGACGCCGGGCACTATCAGTGGCTGATGTGTGCGAACAACGTCGGCGAAGGTTGTCAATGGTCACAGCCTTTCTAAGCGGTCGACAGTTGTCGGCCATGTTTTGGGTGGAGGACTTCGAATGATGTTTCGAGAGTTAACGCCCGAGATCGACTGCTACGGCGAAATGGATTCCCTGAATCTATAGCCGAAGTGACCGGAGCTCCAGGTCCACTCCGGCCACACTTTGTTGCTCCAGAGGACATAATTGATCAGGTCTGCACATCACAACTCTTCGCATTGGATATCACCATGATCGACGCGCGCCAGCTCAAGTACTTCCTGGCCGTTGCAAAGACCTTGAGTTTCACCAAAGCAGCAACAGACCTATCAATCTCGCCATCACCTCTGAGTCGCACGATCAGGCAGCTGGAGCATCAGTTGGGAGGCGACGTCTTCGTCCGCGGCACCAGGAGCGTTGAGCTGACGCCGCTCGGGCTCACTCTGATTCCCTACGCTGAGCGCGTTGCGGAGAGCCTCGATTCGGTAGAGCGCGAACTGATCCAAGGCAAATTTGGCCCCCACATTCTGCATGTCGGATTTCGCTCGGTACCGATCCGCGTCCTACAGATGATCCTCGGCATCTTCACGCTCGCCGCGCCGACGTCGACCTCACGCGTCCACGCGATGGAGTCATCGGCACAGTTTGAGCAGATTCAAAGTGGCCGACTCGCATTCGGTTTGACGACGACACGCGGCTCGGATCAGCGGTTCGGCCATCTGGAAGTCATGCGTGAGCGGCTGGCCATCGTTCTGCCCGACGAACCTCGCTATTCCTCGCTGTCCGTGGTTGAGCCAGAAGATGTCTCAGGACTGCGCTTCCTGCTGCAGCCCGGGACTGCTGTGGCATCGCCGTCGCTTCGGCCATATCTCGAACGGGCGGATCAGATCGAGCACGTTCACTTCGAGATTGTCGGCGCGCTCAGCACGATTATCGCCTTGGGAGGCGCCTGTTGCTGCTCATCTGCCCACCCGGAGATCCCGTGGAACCGCTACCTGCAGGTTGATGGTGTAGTGACCAAACCGGTGCCGGATGACATCGAGATGACGTCGACTTTTCTGATCTGGCGCCTCGACAGGGACAACCCATACGATCTCGGCCCGATCATTTCGATGGCGAGAGACCGTTTACGGGCGCCGATTGTCTTCTGATCCGCATTGCGAGCGCCGCCAACCGATATAAGTCACTGGATGAATTGAACCAGGTTGAAAACGGAACAGCGGGCTCGCAACCCTAGTCGCGAGCCCGCTGATATACGGTCCGTTGTCCCTACAGAGCCTTGAGCTCCTCGATGACCTCACCGACGGACTTCTTGGCGTCGCCGAACAGCATCGACGTCTGGTCCGCGGTGAACAGCGGGTTGTCGATGCCGGCGTAGCCCGACGACATCGACCGCTTGAGCACGATCACCGAACGCGACTGGTCGACGTTGAGGATCGGCATGCCGTGGATCGGCGAGCTCGGGTCGTTGCGCGCTGCGGGGTTGGTGACGTCGTTGGCGCCGATGACGATGGTGACATCGGTGCGGCTGAACTCGCCGTTGATGTCGTCCATCTCCTTCATCGCGTCGTAGGGCACATCTGCTTCTGCCAGAAGGACATTCATGTGTCCGGGCATGCGGCCGGCGACCGGGTGGATCGCGTACTTGACCTCGACGCCCTTGCCCTCCAACAGATCTGCCATTTCCTTGACGGTGTGCTGCGCCTGCGCAACGGCGAGACCGTAACCCGGCACCACCACAACCTGGTTGGCGTAGGCCATCTGGATGGCGGCATCGGCAGCCGACGTCGCCTTGACGGTGCCACCGGCAGCGCCCGGTCCGCCCGCAGCGCCGGCGTCGCCGCCACCGAAGGAACCGAACACGATGGCCGGAATCGAGCGGTTCATCGCCTTGGCCATCAGGTTGGTCAGGATCGAACCCGACGCACCGACGATCATGCCGGCCACGATCATCGCCTGGTTGTCCAGCGCCAAACCTGCTGCGGCAGCCGACAATCCGGTGAGCGCGTTGAGTAGCGAGATGACCACGGGCATGTCGGCGCCGCCGATCGGGAACACCACGAACAGGCCCATCAGGCCGGCGACCACAAGCAGCAGCACGATCCAGAACCACGGCGTCGCCGACGCGTTGTCAGCCGAGAGCCCGATGTAGATCGCGATCGCGATCGCCACGATGACCAGGATGATGTTGGCCAGCTGGAACAGCTTGGCGTTCTTGACGAAAGCCTTCTCCAGGCCCTTCGGCATGATCTCCTGCAGCTTGGCGAACGCCACCAGCGAACCCCAGAACGACACCGAACCGATGATCGCGGCGAACAGCGATCCGACAATCAGCGCGACGCTCGGCGTCTGGTGGACGTTGGTGAAGCCGTCGGACTCGATGAACTCGGCCCACGCGATGAGCGCGACCGTGCCACCGCCGACGCCGTTGAACAGCGCGACCAGCTGCGGCATGGCGGTCATCTTGGTCTTCAGCGCCGGCGGAATACCCAGCGCCACACCGACAATCAGGCCGAGTGCGATGAGGATCCAGTTGATCGACGGGACTCCAACATCGCCGGCGTTGTTGTACACGCCGAGCAGGGTGGCGATCACGGCGATGCCCATACCGACCGCGGCGATCCAGTTGCCGCGGACTGCGGTCTTGGGACCGGTCAGGCCGGACAGACCGTAGATGAACATCGAGAACGCGACGATGTAGAGGACGGTGACGCCGTAGCCGAGCGCTTCGGAGACCGGAGCGGTCGTCTCGGCGGCGAGCAGCGTCGTCGAAGGCATAAGGGTGGTCACTTGGCGGCCTCCTTCTTGCCCTTGAACATGCCCAGCATGCGGTCGGTGACCAGGAAGCCACCGACGACGTTGAGCGTGCCGAAGATCAACGCGACGAAGGCAATGATCCGGACGCCCCAGTTTGCGTCGGCCGGCAGGCTACCGAGCACCACCAGCGCACCGAGCACGACGATGCCGTGGATGGCGTTGGTGCCCGACATCAGCGGGGTGTGCAGGGTGTTGGGGACCTTGGAGATGACGGCGAAACCGACGAACCCGGCGAGCACCAGGATCGCGATATTCGCGAGCAAACCGGTGTACATCAGGCGTTCCCCTCGACTTTCGGCTTAACGTTCGGCTCGCTCGCCGCGGTTGCACTCGGCCCGCTCGCTGCGCTCCCGGCGCCGCCACCCGTAACACACGCGGCCGCGATGACCTCGTCGTCGAAGTCCGGGGTGATCGCGCCGTTCTCGCCGAGCATCAGCTCGATGAGTGCGAGCAGGTTCTTGGAGTAGAGCTCGCTGGAGTGCTCCGGCATGGTGGCCGGGAGATTCAGCGGCGAGGTGATCGTGACGTCGTGCTTGACGACGGTCTGTCCGGGCTCGGTGAGCTCGCAGTTACCGCCGGTCTCGCCCGCGAGGTCGACGACGACGCTGCCGGCCTTCATGCCCTCGACGGCGGCGGCGGTCACCAGACGCGGCGCCGGACGTCCGGGCACCAGCGCGGTGGTGATGACGATGTCGAAGCCCTTGATGGCATCCTCGAGCGCCTGCTGCTGCTTGGCGCGTTCCTCGTCGGTGAGTTCACGGGCGTACCCGCCCTCACCTGCGGCGTCGATCCCGAGATCGAGCCACTGCGCACCGACGGAGCGGACCTGCTCGGCCACCTCGGGCCGGACGTCGTATCCGGTGGTGCGACCGCCGAGACGCTTGGCCGTGGCCAGCGCCTGCAGCCCGGCCACGCCGACGCCGAGCACCAGCACGGTGGCCGGCTTCACGGTGCCCGCGGCGGTGGTCAGCATCGGGAAGAATCGGGTCGACAGGTCGGCCGCGACGATGACCGACTTGTAACCGGCGACGTTGGCCTGCGAACTCAGCGCGTCCATCACCTGGGCGCGCGAGATACGCGGAATGGCCTCGACGGCGTAAGCCTCTACGCCGGCGGCCTTCAGTGCACCGATCTTGTTGTCGCCGTTGCGCGGGGCGAGGAAGCCGATCAGCTTCTGCCCGTCGCGCAGTTTGGCGATTTCGGCATCCGACGGGGGTGCGACGCGCACCACCACATCAGCCGAATACGGGTCGCCGATAGTGGCTCCCGCCTCTGTGTAGGCGTCGTCGGGGATCAATGCGGCCAGTCCGGCCCCGGACTCGACCACCACCTCGACGCCTTTGGAAATCAATGTCGAGACCACTTTGGGGACCAGCGCGACGCGGCGCTCCCCCTCGGCGGTCTCGCGCACGACACCGACGCTCAATTCACTCACCTTGTCCTGGGTTCACGTCGTCGGGCGCGGCCGGGGACCCTGGCGGGGTGACCGCGAGTCCCTCCGCAGTCCGAACGACGCGCTGGAGGCACAGCTCGTAGCTGTCGCCATTCTCACAAATGTGCTGAGAACATAGCATGTGAGCACATAACAGCTTTCATGCAGTCGGATTGATCACTCAGGGGTTTCAGTGCCCTCAGGTGACCTGATATGTGCGCGAGTCCAGGCCGGTCGCCCCGTCGGGAATGGGATCGGCGATCGCTTCAATCTGCGGGGTGCCCTTGTTGTCGATGGCGCGGCAGGTGACGGTGTGCGTGCCCGGTGTCGCGGCCCAGGAGTAGCGCCACTGTCGCCAGGTGTCGACGCTGTACTCGGTGGCCAGCTGCGCGGGTTGCCACGGGCCGTTGTCGATGCGAACCTCCACCGATCGGACGCCGGTGTGCTGGGCCCACGCCGTCCCGGCGACGATCACCTCGCCGGCGCGGAGAGTGCTGTTCGACGACGGGCGGTCGATCCGGGAGGCGAGCTTGATCGGTCCCAGCGCCGACCAGCCGCGCGTGGTCCAGTAGCCCTGCGCGTTCTCGAAGGTGGTCAGTTCCCAGTCGCTCACCCACTTGGTCGCCGACACGTAACCGTAGAGACCCGGCACCACCTGCCGGACCGGGAAACCATGTTCGACAGGCAGCGGCTGGCCGTTCATGCCGACGGCGAGCAGCGCGTCGCGGCCATCGGTGACAGCGGAAACCGGTGTGCCACAAGTCCATCCGTCGACGCTGGTGGACAGCAGCATCGTCGACCCGGGTTTGACGCCGGCGCGGTCGAGCAGCGTCTTCATCGGCACGCCCAGCCATCGGGCGTTGCCGATGAGGTCGCCGCCGATCTCGTTGGAGACGCACGTGAGCGTGGTGTAGCGCTCCACCATCGGCATGGCCAGCAGCTCGTCCCAGGAGATGGTGAGCTCGTTGTCGACCATGCCGTGGATGCGCAGCGACCAGTCGGCGGTGGTCACGTTGGGGACCTGCAGGGCAGTGTCGATGCGGTAGAAGTCAGCGTTGGAGCTGACGAACGGGATGGCGTCGGGTAGGTCTACGCCGGCCGGTAGCGGCGCGGCGGGTGACGCCGGGCGTGGCAGAACGAGGGACGCGCGGTCGGCGACGGTGCGCGCGGCGTCGGCGACGAGCCTGCGCGCCACCACCCCGACACCTGCTGCGGCGACGGCGATTCCGGCGGCGGAAAGGATGAAGCGTCGGGACACGGCTGCCCCGCTGATCGAGTAGGACCCGGAGCGAAGCGGAGGGACCGTGTCTCTGCTGATCGAGTCGGGCCCGGAGCGAAGCGGAGGGACCGTATCGAGATCTCTCGCCACCTTGGGCAACAGCCCCACCAGCCACCGCAACACCACGACAGCGACCACCGCCGTCGCGACCGATGGCAGTGCAGCGGTCCAGCTCGCATCCGGTCGTCCAAGCGCTGCGATCACCCCGACGAGCCCGAACAGCGCGATGACTGCTGATCCGACCGGCGGGAATCGTCGTTCGAGGACCCCGCATGCGGCTGCCAGCACCGCGATGATGACGCCCATTCCGGTGAACAGCGCCGTCTTGTCCGACGTCCCGAACGTGGTGATGGCCCATTCGCGCACCGCGGTGGGCGTGTGGTCGACGACGCTCGACCCGACGGCGAAGTACGGCGACGCGTCCGGTCCGGCGAGGACCGCACCCAGTTCGCCGACGGCCAGCCCGGCCCCGACCGCGACCAGACCGGCCACCCCGGCGGCGATCAGATGTCGACGACGGGGCGGCTGGTCCTGCGTCGGACGCTCCAGTACTTGTTCGGTGGCCACGCTTCCTTGATACGCCTATCCGGGATTGACGATAGGCCGTGACATTAGGAAAACCACCCACCAGCGGGACACCAAAACCACCACGTCAACCGCAACCCGCACCCGGGCGCATTTCCCACAGGGATAAGCGGCGTACACCCGCCACACCTGCGCTCCGGAGTACCGTGCCACACGTGCTGTTCACTGGCGAGGCGTCGACGATGGGACACGCACGATGACGGTCTCCGACGCCGAAATGCTCACCGCACTCGAACTGAACGGCTCGACCGCGCGCATTGCCGGTGACGGTGGCCTCGATCTCGACGCGGTGCCCACACTGTGGCAGCCCATCGTTTCTGCCACCGATGCCGACACGCGGGCCTCAATAGCGCTCAGCCTGTGGACTCCCGAGTTCCTGCAGTTCTTGCCGGAGTTCGCTCACATCATGCGCACCGAACTCTCCGACGCACGCGTCATCACGATCGACGACGAGCCCCTACTCGCGTACGTGGTGGAGCACCTCCGCCCCGATCACCGCGTCGTTGCGGTGTGGCTCGGCACGCCGCCGGCGGCATGGATACGACTCCCGCTCATCCGGAGCTTGCCGCGGCAATCCCTCCCGCGGTACGCGGTTTTATGGCCGAGGTTCACGGCCGATTCACCGCTCCGGACCTGACAAACTTCGGGTTCGGGCCGATCGATGCCATGGTCACGCTGGCACAGATCTGGCAACTCAACGCCGACCTACCGGGCTGGCCGCCACCCGCGCCGGACCGGCTACTCGTACTCATGAGCACATACACCGATCTACGGGTGTGCGTCTCACCCGACCTACCGAGCGGCATCTGCGAGGTCATCTATCGCTCCGACGATCCGGACCCGCCGCAATCGGTCAGCGAAGCCCTCGACGAGGTCCTGCTCGACCGATTCGACGTGGAGTGGTAACGACGAGGCGTTCCCGTCACTGCGTCTTGCTGGACCGAAACCGTTTCAGCCGCAAGCTGTTTCCGACGACAAACACCGACGACAGCCCCATCGCCGCGCCGGCGATCATCGGGTTGAGCAGGCCTGCCGCCGCCAACGGGATGGCCGCGACGTTGTAGCCGAACGCCCAGAACAGGTTGCTGCGGATGATGCCGTGGGTCGCGCGCGCCAGCCGGATCGCGTCGACCACCGACAACGGGTCGCCGCTCACGACGGTCAGGTCGCTGGCCTCGATCGCGACGTCGGTGCCGGTCCCGATCGCGATTCCCAGATCCGAACGGGCAAGTGCGGCAGTATCATTGACGCCGTCGCCGACCATCGCAACCCGATGTCCGTCGGCCTGCAGATCGGTGATCGCGTCGAGTTTCTCGGCTGGCGTGACGTCGGCGACGACGCGTTCGATGCCGACCTGCCGGGCGACCTCGCGGGCCGCGCCCTCGTTGTCACCGGTCAGCAGGACCGGCGTCAATCCGAGCCGCTTCAGTTCTGCAATCGCTTGCTGTGCAGAGTTTTTCACCTCATCGCCGACGACGATCACACCGGCGAGCTCGCCATCGACCTGCACGACGACCGGTGTCCGGCCCGCACTGCGCGCCGAATCGATGGCTTCCGACGCCACTTCCGGCAACGGGATGTCAACGCTTTCCGGGCGTCCGACGACGACCCGCACACCGTTGACGGTGCCGGACACCACGGCGCGGTCGGCGACGAAATCGTCGACGTCGGGCAGTCGCTCGACCCCGGCGCGACGTGCGGCGTCGACGATGGCACGTCCGATCGGATGTTCCGAACCGGACTCGACGGCCGCTGCCATCCGCAGCACGCCTTGGGTCTCCGACGAGATCGAGTGCACCGACAGCACCGACATCACGCCGGTGGTGATGGTGCCGGTCTTGTCGAGCACGACGGTGTCGACGCGGCGCGCCGATTCCAGCGCCTCAGGCCCTTTCAGCAGGATGCCGAGTTGGGCTCCGCGGCCGGTGCCGGCCATCAACGCGGTCGGCGTCGCGAGCCCCAACGCGCACGGGCAGGCGATGATCAGCACGGCCACCGCGGCGGTCAGCGCGGTTGCCGAGCCAGCACCGACGGCCAACCAAAAGATCAGTGCAGCAATGGAAATCGCGATCACAACGGGCACAAAGACCGACGAGATGCGATCGGCGAGCCGCTGCGCGCGCGCCTTCTGCGACTGCGCCGCCGACACCATCTCGGCCATCTGGGCCAGGGCGGTGTCGGACCCGACGTGCGTAGCGCGGACCACCAGCCGCCCGGTGGTGTTGATGGTGGCGCCGATGACCTCGTCGCCGACGGTCACGTCGACCGGCACCGATTCGCCGCTGATCATCGAACGATCGATCGCGGAGGCGCCGCGCACGATCACGCCGTCGGTAGCGACCTTCTCGCCGGGCCGCACCACAAAGAGATCGCCGACGCGTAGTTGGTCGATGGCGATACGTTCTTCACGTGCGTTGTCGCCGCCGCCGTCGGGCCCGCCGTCGACAATGCGGTTGACATCCTTGGCACCCGCGGCGAACAGCGAGCGCATCGCGTCGCCGGCGCGGAATCGCGCGAGTTTCTCCGCGTAGCGTCCGGCCAGCACAAAGGTGGTGACGCCGGCGGCGGCCTCGAGATAGATGTTCGACGCCCCGCTGCCGCGTTCGCTGATGAACTCGAATCCGTGCCGCATGCCGAGGTGCCCGGCCATCCCGAAGACCAGCGCGTACACCGACCACGCGTAGGCGGCGAGAGTGCCGATGGACACCAGGGTGTCCATCGTGACGGTGCGGTGACGCAGGTTGATCAACGCCGCGCGGTGGAACGGGTACGCGCCCCAGAACACCACCGGCGTCGCGAGAACCAGTGAGACCCACTGCCATCCGGTGAACTGCCAAGCCGGCACCATCGCCAGCGCGATGACCGGCACCGACAGAATCGCCGACGCGATGACCCGCATGCGGAGCGCAGCGATCTCGTCGCGGGCGGACTGCTCGACAGCGGCGTCCCCGTCGGGACGCACCGGCGCGGCGTCGTATCCGGCGGCGCGCACGACGTCGATCAGTTGCGCGGCATCAGGGGTATGCCCGGCGTCGGATTCGACGTCGACAGTGGCCTTTTCGGTCGCGAAGTTGACGGCGGCCCGCACCCCGTCGACCTTGTTGAGCTTGCGTTCGATCCGAGCCGCGCATGACGCGCACGTCATGCCGGTGATGTCGAGCTCGATCCGATCGGGGGTGGTGGCCGCGTGCGCGGCTACGGTCATGACAGTTGGTATCCGGCTTCGACGACGGCCGCGGCAACCGCGTCGCGGTCGAGTTCGCCGTCGCTGGTGACGCTCAGCGCGCCGGTCTCGTGATTGACGTCGACGGCACTGACGCCGTCGATCTCGGAGACCTCTTCGCGCACCGATGCGGCGCAGTGCCCGCAGGTCATTCCGGTGACGACATAGTTTGTAGTGGTCATTGATGCTCCTGTAATTGCTTGCGTGACAACGTGATTGGCGTCATATCGCCATGGAATGGGCGGCGGCTCAGGACTTCACCAGACGCGCGATGGCCTGCATCGCCTCGTCGACCTTGGCCTGGCCGGCCTCATCACTCTCCTGCGCGGCGTGCACCACGCAGTGGTTCATGTGCTCGCCGAGAAGTCCGATGCTGACCGATTGAAGCGCCTTGGTCATCGCCGAGACCTGGGTGAGAATGTCGATGCAGTACGCCTCCTCGGACACCATGCGCTGCAGTCCGCGTGCCTGACCCTCGATGCGCCGCAAGCGTTTCAGATAGTCGTCCTTGTTACCGATGTAGGCGTGTCCGTCGACATCCATGCTGGTCCTCCATTCCCATACCCCCTATAGGTATACCACCGTGGCGGAAAGCTGCCAAGGGCGCCGTCGACGAGCGAGAGGGCGCCGTCGACGGGCGAGAGGGCGCCGTCGATGGGTGAGAGGGCGCCGTCGACGAAACGTCAGCCGCGAGTGCGGATGGCATCGGCCAGTTTGGAGAGCGCGATGGCCACTTCGCTGAGGGCGGCACTGATGTCACCGTCGGAGCTGCGGGCAGCCGACCGGCTGCCGGCGGGGCGAACTGCCGGTGTCGCCGCGGCGGGCGGGTCGACTGGTGGTGGTACCGCGGGCGGCGAGGCCGAGGGTGAGCCCGCGTCGGGCATCCGGTGTCGGCGCGATGGCGTGACGGCGTGCAATTGATCATCGGCCCCCGTCCGCACCGAGTCGGTATTGGGCATCACGTGCCGGCCAAGCTGGGTATCAACCACGTCGTCAACCTGTTCGTGCGAGTAGTCGACCGCAGCGGACCGATGTCCGACGGCCGGCGCGGCGTTGACCGGCGGGCGCGACGGCACCGGTGGTGCCTGCGATGATGGCGTATGGCGTCCCGGTGACGTCAGAGGAGACCACGGTGGTGGCTGGCGATCCTGACGCGGCAACACGTGCCGTTCACCACTGGCCGGTCCGGGCTGATGGATCGGCGTCTGGGGCTGACCGGGGAACGGCTGGCTGGGCAGGCTGTTGTTCGACACCCCGTTGTTCGACACCCCGTTGGTCGGCAGCGTGTTGTTCAAGAAGGTGTGATTCGGCAGCGGCTGGCCCGGCCGGGGCTGGTTGGGCAGCGTCGGGATCGGAGCCGACGGCGGGGCGGACGGGCGCGGACGTGCGTGACCGTTGGTCGGCGCCACGTAATGCGGGCCACCGTGACCCTCGAAGAACAGGCAGCCCATGCCGTACTCATTGCTGAACCGGCAAGGATTCCGCTCGATCAGCGACTGGGCGTGATCGTCGAAGTCGTTCCACTCCAACCAGAGTCGACGATCCGTACGCGGATGATTGGTCGCGTCGGTCGCATGATTGCCCTGGTGTCCGGCGGCGAGCCGGCATCGGAGCAACCATTCGGATTGGGCGGTCAGTCCAAGCGACGCACGCTCGGCGGGAGTACACACGACGGTCGACCAGCACCCCGCGCCGTCCATTGCGTCCTCCTCATGATCGCCACAGAAAAGTGCCCCCGTGCTCGGTCGGCACACCTGTAGCCCCTCGCCCCACAACCGAGTGTACGAAAGCAATTCCGTTCACTCCACTCGCTTGACTCAACACTTCAAGCCCGCGACGGCGCTGCACCCCGAAACCGGCCGAGTTCGGCGGACGGCCGCCGCGCCGGAGTCAGGGTGTTATGCCTGCATACGAGGCTGCGACGACCTCATCGTCGGAGTATCGAAACGACGTCGACGAGGATTCGGGGAAAGTCTGTGAAAAGTCTGTGCGATGGTGCGACCCGCGAGATTCCTGCCGTGCCAGGGCTGCGGCCACCACCGCACGCGCGGTCAAAGTGAGCGCGGCGTCCTCGATATCAGCCAGATCGTCAAGCTGCCGAGGCGGCGCATCGGCCAACACCGCCTCGACGTGCGCCAAGCCGTCGGCGTCCCGACGCAGGGCGACGAAGCGGGTCATCAGGTTCTGTAGTTCACCGCGGTCCATCGCGGGTGCGGTCGACGCTGGGACCGAGTTCGCGAGCACCGGTTCCGCCGGATGGGCCCGTGCACGCTCTGCCGCGACCCGCGCCGCGCGTCGACCCATCACCAGACCTTCGAGAAGACTGTTGGACGCCAACCGATTTGCGCCGTGCAAACCGGTCCGTGCCACTTCGCCGGCGGCCAGCAGACCGGACAGTCCGGTCCGGCCGTCGGCGTCGGTGATCACCCCGCCGCACAGATAGTGGGCGCCGGGTACCACCGGGATCAGGCCATCGGTCACCTCAACTCCGCTGGCGGCGATGCCCGCGGACACCGTCGGGAATCGGGTGGCGAAGTCGTCGACTTCGCGGATGTCGAGGTAAACGAACGGCGCACCGGTCCGGTCCATCGCCTCGGTGACCGCATTGGCGACAACATCGCGCGGGGCCAGATCGCCCAGCGGATGCACACCCGCGGTGACCGAGTTGCCGTCGACGTCGACGAGCCGTCCGCCCTCACCGCGTACCGCCTCGCTGACCAGCGTGCGACGACCGCGGGCACCCTCGACGTAAAGCATCGTCGGGTGGAACTGGATGAATTCCAGATCGGCGACGGGTGCACCCGCGCGCAATGCCAGGGCCACTCCGTCGGCGGTCGCACCGGCCGGGTTGGTGGTGGCGGAGTAGAGGTGGCCGGCACCTCCGGTGGCCAGCAGGACACTCCGGGCGCCGATGACGTGCTCGGACATGACCGTGCCAGGCGCGCCGCGACGGAACCGCACTCCGGTGACCTGACCACCGTCGGACGCATCACCGCCGACGAGCAGTTCGGTGACCACCGCTTCGTCGATACACCTCACGTCACCGGCGGCGAGCAGCTGCCCGAACCGTTTGCCCAGCGCACGCTGGATGGCCGCGCCGGTGGCGTCGCCGCCGGAATGGATGATGCGACGCACGCTGTGCCCACCCTCGCGGGTGCGCAGCAGGCGGCCGTCGGGGTCGCGGTCGAACTCGCCGCCCCAGTCGATGAGCCGGGACACCGCCGACCACCCGTCGTCGAGGATGATGCGTGACGGGTGCGCCTCGGTGAGGCCCGCTCCGGCAGCGAGTGTGTCACTCAGGTGCAGGTCGACGGAGTCCTCAGGGACGTCGGGCGCGACCACGGCCACCCCGCCCTGGGCGTAGTAGGTGGCGGTGGGCTGCTCGGTGCGATCCGAGCGCCACTGCGGTCCCTTGTTGAGCACCACGACGCTCAGACCGTCCTCGGCGGCGGTGATGGCGGCCGTCAGACCGGCCACGCCGGCGCCGACGACCAACAGGTCGGCCGATTGTGGCAGCTCAGCGGTCATGGCAGTCCCCTTCGTCGGGTCCGCGATCCCCCGTCGGGAGCGGATTCACCGTCGGGAACAACGCGTGGACCACGTTTTCGATTCCCAGTCGAAAACTACACCTCCGGCCGCCGCCCCGTCGAGCCCCGGCGACCCGGCCCGACGCTGGGTATCAGTCCACCGAGATGTCCGCCCGACGCAACAGCTGCGCGTTGAGTGCGACGACCACCGTCGACACCGACATCAGCACGGCACCGACGGCCATCGGCAGCACGAACCCGATCGGGGCGAGAACGCCGGCGGCCAGCGGCACCGCAAGCAGGTTGTACCCGGCCGCCCACCACAGGTTCTGGGTCATCTTGCGGTAGGTCTTCTCCGACAGTCGCATGGCCGAGACCACGGTCCGCGGATCGTTGCCGGCCAGCACCAGTCCGGCCGAACCGATCGCGACGTCGGTGCCGGCGCCGATCGCGATTCCGACGTCGGCCCGGGCAAGTGCGGGGGCGTCGTTGACGCCGTCTCCGACCATCACGACGGTGTGCCCGCCCGCCTGCTCGGCCTCGACGATCTTCTCCTTGTCCTCCGGCCGGACCCCCGCATGGACTCGGTCGATGCCGAGTTCGTCGGCGACACTGCGCGCTACCGACTCCGCATCACCGGTCACCATCACCGCCTCGACGCCACGACGATGCAGGGCAACGATCGCGTCCGCCGATTCCGGTCGTACCTCGTCGGCGAGGGCGAGTGCTGCGACCGGTTGGCCGTCGACGACGACGTGCAAAACGGTGTTGCCTTCCGCTGACATGCGGGAAGCCTCCGGCAGCGCCTCGATCGACATCTCGTCGAGCAGATGCGGACCACCGACCGCGACCTGCCGACCATCGACATTCGCCCGGACGCCCACCGCGGCACTCGATGAAAACCCATCGGCGCGTGGCACATTCACGTCGGCAGCCGTTGCGGCGTCGACGATGGCGGTTGCCAGGGGATGTTCGCTGTCACGCTCGGCCGCGGCAGCCAGGGCGAGGACGTCGTTGCGTGTCCAGCCGTCGACAACCGCGACGTCACCGACCGCAGGGTGCCCGGTGGTCAGCGTGCCGGTCTTGTCGAAGAGCACGACGTCGGCGCGGCGCAGCGTCTCCAGGGACACCCGATCGGTGACCAGCACACCCATCTTCGCGGCCCGCTCCGTCGCGATCGCGACCACCAGCGGGATAGCCAGGCCGAGGGCATGCGGGCAGGCGATCACCAGCACGGTGATGGTCCGCACGACAGCCGAATCCGGTTGTCCCACTGCCACCCACACGATCGCGGTGATCACGGCAGCGGCCAGCGCGTACCAGAACAGCAGTGCCGCAGCGCGATCGGCGAGACGTTGCGCACGCGACGACGAGTTCTGCGCTTGCGACACCAGTCGCTGGATGCCGGCGAGGGTGGTGTCGTCGCCGACGGCGGTGACCCGGACGCGTATCGCGGTGTCCGCGGAGACGGTGCCGGCGACCACGTGATCGCCGACGCCACGGGAGACCAATGTCGACTCACCGGTGATCATCGATTCGTCGAGTTCCGCTGTGCCGTCGACGATGTCGCCGTCGGCGGGGACCTGGGCGCCCGGCCGGACGATCACGACGTCGCCGGTGCGCAACTCGCCGGGCGAGACCCCGGTGATCTTCTCGTCGCCATGGTGATCGGAGTCGACGCGCTCGGCTTCGTCGGGGAGCAACGCGGCCAGCGATTGCAGGGCCGAGGTCGTCTGCGCGATCGAGCGCATCTCGATCCAGTGGCCGAGGAGCATGATCACGATCAGCAGGGCCAGTTCCCACCAGAAGTCGAGCTCGTGGTGCAGGATGTGCAGCGACGCACCCCATGAGGCGACGAATGCCACGGTGATCGCCAATGCGATCAGCGTCATCATTCCCGGTGTACGCGAACGTATTTCATCGACCGCACCGGTGAGGAAGGGTCGCCCGCCCCACACGTACATCAGCGTGCCGAGCACCGGCGACACCCAGGTCAACCACGTTTGATCGGGCAGCTGATACCCGAGCAACGACCCGAACATCGGACTCGCGATCACCACCGGGATCGCGATCACGGTCATGATCACGAACAAGCGGCGATACTGCGCAACGTGGTCGGTGTGCGCATCATGGCCGGCGTGACCACTCATGTGAGTCATCTCGTCCATACACCCGGTCTATACCCCCATGGGGTACCTGTCAAGGACGGCCTACCGGCTCGCCGAACGCAAGAAGTCCAGGACCAGAGCGGGCCAGGTGTGCAATTGCGCAGGAGTGTCCGCGACGTGCAGCGAAGAGTTCGGCAACAGTCCGTTGAGCGTTTCGCCGCTCACCACCGGATGGACCCCATCTCCGGTCCAGCTGAGGATCAGCGTCGGATTACTCAGTGTGGCAAGTGTTGTCGCGTCCGGAAGGTCGGAGACGGCCGAGCCGCGCAGTACCGACGGGAAGATCGCCGCCTTCGACGCCACCGGCGTCACATAGGCGCGGGCGTCGACGAGTGCCGGCGACGCCGGCACGTTGACCGAGAGCTTCTCGAACGCCCGCAGTCCGTGCTGCTCCAGGAAGTCCGCGCCGTTCAAGCGCAGCGGGATCTGATCCTTGCGGGTCTGCCAGAACGTCGGTGGAGTGGTCAGCACGAGTCGGTCGAAGCGGTCCGGTCGCGCGAGCGCCGCGTGGATGATCGTCGCGGTCCCCATCGACGATCCGATGGCGTGCACCTTCTCCCCCGGCGCTACCTCGTCCAGCAAGGTCAACAGATCCTTGGCCAGCTCCGGCCAGGTGTACTCCTCGGGTGTCTGCCCACCGCCGGACCGGCCGTGGCCGCGCGCGTCGTAGCGGACCAGCCGAAAATCCGACGCGCTCAACGGTTTCCAATCGAACTGGCCGACCGACTCCTGCAGGTAGGCGCTCGCGCTCATTCCGTGACACCAGATCACCGTCGGACCGTGTCCGGTGGCATTCCAGGCAATCCGGGCACCTCGGACGTCGGCGTAGCGGTACGGCGGCGTCACTGATCGACTCGATAGACGAAAGTGGTTGGCATCACGTCAGATTATCTAGTGAGGCTAACGTAGACACGGTGAGCGCCCACGATTATCTCCTCAACTCACCGTCCACCTTTCTCACCGACGCGCTGCGCGGCTTCGTCGCCGCACACCCCGACATCTCCTGGCAGCGCGACCCCGGATTCCTGCACCGCAACGATCGGACCGACGACGCTCGGGTGGCGGTGATCTCCGGCGGCGGCTCCGGCCACGAGCCGATGCACTCGTCGATGATCGGCGACGGCATGCTCGACGCCGCCTGCCCCGGGCTGGTCTTCACCTCGCCGAACGCACTGCAGATCGTCGGCGCCACCCGCTGGGCCGACCGCGGCGCAGGCGTCCTGCACGTGGTGAAGAACTACACCGGCGACATGCTCAACTTCCGCATCGCACGACACCTGCTCGACGACGAGGTGCCCACCGATCGCGTGATCGTCGCCGATGATGTTGCGACCGAATCGGATTCGGGTCCCGGACGCCGCGGCACCGGTGCCACGATCCTGGTCGAGAAGGTCTGCGGTGCGGCCGCGGCACGCGGTGACGACCTGGCAGCGGTGGCCGCCGTCGGGCAACGCGCCGCCGACAACGCTCGCAGCATCGCCGTCGCCTACCACGCATGCACCGTGCCGGGCGAGAGCTCACCCACCTTCGAACTCGCCGACGACGAGATGGAGTTCGGGGTCGGCATCCACGGCGAGGCGGGCACCGACCGCACCACAAAGGTCGGAGCCCGCGAGCTCGTACACCGGATGATCGACGAGATCGTCTCCTCGCTCGGACTCGCTTCTGAGGATCAGGTGATCTGCCTGGTCAACGGCCTCGGATCGGCACATCCGCTCGAACTGGACCTGGTATTCGGCGAGGCCGTCGCCGACCTCGAAACCCGCGGTATCACCGTGACCCGGCCGATGGTCGGCACCTTTGTCACCGCGCTGGACATGACCGGCGTCTCGATCACCCTGATGCGCACCGACGACGAGATCATCGAGCTCTTCGACGCCGGAACCACCGCCCCCGGCTGGCCGGGCGCACCCGCGAAGGCACCCGCCACACTCGCCGACACCACCTTCGCCGAACCCGACGATTCCGCCGACGACGGCGAGGAGTGCGGTTGGCTGTCGACGTTCGTCGGGCGGGTCGTCGACTCTATTGACGACCTGACCGAGCTGGATCAACGCGCCGGCGACGGCGATTTCGGGCACAACATGCGGGCCGCGTTGTCGCACTTCGACATTCCGCTGCGTGGCTCCGACGCCGACGTACTGACGGCGATCAGCACGTCGTATCTGGTCCGCGCGGGCGGCACGTCGGGGGCGATCTTCGGGGTGCTGTTCCGTCAGCTGGCCGCGGCGTTCGCCGACCAAGCCGACTCCGACCAAGCGGACTTCTCGTCGACACTGCGGACCGGCAGCAGGTCTGCGCTCGACGAGATCACCGAACTCGGCGGCGCGCAGGTGGGCGACAACACCGTCGTCGACGCGCTGTCCCCGGCCGTCGACGCGCTGGAGTCCGGCGCTGGCCTGGGCGCTGTCGCCGACGCCGCAGAGTCCGGTGCCGAATCGACCCGCGACACCACCGCCACCAAGGGCCGCGCCAGCTACGTCGGCGAGAACTCGCGAGGCGTCGTCGATCCCGGCGCGCTGGTGGTGTCGTGGCTGTACCGGGCTGCCGCGCAGCGGTGACAACGGCAGCGCCCTGACCTAGGCAAACGACGAAACGTGACCACGCAGGACCCACTGGTTACACTGTGGAACGGTGACGAACCAGAAATCTGACATCACAGACGAACGAGACACCGGGGTGCGCGCGCAGCTACCCACGGTGTCGCCGATCGCCGAGATCACCAGATTCGGCGTGACGGCGGCACAGGCCACCGCGGGTGTCGGCCGGTTCCTCTTTCATTCCGCCACGAACGTTGTTCGTGGTGAACTGCCCGGTGCCCGGGATGTGGCCCGCGAGGTCCGCACCACCTTCGAGCACCTCGGGCCCACCTATGTGAAGCTCGGTCAGCTGATCGCGTCGAGTCCCGGTGTCTTCTCCGACACTCTCGCCGACGAGTTCGAGTCGTTGCTCGACCGCGTGACGCCGGCCGACCCGGCACAGGTGCGGGCGCTGTTCGTCGAAGAGTTCGGTCGTACACCCGACGAGGTGTTCGCCACCTTCGACCCGGTCCCCATTGCGTCGGCGTCAATCGCCCAGGTGCACACCGCGACCCTGGACAACGGCGAGGAAGTGGTCGTCAAGATCCAGCGGCCGGGCATCAGCAACCGGCTCGCCCCCGATGTCGCCATCCTCGAGCGCGCCGCCGGCCTGCTGGAGTTCTCCGAGTACGGGCGGATGCTCAGCGCACGCCACGTCGTCGAGGACTTCGCCGACGGCCTCGACGCCGAACTCGATTTCCGCAACGAGGCGTCGACGATGCGTGAGTGGTACGAATGCCTGCGCGACGGGCCCTACGGCGACCGCGTGCGGGTACCGAAGGTCTACGACGAGCTCACCACCGCCCGCGTGATGACCATGGAACGTATCCGCGCCATCCGCATCGACGACGCCAAGGCGGTCCGCGCCGCCGGCCACGACGGCGTCGCACTGTGCCGCAATCTGCTTCTGTCGCTGCTGGAATCGGCCTTCCACGGCGGCCTGTTCCACGGTGATCTGCACGCCGGCAACGTGATGGTCGACGAGTCGGGCACCCTGGTGCTCATCGACTTCGGCATCGTCGGCCGGTTCACCCCGCGAACACGACGCATCCTGCGTCAACTCGTCGTCGACCTCATCGTGACCGGCGACTACGAATCGGCCGGTCGCGCCATCTTCCTGCTCGGAGCGGTGCACAAACCCGGTTCGACGCAGCAGGGCGCCGCCGACCTCAAGAAAGTCACCATGCCGCTGGGTACCACCGAGCTGGGTGCGATGAGTTACGGCGACCTCGGCAAACAGCTCGCCGCCGTCGCCAAGGCTCACGACGCCCGGCTGCCGCGCGAGCTGGTGCTCGTGGGTAAGCAGTTGCTATACGTGGAGAAGTACATGAAGCTGCTTGCGCCGAGGTGGAAAGCCATGTCCGACCGCGAGATCTACGCTTACATGGCAGGCATCATGAAGGAGGCCCAGCGCGATCGCCGATCCGGCGTCGTCAGCTCGGCCTGACAGGTCCCCGTCCTCTTCGGCGTTCACCGCTACTGTGGTTGCGTTGAGCCGACCACAGGAGTTGCGAGAATGAGACGTATCTGGCTGGCATTGCCGGCGTTCTTGGGCGCCGCGTGTATCGCAGCCGCGATCGCCATCCCCGCCTACCTGGTACCCGCCCTGCGCGTGGTGCCGCTGGACCTCGACATCACCTCCGTCGCCAGCAGCGTCGCCACCGACGGATCCGCCGGCAACCGGTACCCGGCGACCATCCTGAACCGTTGCTCGCTCACCCAGCCCAAGGCGGCGACCCTGCAGGCCAATCTCACCCAGCAGCGCCGCACGCTCATCGTCAACCCGTCGGATCGCCGTCAGGCGACCGTGCAGTCGGCTCAGACCACCGAGATCGACCGGACCCGCGACGCCGCGGGCAAGGAGAGCGAGCCGACGATGGCCGCGGTCAACTCCGAACGCAAGTGCGACGACGGCCTGCTCACCGCGAACATCGACCGCGTCTCGGTCAACCGCTCGTCGTCGGTGCCCAACGGTGCGGTGAGCTCCCTGCAGCTCGAGGCGATCCCCGAGGGCGGCAACGTCAAAGACGTGTCCGTCGACCTTCCCGATCGCAAGGGTTTCCAGTACAAGTTCGGCTTCGACGTGAAGAAACGCGACTACCTGTACTACGACACCACCACCCGTCAGGACGTGCCGGCCAAGTACGTCGCGGAGAAGACCATCGATGGCGTGACCACCTACGAGTTCGTCGCCCAGGTGCCCGAGACCGACCTGTCGAGCCTGCCCAATGCGCAGGGCGAGGCCGCCCTGGGCACGATGATCACCCAGCCGGCCAGCTGGTGGGGCATCAGCGGCCGCGGCGTGACTCCCAAAGACCAGGTCACCCTGCATCGTTACGCGACGGCGACCCGCCACATGTGGGTCGAGCCGAACACCGGCACCATCGTCGACGGCAAGGAAGACCAGAGCCAGTACTTCAAGTCCCCCGATCAGAGCGAGGACACCCCGGCGCCGATCCGCAACTACCGGCTCGACGCGCTCAAGGGCACGTTCCAGTGGTCCGACGAGACGGTGTCGGGTCAGGCCGCCAAGGCCAAGAGCTACATCAATGAGCTCAAGCTGGGCAGCCTGTGGTTGCCGCTGATCCTCGGCATCCTCGGTCTGCTGCTGCTGGGCCTGTTCGCCTTCCTGCTCCTGCGTAACCGCCGCAAGGGCGCCGACGATCCGCAGACTCCTGACGATGACGACCGCACGCAGGTCTTCGACGCCCACGACGCCGACACCCGCGAGTTCGACGGCGATACGACCGCGGCCGGCGCGGCGACGACACAACTCCCGCGCGACGAGGCCTACGACGCCGGTGCCTACGACGTCTCGAGCGCCCCGACGTCGTCGTTCAGCGGCGCCAACCCGTGGGAGCGGCCCACCGAGCAGATCCCGACCGTCTCGCGGCACTCGGCGCTCGACCCGGACTCCCCGATCACCGACGAGTTCCGGCCGATCGACACCGAATCCAGCCGCTACGGGCAGTACAACCGGGCCTACGGCGACGAGAACACGCGCGCCTTCGGCGACGGCCCGGACCCGGACTCGAAACCCTCCACGTAGGTCCCGCTCTCCGTCGACAGCGCCCACCCGCCCATCGACAGCGCCCACCGCCCCGTCGACAGCGCCCTCCCACTCGTCGACGGCGCCCACCAGCCCGTCGACAGCGCCCACCAGCCCGTCGACAGCGCCCACCGCCCCGTCGACAGCGCGGCATCCAAACGCCTCCCGAGTGGGGCCCACAACAAAGCAATCGCGGCCGGTGACCCTGAGGCCACCGACCGCGATTGTTTGGTTCTGCTACCGCGTGTGCGGAGTGTTTACCGGAAGAACGCCGGCTTGAACGTGGTGTTCCACGACTGCTTGAAGTCGTTCTGCCAGTAGTCCCACCAGTGCACACCGTCGGAGGTGACGTGGGTGGTCAGCTTGACGCCCGGTACCAGCGCGACGCGCGGGATGTAGAGCTGGGTGCTGACCGACGCAGCGACCTCGAGCGGAACCATCTGCGAGAACTTGACCGGGTCGAAGTTCGGGCTGTTCGGGTTCACCGAGGTGTCGTACTTGCTGCCCAGGCCGCTACCCGACGAGAGGTAGACGTACTTGCCGGCGAGGTTGCCCGCCGACAGGAACGGGTCGTTCTGGAACCAGGTGCCGGCCGGGTAGAAGCCCCACATGTTGTTGGTGTTGCCACCGGTCTGCGCGACAGCGACCTGGATTCCCTGGGTGAAGCCGGGCATGGTGACGGTCGGGTAGCCGCTGTAGGAGGCGACGGCCTTGTAGAAGCCGGGGTGACGCGACGCGAGGTTCAGCGCCGAGGTGCCCGACATCGAGAGTCCGGCGACACCGTTGCGACGGTTGTCGCTGTTGTGCCGGGCCTTCATGTAGGCGGGAAGCTCGCGGGTCAGGAAGGTCTCCCACTTGTTGACGCCGAGGACCGGGTCGCGCTGCTGCCAGTCGGTGTAGAAGCTGCCTGCACCGCCGAACGGGATGACCAGGTTGACGCCCTTGCCGGCCATGAAGCTATCGGCACCGGTGCGGTTGAGCAGCCAGCCGCTGCTGTTGTTCGGCGCACGAAGGCCGTCGAGCAGGTACAGCGTCGGCTTCGGTGCAGATCCACCACCGTCGACGATGCGGACCGGCACGGTGCGGTGCATGGCAGCCGAGTAGACGTACTCGGTGGTGCCTGCCGCTTGGGCGGTCGGTGTCGCGACGAGCGTGGCACCGGTGATCGCGGCAACCGCGGCCATTCCGGCGGCGAGGCGCTTGCGAGCGCGTGTGAACAACATTCAGCTAGTCCTTCGATCTTGACCTGGACTGGTCACGGTCATGGCCGTCTACAACGTCGATCATCTTATGGCTCGCAACCATTCGTCGCGGCAGTCTGATCGTCGTCGCGCTGAGTGTAACGGCTCGATAACACGGCAGCAAAGGCGAGCAACCTCACCGCCGAGCAACCTGGTGCATCACAGGTACTGCCGCTAGGCCCGTCACCAGCGTCTACGACGCGATGCCGGCTACATCGTCGTACATCTATATTGCGCGATCACAAACCCGAGCTCGGGTCGTTACCGAGATGCACCGCGATGGTGACCGCGCCCTCGGGCTACCCGGACAGTCGACTCGCCTGGACTCTAAGCTCGCTGGGTGCTGACGTGGCTCGCCGCGCATTGGGCGGAAACCCTGGGATTCGTGACCGGTGCCGCGTGCGTCATTCTCGCCGCCCGCCGCAGTATCTGGAACTTTCCCATCGGAATCGCCAACAACCTGGTGTTCATCGGCCTGTTCGCGGTGTCCGGTATCTATGCGAACGTCGGCCTACAGGTCATCTACCTGGTGCTCGGTGTGCATGGCTGGCTGAATTGGCACGCCGGCCGCGACGCCCCGACGTTCGTCCTGAGCACTCCGCGACGCGCGATCGTGCCGTTGGCCATCGCGGCACTGGCCATGTTCGGGGTCCTGTTCTGGATTCTCTCGGCCTACACAGATTCCACCGTGCCGGTCGCCGATGCCGCCACCACCGCCGGCAGCCTGGCCGCGCAGTACATGCTGAATCGCCGCTGGCTGGCCAATTGGTTCGTGTGGATCGTCGTCGACGTCGCCTACGTCGCGATGTACCTGGCCACCGGCCTGACCATCACCGCCGCGCTCTACGTCCTGTTCATCGGCTTGTGCATATGGGGCTACCACGGCTGGCGTACGCATCGAACCCTCGTCGAGCATGAGCGTGCCGGCGGTACCGTTGCCCACGCTCAGCAGACCGATGTCTGAGCAACCGATGTCTGAACAACCCCGGTTCGCCCACGGCCTGGTGCTGGGCAAGTTCTACCCGCCGCACAGCGGACACGACCTGCTGATCAGAGCCGCCGTGCGGTCGTGTGAGTCGGTCACCGTCGAGGTGATCGGGTCCAGCGTCGAATCCATCCCGGTCGAGGTCCGTGCGGACTGGATCGCGCAGGAGCATCCGACGGTCCGGGTGGTCAGCACCACCGACGACACACCGATCGACTACGACTCGCCGGAGATCTGGGACCTCCAGATGCGCACCATCCGTGGACTTCTCGACGCACCCGTCGACGCGGTGTTCGCCTCCGAGAGCTACGGCGCCGAACTCGCCCGACGACTCGACGCGCAGTGGGTCGAGGTGGATGCCGGACGCGTCGCCGAGCCGGTCTCCGGTACCGCGGTACGCGCCGACCTCACCCGATGGTGGTCGCATCTGTCGGCGACCGTCCGCGTCGGCCTGATCAACCGTGTGGTGCTGCTCGGCGCCGAATCGACCGGCACCACCACCCTGACCGAGGCTCTGGCGCAACACTATTCGACGGTGTGGGTGCCGGAGTACGGGCGCACGTACAGCGCACTTCGGCCGGGTGGCCCGACGGCGCCGTGGCGTTCGGACGAGTTCGACCTCATCGTCGAGCGTCAGATGCGCGACGAGCGCGCTGCCGCACGACGTGCCCGGTCACCGCTGTTGCTCTGCGACACCGACGTTTTGGCGACGAGCCTGTGGCACGAACGCTACGTCGGGACCATCTCGCCGACGGTCGTCACGGCCGCCGCGGCACACCGCCCGCTCCTCTATATCCTGACCGGCGACGAGATCGACTTCGTCGACGACGGGATGCGCGACGGCGAGCACATCCGCCACGATATGCAGGATCGCTTCCGAGCCACGCTGGCCGCGCAGCCCGTACCGTGGCTGGAGGTGCGCGGCAGCGTATCCGAACGGCTGGAGCTCGCGGTCGAGGCGATCGATGACGCTCTGGCACAAGCGATCACGTTCGCGCCGTCGCTGGAGGAGTCGCTGAGGTCCACCGCACCGACGACGTCGCACGGTTGATGACCCTCGTCGTCGTTGAATCCGCCCACGTCGCAGTCACTCAGTGAGGCACGTCGTAGGCTGGACTCACCGCCCTGGAGGCGCGTGGTTGAGATCGGTGGAAGGACGTTGCGGTGGTCGATGAGCAGGCAGCAGCGGTGGTCGTCGGCGCGGGTCTGGCCGGCCTCGTCGCCACCTACGAACTGACGCGCGCGGGCCGCAAGGTGATCGTCGTCGACCAGGAGAACCGCGCCAACCTCGGTGGGCAGGCATTCTGGTCGCTCGGCGGGTTGTTCCTGGTCGATTCGCCCGAGCAGCGTCGGCTCGGCATCCACGATTCCGCCGAACTGGCCCTGCAGGATTGGATGGGCTCGGCCGGTTTCGACCGCGACGACGAGGACTACTGGCCCCGACAGTGGGCGCGGGCCTACGTCGACTTCGCTGCCGGCGAGAAGCGTCAATACCTCCATGACCTCGGCCTTCGGGTGACACCGGTGGTCGGATGGGCCGAGCGCGGCGGCGGCTTCGCCGACGGACACGGCAACTCGGTACCCCGCTTCCACATCACCTGGGGCACCGGTCCCGAAGTGGTCCGAGTCTTCGCCGAACCCGTCCTCGACGCCGAGCAGCGCGGCCTGGTGGAGTTCCGTTTCCGGCACCAGGTCGACGAGATCATCGTCGAGAACAACACCGCGGTCGGTGTCCGGGGCAGCGTCCTGGAACCTTCCGACGTCGAGCGTGGCCAGGCGTCGTCGCGGGTGGTCACCGGCGACTTCGAGATCCGGGCCGAAGCGGTGATCGTCACCAGCGGTGGCGTCGGGCACAACCACGACGTCATCCGACAGTTCTGGCCGACCGATCGGCTGGGTCCGGCCCCGGCGACGATGATCTCCGGCGTGCCTGCCCACGTCGACGGCCGGATGCTCGGCATCACCGAGGACGCCGGTGCGTCGTTGGTCAATCGTGACCGTATGTGGCACTACACCGAAGGCATCAACAACTGGGACCCGATCTGGCCCGACCACGCCATCCGGATCATCCCCGGGCCGTCGTCGCTATGGCTCGACGCGCTGGGCAATCGACTGCCGGCGCCGAATTTCCCTGGCTTCGATACCAATTCGTCGATGAAGGCGATCCTGGCGACCGGCCACGACTATTCGTGGTTCATCCTGACCCGCAGCATCATCGAGAAGGAGTTCGCCCTCTCGGGCTCCGAACAGAACCCGGACATCACCGGTAAGGATCTGCGCTTCGCCGCGAAAAGCCGCCTGGCCAAAGGCATTCCGGGGCCGATCGAGGCCTTCACCAAGCATGGCGTGGATTTCGTGGTCCGCGACAACCTGCCGGAGCTGATCACCGGTATGAACGAGATCGCGCGCGGCCCCAAACTCGATCTGGCGCAAGTGGAACGGGTGATTGCAGCCCGGGACTCGCAGGTGGACAACCCCTACTCGAAGGACGCCCAGCTGATCGCCATCGCCAATGCCCGACGCTACCTCGGCGATCGCATCACGCGCGTCGCCAAACCACACCGCCTCCTCGATCCCGAACACGGTCCGCTGATCGCCATCCGGCTCAATATCCTGACGCGAAAGACGTTGGGCGGCATCGAAACCAACCTCGATTCCGCTGTCGTGCGACCCGACGGCAGCACCTTCGACGGCCTGTACGCCGCCGGCGAGGTGGCCGGCTTCGGTGGTGGTGGCGTACACGGCTACAACGCGCTGGAAGGAACCTTCCTCGGCGGCTGCATCTTCTCCGGCCGGGCTGCCGGACGAGCCGTTGCACGCAACTAACACCACATCACCGGCAAGGTTTGGCTCACCTTTACACGCGTGAGCCAAACGCGGACTCTCCCAAATGCACTCGTCGGCTAAGGTGGATTTGTGCCGGTGCCGCAAACCATCCTGACGCGCAAGACCAAGCATGCGCTGTTCCTGGTCCTCACCATCAACGACGGTGGCGAGGACGCGGTGCGCGATATGTTCGGCGACCTCGGATCACGCATCAACTCGGTTTCCTCACGCGCGCCAGAAGCGGCACTCGCGGGCATCGTGTCGATCGGCTCCGACGCCTGGGATCGCCTGTTCAGCGGACCGCGACCGAAGTCGCTGCGCCCCTTCGTCGAGTACGTCGGCGAGGTCCACACCGCACCCGTCACACCCGGTGACCTGCTCCTGCACCTCAAGGCCGACGCGATGGACCTCTGCTACGAGCTGGGCCGGCTGCTGATGGCCGAGCTCGACGGCGCGGTCACCGTCGTCGACGAAGTGCATGGCTTCCGTTACTTCGACCTTCGTGACCTCATCGGATTCGTCGACGGCACCGAGAACCCGGTCGGCCAGGCCGCGATCGACGCCATCACCGTCGGCGATGAGGACCCGGCCTTCGCCGGTGGCAGCTATGTCGCCATTCAGCGCTACGTCACCGACTTCACCGCCTGGAACGGCCTCACCGTCGCCGATCAGGAAGCCGCCATCGGTCGCACCAAGCTCGATAACGTCGAGATGTCCGACGACGTGAAACCCGCCAATTCGCATATCGCGCTGAACGTCGTCGATGACGCCAACGGCGAACAGATCGATGTCGTCCGCGACAACATGCCCTACGGCGAGGTGTCCGGGCGCGGCGAGTCGGGCACCTTCTACATCGCCTACTCCGCCGGCCCCGACGTCACCGAAGAGATGCTGCGCAAGATGTTCATCGGCGACCCACCCGGCAACTACGACCGCCTCCTGGACTTCACCACCGCGGTCACCGGTTCGCAGTTCTTCACCCCCACCACCGACTTCTTCGACGACCTGCCCGACTCGCCCACCACGTCGGCTGCCGAATCCGACGACGACGCCCCCGCACCCGTCGTCGATTCGACAACCCCCACGCCACCGCCCCCACCAGCGAAAACCCGTCCGGCCGACGGGTCGCTGGGCATCGGCTCACTGCGCTGATCCCCCATCGCTGAACCGCCCCGCCAACAAGAACAGACCGACCCCCGACACCAGGAGTAGCCATGAACAACCTGCATCGCGAGCTCGCGCCGATCTCGGCGAACGCATGGGAGGCCATCGAGGAAGAGGCGACGCGGTCGTTCAAGCGCAACATCGCCGGCCGGCGGCTCGTCGACGTGAAAGGCCCCCTCGGTTTGGAGGCGTCGTCGGTGACCCTGGGGCATCGCTCCAAGATCGACTCCCCCGCCGACGGCATCACCGCCTTCACCCGCCACACGCAGGCGCTGGTAGAGCTGAAGGTGCCGTTCACCGTCACCCGGGAGGCCATCGACGACGTCGACCGTGGTGCCGAGGATTCCGACTGGGATCCGGTGGTCGACGCCGCCCGCCAGCTCGCGCTCGCCGAGGACCGCGCCATCTTCGAGGGCTACGCCGCGGCCGGCATTTCTGGCATCCGCGAGAAGACCTCCGCCAAACCGATCGCACTACCCGACGACGTCCGCGACTACCCCGAAGCGATCAGCCAGGCGTTGTCGACGCTGAAGCTGGCCTCGGTCGACGGTCCGTACTCGATCGCACTGTCGGCCGACGTCTACAACCTGGTCAACGAGACGTCGAACCACGGCTACCCCATCCGCCAGCACATCCAGCGACTCATTGACGGCGAAATCGTCTGGGCGCCAGCGATTTCCGGCGCGTTCGTGCTGTCCACCCGCGGCGGTGACTTCGAGCTGACGATCGGTCAGGACGTGTCAATCGGCTACGACTCGCACGACGCCGACTCGGTGAACCTCTACTTCCAGGAGTCGTTCACCTACCTCACCTACACCGGCGAGGCGGCCGTCGCTCTCACCGGACCCGCGAGCTGACCCGTCGCCTGGCCAGATATCGCGTCGCGCGACGTCGCTGCTGCTTGGTAGCGTCGATTCGGTGAGCGTCCCATGCTGATCCGGCTGATCCGGACGTACGCGTTGCGATACCGGTACCAGGTCGTGACGGTGGTCATTCTGCAGCTCGCGGCAACCGCCGCGATGCTCTTTCTGCCGACCCTGAACGCCGACATCATCGACAACGGCGTCGCCCGCGGCAACACCGGTTACATCATCAAGGTCGGCGGCTGGATGCTGCTGGTGTCGGTCGTGCAGGTGATCTGCTCGATCGTCGCCGGCTACTACGGGGCCCGCGCCGCACTCGGCGCCGGCCGCGACATGCGCCATGACCTGCTGCATCGGGTCAACGGTTTCTCCGCGCGGGAGGTCGGGCAGTTCGGTGCGCCGTCGCTGATCACCCGCACCACCAACGACGTGCAGCAGGTGCAGGTGCTGTGCGTCATGAGCATCTCGATCCTCGTGATGGCGCCCATCATGTGCATCGGCGGTATCGCGATGGGCATCTACGTGGCGCCCGGATTGTCGTGGCTGATCGTCGTCGCGGTTCCGGTGCTCGGCATCACGATGGCATTGATCATCGCCCGGATGATCCCAGGTTTCCGCGTCATGCAGACCCGCATCGACAGCGTCAACCGCATCCTGCGAGAGCAGATCACCGGTATCCGGGTGGTGCGCGCCTTCGTGCGGGAACGTCACGAGATGGCACGGTTCTCCGTCGCCAACGACGACCTCGCCGCCGCCTCACTGCGCGTCGGCAAGATGATGGCACTGACCTTCCCGGCGGTCATGCTGATCACCAACCTGACCATCGTCGCGATCATCTGGTTCGGCGGGCACGCGGTGTCCGACGGCAGCCTGGAGGTCGGCGCGATGACCGCGATGCTCAGCTACATCATGCAGATCATGATGTCGGTGATGATGGCGTCGTTCCTGGCGATCATGGCGCCGCGCGCGACGGTCTGTGCCGAACGCATCTGCGCCGTCCTCGACACCACGACATCGGTTGTGGCGTCGAATAATCCGCTTGGTTTCAGTGCGCATCCGGGGATCGTCGAATTCTTCGACGCCGAGTTCCGCTACCCAGGCGCCGACGATCCGGTGTTGTGCCACATCAGTTTTCGCACCGAGCCGGGCACCACCACGGCCATCGTCGGATCAACCGGTTCGGGTAAGACGACGCTGCTGTCGCTGATTCCGCGGCTGGTCGACACCACCGGCGGCGCGGTGTCGGTGGGCGGCATCGACGTCCGCGAACTCGATCCCGACGTGCTGCGGTCGGTGATCGGGCTGGTGCCGCAGAAGCCGTACCTGTTCTCCGGCACCGTCGCCACCAACATGCGGGTCGGCAAAGCCGACGCCACCGACGACGAGATCTGGGAGGCGCTGCGAATCGCGCAGGCCGAGGAGTTCGTCGCGGCCATGCCCGACGGTCTCGACACGGCCATCGCCCAGGGCGGCACCACGGTGTCCGGTGGACAACGACAACGCCTCGCGATCGCCCGCGCGCTGATCCGTAAGCCGTCGATCTACCTCTTCGACGACTCGTTCTCCGCGCTCGACCTCACCACCGACGCCCGGCTGCGCGCCGCGTTGCGTCCGGCCACCCGCGACGCCGCGGTGATCGTGGTGGCCCAACGCATTTCGACGGTGGTCGACGCTGATCAGATCGTGGTGCTCGACAAGGGGCAGATCGTCGGCATCGGCACTCACGACGAGTTGCTGGCAACGTGCCCGACGTTCGCCGAGATCGTCGAATCGCAGCTATCCGCACAGGACGCGTCATGACGCGCGGCGGACCTGTCGGTCGCGGGCCCGTCCCGAACGGGGCACCGTTGGAGAAGGCACGCTCGTTCCGGCCGTCGCTGCGGCGGCTCGTCGGTCTGCTCGCCACCCACCGCTGGCGGATGTCGGTGATCCTCGGCTCGATCATCGCGTCGGTGGTGTTGACCGCGATCGGACCACGGGTGCTCGGGCACGCCACCGATCTCATCTTCAACGGTGTGATCGGCAAGATGCTCCCGGCCGGGGTGTCCAAAGAGCAGGCGATCGAAGGGATGCGTGCCCGCGGCGACAACACGTTCGCCGACATGGTCTCCTCGATGAACCTGACTCCCGGTGTGGGCGTGGACTTCTCGGCAGTCGCCAACACACTGTTGATCGTCGTCGCACTCTACGTGGGGTCGGCGGTGCTGTCGTGGATCGGCGGATACCTGCTCAACGACGTTGTGGTGTCGACGATCGCCCGGCTGCGCGCCCAGGTGGAGGCCAAGGTTCACCGACTTCCGTTGCGCTACTACGATTCCGCGCAGCGCGGCGATCTACTGAGCCGGGTCACCAACGACCTCGACAATCTCTCCCAGAGCTTGCAGCAGACCATCAGCCAGCTGCTCAACTCGCTGCTGATGGTGATCGCGCTGGTCATCATGATGGTGTGGATCTCGCCGCTGCTGGCGCTGATCGCGGTGGCAACGGTGCCGCTGGCCTTGATCGCGACCGCACAGATCGCCAAGAGATCCAAGCCGCACTTCACTTCTCAGTGGGCGTCGACCGGCAAGCTCAACGCCGAGATCGAGGAGGCGTTCACCGGGCACGAACTGGTCAAGGCCTTCGGTCGGCAGGCCGAGATCGAGCGCAGCTTCGACGAACGCAACAACCAGCTCTACGAATCCAGTTGGCGTGCACAGTTCATCTCCGGAATCATCATGCCGGCCATCATGTTCCTGGGGAACCTGAACTACGTTGCCGTCGCCGTGGTCGGTGGGCTGCGGGTGGCGTCGGGCTCATTGAGCCTCGGTGAGGTGCAGGCCTTCATCCAGTACTCGCGCCAGTTCAGCCAGCCGCTCACCCAGATCGGGTCGATGGTGAACCTGATGCAGAGTGGCGTGGCCTCGGCCGAGCGCATCTTCGACATCCTCGACGCCGACGAGCAGTCCCCCGACCCCGCCGACCCCGAGTCGCCCGGATTGTCAAGTGGGCGAATCGAATTCGACGATGTCTCGTTCCGCTACGTCGAGGACAAGCCGCTCATCGAGGACCTGTCGCTGATTGCCGAGCCGGGCAACATGGTGGCCATCGTCGGGCCCACCGGCGCCGGCAAGACCACCCTGGTCAACCTGATCATGCGGTTCTACGACGTCGACTCCGGCACCATCACCGTCGACGGTGTGGAGTCGCGGAAGATGACCCGCGACGATCTGCGCGAACGTACCGGGATGGTGCTGCAGGATTCGTGGTTGTTCGGCGGGTCGATCTACGACAACATCGCCTACGGCGACCCCACCGCCAGCCATGAAGAGATCATCGAGGCGGCCAAACTCAGTCACGTCGACCACTTCGTCCGGGTCCTGCCCGACGGCTACGACACCATGATCGACGAAGAGGGCGGCGGCGTCAGTGCCGGTGAGCGACAACTGATCACGATCGCCCGCGCCTTCCTGGCCAAGCCGACGATCCTCATCCTCGACGAGGCGACCAGCTCCGTCGACACCCGCACCGAGCTGCTGATCCAGAAGGCGATGGCCAACCTGCGCTCGGACCGCACCAGTTTCGTTATCGCGCACCGCCTTTCGACCATCCGCGACGCCGACACCATCGTGGTGATGGAGGACGGACACATCGTCGAACAGGGCACGCACGACGAACTGCTCGCCGCACAAGGCGCCTACTACCGGCTCTACAACAGCCAGTTCGTCGGGCCGGTCGACGCGACGTAGGCCCCGCCAAAACTGCGTTCGCTCGCAAAGTCGTCGTTCGCGATTGATGCATCTGTAGCGAACGAACACATCGCACGCGGACGCGCGACCGGAAGTCGATGGATCCGTTCGGCACTTCCCGACGTCTGATCTGCATGATGACTTTTCACACCAACCACCACGGATTGATCCTCCGACGCGAGGTCCTCAACCTGGGCCAGACCGACAACCACCTCCGCAAGGCGGTCGCCGACAAAACGGTCACACCGGTCTGGCCGGGCGTCTGGCTCCCGTCGACAGATGTACCCGAGAAGCCCGAAGACCTGCACAAGCTCCGCGTCTGGGCCGCCGTCGATGTCGATGCGACGTTCAAAGGTGCTCCGCTGAGCCATGAATCAGCCGGCGTCTTCCACAACCTCTCCATGCTCGAGCCGGACCTGGACCGAGTCCACCTTTCGACCGGGCGGAAGACCGGTGGCCGTCGGGAGAAGCACCGCTTCCTCCATCCCGGAATCATCGACGATAAGCACCTCGTCGAACGTGACGGCGTCACGATGACCTCGATTGAACGCACAGCGGTTGATATCGCCTGCGCCGGCAGCTTCGCTCACGCTCTGGCTGTCTTCGACTCGGCTCTGGCACACCGCGCAGACCGCGATGTCATCGAACTGCTCCTGAAGAAGCCACGCCATGGAATTGCCACGGCTCGAGCAGCTTTGGACCACGCGAACCCGTTGTCGGCGAACGCCGCCGAAGCATGGGGACGGGCGCAGATGATCTGCGCCGGGCTGCCCATTCCACGACTCCAGCACAAGTTCTTCGACGAGAACGGCGCGTTCGTCGCGAAGACCGACTACGACTGGGACGCCGTCCTAGTGGCCGAGTTCGACGGGATGGTCAAGTATGCGCGCCATCTACGCGACGGCGAGACGCCGCTGGATGCGATGAAACGAGAGAAGCGCAGAGAAGACAAACTGCGCAGCCTCGGCATCATGGTCGTGCGCTTCATCTGGATCGATCTCGTCCGCAACCAAATGGTGCCGGTTCTGCGCCGTTGGATGGTCAAGCTCAACATCATCGACGCCTGAACCTGAATCTGCGTTCGCTACGAGAGTGGTGGTTCGCGATTGATGCATCATTCGCGAACGACCATTCTCGTAGCGAACGCATTTTCGTAAACTCCTAAGCCCCCGAACCGGGCTCCAGCGCGCCGGCAATCTTCTGTTCCAGCTGTGCGACGGCGACGTCGGGTACGACGATGAGCCCGTCGAGTTCGGCGCGGGCCTTGCGGTAGGCGGCCTGGCGTTCGGCGGGGGTGGCGCCGTCGTCGGCCGCGATCGCGACCAGGCGTCGGGCCCGTTCCAGACGCTCCCGCTCCACCGGTGAGAAGTCGCCCCGTTTCCGACGACGGGCCTCACGCTCGGCGGCGTCGAAGGCGGTCGCGTAGTCGGTGACGGCGTCGCGGTACTCGGCGAAGCGGGCCGGGTCAATGAGTTCGTCGGTGTCGTCGGGTCGGTCGTCGTCGGCACGCACCTTGGCCTTGTGGAAGGCCAGCGTCAGCGGTTCCCGCAGGTCGGTCATCATCGGATAGTCGATCAGGGTCGCGAGGTCGACCTCGTAGTCGAACCAGCGCTGGTTGAGAGCGTCGTGCTTGGCCAGCACCTTCGCGATCTGCGACTTACTCGTCTGGGTGATCCGCAGTTGCTCGGTCTTGGCATTCGCCTTGATCTTCGCGAGCTCGATCTTGTCCTTGCGCCGCTTCTCGTTGTACCGGCCCCAGCGCGACAACCAGCCGCCGGCGACACCGCCGATCGGAAACACCAGCCACCAATATTGGCTGGCAAAGCTGAGCACCTGGTCCACCCAGCCGATGCTACCGACGCGACGGTGCGCCCTGTGGGCGTTGCACACACCCGTTACAAGAGCGTCAGCGGTTGACCCAGCTCATGTCGGGATAGCGGTCGCCGACGGCGGTGAGCTGCGACAACCGCTCGAGCTGCTCGGCGGACAACTCGACGGTGAGCGCTCCGACGTTCTCGTCGAGGTAGCGCCGACGCTTGGTCCCGGGGATCGGCACGACGTCGTCGCCCTGTGCGAGCAACCACGCGAGTGCCACCTGACCAGCGGTCGCGCCGACCTCTCCGGCGACAGCCCGCACCTCGTCGACGAGGGTGAGGTTCGCGGCCAGGTTGTCGCCCTGCCAGCGCGGCAGACCGGACCGGAAGTCGCCTGCACCGGGCTGCGCCGCCGCGGCTGAGCCGGTCAGCAGCCCGCGTCCGAGTGGGCTGTACGGCACCAGCGTGGTCCCGACCTCCCGTGCCGTGCCCACCAGATCGGTCTCGATGTCCCGGCTGAAGATGGACCACTCGGACTGCAGGGCGGCAATCGGATGTACCGCGGCAGCACGACGAAGGTTCTCCGCCGATACCTCCGATAGTCCCAGCGTCCGCACCTTCCCGGCGGTGATGAGTTCGGCCATCGCCCCCACGGTCTCCTCGATCGGCACCGACTGATCGAGGCGGTGCAGGTAGTAGAGGTCGACGACGTCGACGCCGAGTCGCTGCAGTGAACCGTCGATAGCCTCACGCACGTATTCTGGTGTTCCGCAGGTCTTTCCGTTAGGCATGCCGGTGTCCGGGTCGACGACGATGCCGAACTTGGTGGCCAGCACCACCTCGTCCCGACGATCGGCCAGCACCCGCGACAGCAGACGCTCGTTGGCGCCGCTGCCGTACATGTCGGCGGTGTCGAGAAAGTTCACGCCGATGTCGAGGGCGTGGTTCAGGGTCGCGATCGCCTCATCGTCGTCGGGGGTGCCGTAGGCGAAACTCATTCCCATGCAGCCCAATCCGAGTGCGGATACCTCGAGTTCGCCGATTCGACGACGGGCAATAGTGTTGGGTGTCGGTGTGGTCATGGTTGCGTGTGCCCTCCGTAGGTGGCGATCTTGTATTCCATGGCAGCCAGAGACAGTGTCAGCTCGGCGATTTGACGTTTGACGGTGTCGCGGTGTTCCAGCAGCATCTCGAGGCGTTCACCGACGGTGTCGTCACCCTCGTCGACGAGTTCGACGTAGTGCTGCAGATCGCGGATAGCCATGCTGGACAGTCGCATTCGGGAGATGAAGACCAGTCGACGCATGGCGGCAGCGTCGTACATGCGGTTGCCTGCACCGTCACGATCAACGGCCACCAAGCCGATGCGCTCATAGTACCGCAGGGTGTGTGCGGAGACGCCCAGCGCGTCGGCGGCTTCGGCGATGGTCAACGGGTCGGCGAAATCGGGGATGGCCACCAGTTCGTGGATGACCTCCACCGACAGCGGGCCGTCGATCTCGTCGAGCGCGGCCAACGCCCGCGCCATCAGGTTCTCGGTACTCATCTGGCCTCCGTTCATGACACTGACGGTAGGCCTTTGAGCGCGCTCTAACGCAAGTGCGGATCTCGAGTCAGCGCGAGAGTCCCGCGACGATCTCGTCGACTATCGTCTCCTCGCCGGGCTCGATGTCGACGGTGAATCCCGATTCGTCCGATTGCAGGGGTTCCAACGTGGCGAACTGGCTGTCGAGTAGTGACGTCGGCATGAAGTGACCGGTCCGCGCTGCCTGCCGCGCGGTGATCAACTCACGCGAGCCTGTCAGGTGAACGAATACTGCTGCCGGGCAACGTGATCGGATCTGATCGCGATACGCCCGACGTAATGCCGAACAGCTCATCACCCCACCTGCGGAATGCTCGGCCAGCCACGTACCGACCAGATCGAGCCACGGCAGCCGATCAGCGTCGTCGAGTGGGATACCGGCTGCCATCTTCTCGATGTTCGACGCCGGGTGCAGGTCGTCGGCGTCGGCGAAAGGCACTCGGACGCGAGCAGCGAGCATCGCGCCGATCGTCGACTTGCCGCAACCCGAGACACCCATGACCACAATGGGTGCGATCATTCCGAAACCGGACACGCGAGCTCAGTAGTCGCTGTGCGGGTCCACCACCGACAGCATCTGCTCACCGTCGGCGAACCGTCGGATGTTCTCGGCGAGGAACGGCGCCATGGTGCGCGTCAGACCCGACGTCGGGTTCGCGATATGCGGCGTCACAATCACATTCGGCAGATAGAACAGCGGATCGTCGGTATCGGGTGGTTCGGGGTCGGTGACATCGAGTGCTGCCCCGGCGATCTCACCGGCCACCAGCGCGCGGTAGAGCGCCTGTTGATCGATCAGCGGACCGCGGGCGATGTTGACGATCCACGCATGCGATGGGAGTGCGGCCAGCGTCTCGTCGTTGATCGTGTGCCGTGTCTCCGGGGTCGACGGCGCGGCGAGGACGACGTGATCGGTTGTCGCCCAGACTTTGTCGAGCTCCGACGACGGGTAGGTGACGTCGGCGCCCGGCACCGGCCGACCCGACCGGTTCACCGCGATCACCCGGGCGTCGCACGCAGTCAGCCGCTGGGTCAGCGATACCCCGATGCCGCCGGCGCCGATGATGGCGACCGTCGAACCATGTAGCGATCGGACGTGCGGGTCGATGCCGTCCTTGTCCCACCCGAGCAGGATCGACGTGTTGATCTGACGAATTCCGCTGAGCAGCAAGCTGAGTGCGTGTTCGGCGACGTTCTCGGCGTAGAAGCCCGACGCGTTGGTCCAGATCCGACGGTCGTCGATCACCCCGGCCTCGACGAACTCCTCGATGCCCGCGGTCTTGAGCGCGACCCACTCGATGTGATCGGGCAGCGTCGGAAAGTCCTGCGCGCCACCGATCCACACCAGAACCCGAGCGTCGTCGATGCCGGTGACGACACCTCCGGCGCGTGCGACGGCCTCGTACAGGTACTCGTCGGCCGTCGGTTCAATGGCGACGGCGATCTGTTTGCTCATCCCGGCACCTCCGCGCCGTCACGCAGAGCTCGGGCCGCGCTGGTGGCGAGTTCGTCGGCGATCTCGTTGTAGTGATCGCCGGCGTGGCCCTTCACCCACTTCCAGGTGACGTCGTGCCGCTTCTCCTCTTCGACGAGTCGCTGCCACAGTTCGACGTTCTTCACCGGCTTCTTGTCGGCGGTCTTCCAGCCGTTGCGCTGCCACCCGGCGACCCATTTCATGATGCCGTTCCGCACATAGCTGGAGTCGGTGTAGAGGATCACCTTCGACGGTTTGGTGAGCGCTGCGAGCCCTTCGATGGCGCCGGTCAGTTCCATCCGGTTGTTTGTGGTGTCGGCGTCGGCGCCGGAGATGCGTTTCTCGTGCCCGCGATACCGCAGCACCGCTCCCCAACCGCCGGGACCGGGGTTGCCCAGGCAGGCGCCATCGGTGGAGATCTGCACGACGTCACCGGATGAGGTTTCTGCGGTTGCTTCACTCACGCCAATAGAGGCTACCGACGGACTACGATCAGGTGCATGCCCACGTGGGATCCGACGCGGTACCTGCAGTTTTCCAACGATCGGTCACGCCCGTTCCTGGATTTGATCGCGCAGGTCGTCGGCGATCCGGCCACCATCGTCGACCTGGGTTGCGGTCCGGGCCACCTCACCAAGGTGCTGCGGGCACGCTGGCCGGGGGCCGAGATTCTCGGCGTCGACTCGTCGCCGGACATGATCGAGCGCGCGTCGGCGGACAACGACGACCCGCACGCTCGCTACGCAGTGGCCGATGTGTCGGAGTTCCGGCCCGAGGGATCGGTCGATCTGATCGTGTCGAATGCGATGTTCCAGTGGCTGCCCGACCAGTTCGACGTGATCGGTTCGCTGCTGGACTCGCTGACCGAGCACGGGACCGTAGCGATTCAGGTCCCGAACAATGCGGAGTCGGCGACGCACCAGACCTTGGCGCGCCTCGCCGACACCGAGCCCTACCGCAAGTACATGCACGACGCCCGACGCCTGCCGGCGATCACCCCGGAGCAGTACCTGGAGTTCTTCGCCGGGCGCGGTTTCGCGGTCAATGCATGGTCGACGACGTATCTTCATGTGCTGCAAGGGCAAGACCCCGTCTTCGACTGGATCTCCGGCACCGGAGCGCGCCCGTTCCTGCAGGCGCTCAACGACGAGCTGCGGGAGAAGTTCACCGTTGAACTGAAAGCTGCTCTGCGCGAGTCCTATCCGGCTCAGGACTGGGGGACGGTACTGCCGTTCCGGCGGACGTTCGTGGTGGCGTCACGGGTGTGATCGCCGAGGCGTCAGTTGTCTGGTCTACCATCCCCGGCCCGCCGACCGACGTACACCCCTTCCGGCCGAAACCGCAGTAGCTCTTCGTCGTACTCCTCCAACGCATGCGCCACCCAGCCGACGATCCGTGCGAGCGCGAAGATGGTCTCGGCCGCGTCTGCGGACATGCGGTACCGCAATGTCATTGCGGCCAAGACGAAGTCGGTGTTGACGAAGGTTTCGTCTGGCAACGCGTCGATGATTTCGCGAACAGCCGGCATGACCCGACGATCCCCACCGCCCGACGATTCGAGCAACTCCAGGATCAACGCGGCCCGTGGGTCACGCTCACGATAGACCTTGTGCCCGGTCCCCGGGATTGACCCCGTTCCCTCTGTGCCACTGTGTAATTCGACGTCGACCGTGCCGTCAGGATCATCGATCGCACCGACGAGGAACCGGTGAGCGAGAGTCGTCGCGCCGCCGTGGACGGGTCCGTCGAAGGCGCCGAGACCAGCCGCGATCACGGAGTACGCGCTACCCCGCGCGCTCGCGGCAACCCGCGACGCCACCGCACCCGCCGACAGATCGTGGTCGGCCATCAGGACCAGACATGCGTTGAGCAGTGCGATCTTTCGACGCGTCGAAGGCTCATCGGTGAGTGCGCTCCACAGTCGTTCAGCGATTGATCCATCAGCCGCAGAACCGTCGGAGAGCACGGCAATCGACGTGCTGATCGCCGACGCCGCGATGTCGATCACCGACGCACGGTCACGCCGATGCCGACGAGCATCGCGCGCACCGAGGACGTCGACGGTAACGCGGATCAGGTCGAGGCCCCGTGCCTGCGGACCGCAGAGGCGTCGAATCCCGGTGATCAGTTGGCGCGACACCGCGGACGACGGCCACTCGGTATCGCTGTGCCACAACATGTTCGCCACCGATTCGAAGCTGTCCGACCGCGCGAGATCGACCACCTCGCACCCGCGGTAGTAGAGGCGATCGTTCTCCAGCAGGGTAAGGTGCGTCCGAATCCGTTCTGCCACACCGGCAGGTGGTCGGCGGCGGCCGCGCGTCATCAACGACTCGACCTCGTCGACGGCGAACACACTGCCGTCGACACCGGCAATCCGCGCGCTGGTGAGCTTGCCGCGGCTGGCGTAGGCGTACACCGTCTCGGCTTTGACGCCGAGCACCTTGGCCACCTGCGCGGTGGTCAGATACTCGCGGCCATCATAGCGGATCGTCGCCGGCCATCGTCGACGGTGAGTGCGGTTCACACATTGATTGAATCAACATTGACTGCGCTGATCAACCAGGTGAAAGCTGCTGATCAGCGCCCGTCAGAAGGAGACACCGAAGATGACCGTCATGATCGCACCACCAGGATTGGCCGGTGTCGTCGTCGCCGACACCGAGATCGGCGATGTCCGCGGCAGCGAAGGTTTCTACCACTACCGCCAGTACAACGCGATCGACCTCGCACGCACGCGGTCGTTCGAGGAGGTCTGGCATCTCTTCGTCCACGGCCACCTGCCCGACGATGCCGAGCTACGCGAGTTCGTCTCGACCACAAGGCAATTGCGTGCGATACCCGACGAACTCGGGGGCATGTTGCACACCGTCGCACTGCTCGGCGGGGAACGTGACTCGCTCGCCGGACTGCGAACCATCCTGTCGGCGAGCGGGCCGGCGCTCCGCGTTCGCCCGACGTGGGACGCAGCCGAACCCGAGCGCATCGACGACGCGCTGCGCGCCAGCGCGATGACCCCGACGATTCTCGCTGCGCTGCACCGGATTCGGTCCGGCGAGGACGTCATCGCACCGCACCCCGACCTCGGCGTCGCCGCGAACTGGCTCTACATGATCGGCGGACGTGAACCCGATCCACGCCACGCCCGCGCCGTCGAG
Source organism: Actinomycetes bacterium (assembly GCA_023461275.1). Taxonomy (GTDB): domain Bacteria; phylum Actinomycetota; class Actinomycetes; order Mycobacteriales; family Mycobacteriaceae; genus Gordonia. Next base: position 19,776 of record JAEYMI010000020.1, on the reverse strand, counting down.
CAGTACCTGATCGCCACTATCGACCACGGCTTCAACGCATCCACCTTCACCGCGCGCGTCATCGCATCGGCCGGAGCCGACGTCTTCGCCGCGGTATGTGGCGCGATCGGCGCATTTTCCGGTCCCCTGCACGGCGGTGCGCCCGACCGCGCACTCGATGCGCTCGACGCCATCGCCCGGCACGGCAACGCGGAGTCGTGGACGCGCGAGCAGATCGCCGAGGGTCATCGAATCATGGGTTTCGGCCACGCCGTGTACCGGACGACGGACCCGCGGTCGGAGTTGTTGCGGCAGATCGCCGTCGACCTGGGCGGGCCAACCGTCGAAGTGGCCGTCGACGTGGAGCAGACCGTCGTCCGCGTGCTGAGCGAGACCCACCCGGACCGCCCGCTCTACGCCAACGTCGAATTCTTCGCCGGCGTCGTGATGGACGCGTGCGGCCTGCCGCGGTCGATGTTCACGCCGACGTTCGCGGTGAGCCGTGTCGTCGGGTGGTGCGCCAACATCGTCGAACAGGCACGCTCACGCAAGATCATCCGGCCGAGTGCCCGCTACGTCGGGCCGGAGCCGCGCGGTTGAGAGTTCGCGCTGCAGCTAGCCGATTCCGCTGACCTTACAAAGCCAGCGGAACCGAACACCCCCAGCGGGAACGTTCGCAAGCCTCCCCGCGTTTGGCAGCCCGCCCCGCATTCGCACCCAACCCGGTAGCCTTGCCCGGGTGTTGAGGACCACCTGGCGAACAAGAATCACCGGCGCAGCCATTGCGGCACTCACCGTCTGCGCGGCGACCACGCTGATCAGCGCACCCGCGCAGGCGTCGGTGTGCAATGCGCTGGGCATCACCGGCGGCGATGTCGGCAGCACCGGGTCCAGCGGTTCCAGCAGCGGCAGTGCGGGCAGCCTCGACTTCGGCAGCTACCGCGCCGGAGGCAAGAAGCCACAAGGCCCGCTGCCGACGCTCACCGGGGCCAGCCGCGCCATCGGTTGGGTCACCGGTCCCCGCAGCCCCAACCGCACCGACGACCGGTTCTCCATCACCGCCACCGACGTCGGCGTCCCGTGGGACAACGGCTCGGGCCAGGTACTGATGGCCTTCGGCGATACATGGGGCAAATGCGCAGGTCAGATGGTGTGGCGGCACAACACGATGCTCCGCAGCGACGGCGCACCGAACCTCGACAAGGGCATCACCTTCCCCAACGCCTACCCGGGCGTCGTGCGGTCGGGTGCCTCGGTGACCGCCGCCCACCCGACGTTCGCCCAGCCCATGCTCAACGCAATCGGCATCCGTAACACCGAGGTCGGCAAGATCCCGACCGGCGGCATCTCCATCGGCGGCGTCCAGTATTTGAGCTACATGTCGATCCACAAGTGGGGCGGCCCCGGCCGGTGGGTGACCAACTATTCGGCCATCGCGGTCTCCCGCGACAACGGCCAAACCTGGACCACAGACAACAACACCATCCGCAGCAACTACGAGCTCGGCATCCCCGGAGTGCCTCAGCTCGCGCGGGGCCAGGGCCGCTTCCAGCTGGGCGCGTTCCTCAAAGCCGATGGCTACGTCTACCAGTACGGGACACCCAACGGTCGGTTCGGCGCTGCGTTCGTGTCGCGGGTGCGGCCCGCCGACATCCTCAACCTGAACGCCTACCAGTACTACGCGGGCGCGAACCGCTGGTCGTCGGCGTCGGTTGACGCGGTGCCGATCGTCACCCAGCCCGTTGCCGAGATGTCGGTGGCCTACAACAACTACCTCGGCCGCTACATCATGCTCACCGAACAGGCCGGCGACATTCGGCTGCGCACCGCGCCGTCGCCGGCCGGCCCGTGGAGCAACCCACGGACGATTGTGGCGTCGTCGCAGTCCAGCGGGATTTACGCGCCCTACATCCACCCGCGTTCCACCGGACAGAACCTGTACTTCGTGGCATCGCGTTGGGACGATTACAACGTAATGCTCATCCGTACCGACCTTTCGAAGCTACGCTAACTTGTATGTTGTTCATCCACGGCGCAGGCGGATTCGACGAGGATCGCCGCATCGCGGATGAACTCGCCGGTTCGCTCGGCGTGAGCGTGCGGATGCCGGAGTTCTCCGACGACGACATGTCCTACGACGCGTGGGCGGAACCGATTCTCGGGCACCTCGACTCGTTGTCGCCCAACGAGATCGCCGTCGGCCACTCCTTCGGCGCGTCAATCTTGCTGCAGGTACTCGCCGATCATCCCGAGCTGACGCCCGCGCAGGTGGTGCTGCTCGCGATGCCGGACTGGTCACGCGACGGCTGGGACGTCGCCGACTACGCCTTCCGCGGACCGCAGCCTCAGGTGCCGATCACGCTGCACCACTGCCGCGACGACGAGGTGGTGGATTTCTCGCACCTCACGCTGAACTCGGCTGCGCTGCCGTCGGCCCGGGTTGTCGAACATGATTCCGGTGGACATCAGTTCGACGGCGTCGTCGACGCGGTGGCCGCCGGCATCCGCAGCTGACAGCAACGACCGCCAGCGGTCGGATGGCTCAGGCGTAGGGTCGGAAGTGGTGTTGCGTCCACAGCACGAGCAGTCACAACACGAGGAGTGATGTGCAGCCATGAATCAGCCTGTTCCGATCCCCGAGCCGCCTCCCACACCGATGCCGGCGCCCGAACCCATTCCCGAGCCACCACCGGAACCACCGATTCCGATCCCGACGCCGGAGCCTGCTCCACCGACTCCCGCTCCGCCGCAACCAGATCCGCTGCCACGCCCGACGGTGATCTGATCCGCGTCCATCTGATCCGCGCCGTCAACGTGGGCGGCGCGAAGCTCCGGATGGCCGAACTACGGGAGATGGCAACAGAACTCGGCGCCACCGACGTCTCGACGTACATCGCGTCGGGCAACCTGCTGTGCACACCGCCGAGTGCACCGGAAGATTTCGACCGTGCACTGGAGAAAGCGATCACCAAGCGTTACGGCTATGTCCGAGAAGTGATCAGCCGCAGCGTCGACGAGCTGCGTGTCGGCCTGGCCGCGCACCCGTTCGAGGTGACCAACCCGAAGTTCTCATACCTCTACTTTCTCACCGCAACGCCGGAAGCCCAGCGGGTCAAGGACTTTGAGAGCCAGGATTTCGGCACCGACGAGTTCACGGTGATCGGCGACGACCTGCACATCCGCTACGTCGACGGTGCCGGCCAGTCGAAGCTGTCGGCGCGGGCCATCGCGAAAGGTCTTGGCGTGGAGGGGACCGGGCGGAACCTACTGACTGTTCGCAAGCTCATTGAGCTGGCGGGCGGGACCATTCAGGTTGAGTAGCCTCCGAGCGAAGCGAGGCGGCGTATCGAAACCTCGCAGCCGCTCACACCCGACCCAACGCCCTTGCGGCAGTGTTCATGTCGTCGATCTGCATCTCTTTCGGCGCCTCCCACAGCTTCTTGGGAAGTGCCTCGAGGGTGGTCACCGCTGATTCGACGTCGTCGAGCGCGGTTTTCTTGGCGTCGGCGTCGGGGTTCTCCGACGCCGCGATCAGTGCGTCGTCGGCGAAAAACACCGCGTCGTCGAGCCTGTCACGCGCGGCGACCAGATCGTCGTCGTGCGGGATGGCGGGGTTCTGGTGGACGTCGTTGATGGCGTAGCGAATCCGTTGATGTAGCAACGCTTCCCGCGATGTCGCCGACGACCACTCGGCGGGCGCCTTACCGGCCCTGCCGGGCACGAGGTCGGTGGAGTGCGCGAACTGTTTGACCCGCTTGTCGGAGTCCCACGCGAACCACGCTGCGCCGCCGAGGATGAACAGGGCCACCGCTGCGGTGACCGCGATGACGATGATCGCAATCAACGAGATCTCTCCGTTCGGTTTGTCGGCGCCCGATCTCCACCGATCAGGTCACGGAACCTGACAGTACCGTTGCCGTGGTGCCCACGGTCCCAGCGACCCGAAGTCGGGTGCGCCGCTGGTCACGGTCAAGTACCTGTTGTAAACGGCCAGCGCGATGCCGCGCAGACCGCCCCGCACACCCCAGAATTCGACGAGATGCCCGACTTCCAGTGTCGCGTTGCGCTTGCCGGTCCACACGTAGCTGCCCTGGAAGGTTGCCGGCGACGCCGGGGTCACCCGCCGCCACGACGACCAATCACTACCAGGGATCGCCACGGCCTTGCGGTTCACGAACTTCACCACCCGCGTCCGGACATTGACGGCGTCGACGCCACCTGGCGCGAAAACCTCGTACGGGCCGCCGCGTGCGGTGAGTCCGTTGGGCGCCACCCGACAGTCGGCCTGGGTGCCGAGCACCACCCGACCCACCTGACCTCGGTTGACGTTGATCTGTGCGGAAGCGGCCGGGGCCACTGCCAATACCGCGACGATGGCGGTGCCCAGCGCGCAGAGCGTGAGCATCCGTCGGATCGTGGCCATGGTCTGCCTTTCACCTCGAGGAGTCCCCCGACAACACCACCGACGCTAACACTTATCGGTTCGGGTCAGCGCTCAAGTCAGTAGGCCGACGGCGCGCCGGCCGGGGCGATCCCGTGGTGACGCAGGGCGACGTCGGGATGGGCCCGGACCCGCGACTTCCAGGCGTTGGCGCCGTAGGTGTCGAAGATCGGGTTGTCGGGGTCGGCGTCGACGCCGCGGGTGTGTTCGGCCAGTTCAGCCGGCAGGTCGAGGACTGGGATGCGCGCGTCGAGGGCGGGGTTGAAGAAGAACGGGATGGACAGCCGGTCGGTACCGGGCGCCGGTGCGAGCACCCGATGCCGGGTGGCGCGCAGGTATCCGCCGGTCGCGACCTCGAGCAGCTCACCGACGTTGACGATCAACGCACCCGCGATGGGTGGGGCGTCTATCCAACGGCCGTCGCGCGCCTCGACCTGCAGACCCGACGATCCCGGCTCCACCAACAACAGCGTGAGCACCCCGGAATCCTTGTGCGCGCCAACGCCTTGCTCGGTGTCGGCGCTGCCGGGATAACGCACCACTTTGATCAGCGTCGCCGGTGCCTCCGCGAACGCGTCGTCGAAGATGGTTTCCGACGCACCCAGCGCGGCGGCCCAATGTCGGAGCAGGCGTGTGCCGATCTGCGACAGCGCGGCATCCCACGCTTCGACGGCCGGCCGCAGTTCGGGCAGTGCGGTGGGCCATTGGTTGGGGCCCTGCAGGTTCCAGAAGTCGACGGCGTCGTCGAGGGCGGGGCGTTCGGGTCCGATGTCGATCTGCTCACGCCAGTCGGTACGGCCGTTGGTGAGTTCACCCCCGAGCCGCGAGTACCCACGGAAATGTGGGCTGTTCAGTTGGCTGATCTCGTCTTTCGCCTTGGCCGGCAGGGTGAAGAATGCGCGGGCGACGCTGAGCAGGTCGTCGGTGAGCGTCGTGGGTATGCCGTGGCCGACGAGGTAGAAGAACCCGACGTCGTGCGTGGCGGCGAGGAGCGCGGCGCGGAAGGCCCGCGGGTCGGAGTCGGCGTCGGCAAGGTTGAGGACGGGAAGGTCCGTGGTGCGGGCGACAGATTCCGAAGGCGACATGGTCGCGATTATGGCGCCGGTGCGTCGGGATGCAAGGGTTGCGATCGTGTTGGTCTTCCGGCGACCAGATCCTCAATGTTGAGTCCCCATTTGCCGTAACGCTCGTCGAATCGTTTGGCGCGTTCGATGGCGTGCTGAGTCTTCTTGGGCGAGTAGCGCTTCTTGGCCCAGCGGGAGTTCGGGCGTGCCATCCGGAGTGCACCCACCCAGGCGATCGGGCTGATGAACGCTCCGACCACGGCCGTCGAATATTTGCCTTTGACCACGCACATCAGCACCGCTGAGAGGTGCACGACGATCGCGACGATCAGCGCGATGCCGCCGCCGGTCGCGACCGATTGCTCGTCGGACAGCGGCGACAGTCCGACGGCCATCAGCCCCAGCACCGCCGCACCGAGGGACACCACCTGCACCGACAGCTGGCCTTCGTTGGACCAGTAGACGTCCTGCAGGTGCAGGATCAGCGCGAACTCGTCGAGCACCAACGACGACCCGATGCCGATCAGGACGGCGCTGATGCTCGCACTCGGCGACGATCCAGCAGCGGCCACCGACCAACATGCTCCGACGATGGTCAGGATCAGGCCGGGCACCGAGTGGTGAATGTGCACGCCGCCCTGAATGTTGTTGCGGAACGGCCCGACTCCGGCGCGAATGAGCCGGGTGATGGTGCGGGTGACGATGAAGGTGGTCAGGAACGAGACGAATAGCAGGATCAGTGGCAGGCGATGGTCCATGGCCGTCCGCTCACCGACCGGTGGGCGTGATTCCGGTTCGAGCCTGCTCGATCTTGAGGCACCGGTCTTCGACGTAGAGCATCCCGGCCGCTTCGGCGATCTCCCGCGCCTCCGCCGACCGGATACCGAGCTGCAGCCACAGTGCCGTCGCCCCGGCGGCCACCGCTTGCCGCGCGATCTCCGGCGCATCCGACGACGGCCGGAACACGTCGACGAACCCGACCTGCTCCGGAACGTCCGCAAGCGTGCGATAGACCTTCTCGCCGACGATCTCCTCAGCGGTCGGGTTCACCGGAATGATCCGCCACCCATGGCGCTGCATGAACAGCGGAACACCGTTCGACGGCTTCGACTCGTTCGCACTGGCACCGACGACGGTGATCGTGTCGTAGGAACCCAGAATCTGCTCGACGATCTGATCGACCGCGGAATTGTCCGATGACATGGGGTCGAGTCTACGGGCAGGTGGGACTGCGACCGGCTGGGTTTGTCGGGGTTTGGGTCGGTGTTTGGGTTGGGCTGCGATGAGGCCGGCGCCGTCGGCCGACGCGGATTTATCTCCGTCGTTTTGGTCGCTATTTGCGACCAGAACTACGGAGATAAGGCAGCCACTACCGACAGCTCCGCCTTGCCGAAACCCGAGACCAACACACACCCCAACGGGCACGCTCAACCGCCGCATGACACGGTAAAACCGTGAGTCCGCTCGAAGCGATCGCCATCCTGGTAGCAGGGATCGGTGCCGGCGCCATCAACACCGTCGTCGGCAGCGGCACCCTCATCACCTTCCCCACCCTCGTCGCGTTCGGCTACCCGCCGGTGACCGCGACCATGTCCAACGCCATCGGCCTCGTCGCGGGCGGGGTGTCGGGCACGTGGGGTTACCGCCATGAGCTCAAGGGCCAAGGCGAGCGCCTCAAGTGGCAGATACCCGCATCGTTCTGCGGAGCACTCGTCGGCTGCTTCCTACTCCTGCACCTACCGGAAAAAGTCTTCGAAGCCGTCGTGCCGATCCTGCTGGTGGGCGCACTCATCCTCGTCGTCACACAGCCCTACATCAACCGGTGGGTCGCGAAATACTCTGGCGCACATCAGCATCCCGATGCCCCACTGTCGACGACGCGACTGCTACTGCTGACCGCGTCGACCTTCCTGATCGGCATCTACGGCGGCTACTTCACTGCAGCACAAGGCATTCTGCTGATGGGCGCGTTCGGCATCATCATCGCCGACGACCTGCAGCGCCTCAACGCAGCCAAGAACCTGCTCTCGCTGGTGGTCAACGTGGTGGCCGCGGTCACTTACACCATCGTCGCGTGGGATCGGATCAGCTGGGAGGCAGCCGGTTTGATCGCCGTCGGGTCGCTGCTCGGCGGCGTGATCGGAGCCCGCTACGGCCGACGCCTATCCCCGACGGCATTGCGTGCGGTGATCGTCGTCGTCGGACTCATCGGTCTGTACCGCCTGCTCACCGCAACCTGACCCGCCCGCGCTCGCGCATCGCAGGCATCGCCGCGCGCAAACACACCGAGGTAGGCCGTCGCATCACCGCGAGGCACCCCGCGCGAAAACGGGTACCCGACTACGCACGTCGAGACGGCTCCCCAGGACTCACCGTTGAAGGTGTCACATACACCCCCGACGAGGAGCCGAACATGAAGAAATACCAGGTGAAGAGCGGTGACACGCTCTGGTCGATCGCCCTACGCGAATACGGCGACGGCAGTCTGTTCACGGTGATCCAGGCGGCCAACGCGCTCACCGATCCCAACCTCATCGACGTCGGCGAACAGCTGTCCGTCCCGTATGTCACCTACCGCCATCGACTCGTCGGAGCCGACACCATCGCCGCCCGCGCCGACATCACGCGCCAACGCTACGGCGACACGTCGGTACGCATCCAGCAGATCTGGGAGAGCGTCAACGGCGTCGCCCAGTCGACCATCGTCGACGGCGCATGGCTGCAGCTACCCGAACTCGTCGACGTCGACCACCACACCGTCGCGACCAACGAGTCACTGCCGATCCTGGCCGTGCGCTGGTACGGCGACGAACACCTCGCGTGGATCATCGCGCTCGCCAACAACCTTCCCGACAGTTCCGTCACGCCGGGGCAGGTGCTGATCGTGCCCGGACTCAATCGTCGCACCCGAGTCACCGGCGATACCCTCCGGTCGATCTGCATCGACCAGTACGGCCCGGGACAGGTCGACATGCGGATGGCAGTGGTCGCCGCCGCCAACCGGATCGCCGACCCGAGCACAATCTTCTCCGGCCAGGTGCTGTCGATGCCGTCCTGACCCGCGCCGGTCTGACTGTGCCCTAGATCACACCGATTGGTGCGTGCCGTTTCGGCGCCCTCTCCGAACTCACTGATGTGTGGGTCTTTCCGAGACCACACCATCCCACCTCGACCCCGTCCACGGGTCGACGACGAGAGGAGCACACCATGGGTATCGACGACAAGATCTCGAACAAGGCCGAGGACCTGGGCGGCAAGGCCAAGGAAGCCGCCGGCTCGGTCACCGGCAACGACGACCTCAAGGCCGAAGGCAAGGGCGACCAGATCTCGTCCGCCATCAAGGACGGCATCGAGGACGTCAAGGACGCCGTGTCCGACATCAAGGACAAGCTCACCGGCAAGTGACCGGTCAGTCACAGCCATGAGCGACGGACGGAGATGCCTGGTCACCGGCGCCACCGGCTATGTCGGTGGTCGCCTCGCACCGCGACTGCTCGCGCAGGGGCACTCCGTCCGCGCTCTGGCGCGCACCCCGTCCAAGCTTTACGACGCCCCGTGGCTCAGCGACGGCAACGCCGACGTCATCCGGGGTGACCTCTCCGACCTCGACAGCCTGCGAGCCGCCTTCGACGGCATCGACGTCGTCTATCACCTGGTGCATTCGATGAGCACCGAGGCCGACTTCGCCGAAGAGGAACGACAATCCGCCCACAACGTGTCCACCGCCGCACGCGAAGCCGGCGTGGCGCGCATCGTCTACCTCGGCGGACTGCATCCCGAAGACGGTTCGCTCTCAGCGCATCTCGCATCGCGGGCCGAAGTCGGCGACATCCTGATCGACTCGGGCATCGAGACCATCGCACTGCAGGCCGGCACGCTCATTGGATCAGGTTCGGCCTCTTTCGAATTGATCCGTCACCTCACCGAGCGGTTGCCGGTGATGACCACACCGCGCTGGGTGCACAACAAGATTCAACCCATCGCCATCGACGATGCCCTGCACTACCTGGTCGCCGCTGCCGATGTCGACGTCCCGACCTCCCGCACCTGGGACATCGGCGGACCCGACGTGCTCGAGTACGGCGACGTGATGCAAATTTACGCGCAGGTCGCGGGCCTGCCGCGACGCCGCATGATCGTCCTGCCCTACCTCACCCCCGGTGTTGCGAGCCGGTGGGTACGTACGGTGACCCCGATCCGGGGTTCGATCGCACGGCCCCTCATCGAATCTCTCGAATGTGATGCGGTGTGCCGCAACAACGACGTCGACTCGATCATTGCGCCACCACCGGGCGGGCTGCACGGCTATCGGGATGCGGTACGGCTCACCCTCGAACGCGTCGAGCGGGGCGACGACCAACTCGACTGGAGTATGGCGTCGGCGGAAACCGCTGCGGCCGAACCGCTTCCATCAGATCCCGACTGGTCCGGCGAAGAGCTGTTCCGTACCACGGAGCGGACCAATGTCGTCGGCGACCCCCAGCAGATCTGGGAACAGCTCAGCGACAAGGTTTCCGACGACTGGGAGCCGGTCGAGGAAAAGCCCGGGGAACTTCTACACCTGCGCTCACGACGACGCCTGCCCGGACGGGCGTTTCTGACCTACCGACTACGAACGGTCGGCCCGACGATCGATGTCGACGCCACACAGCTGTTCTATCCGCGCGGGCTCGCCGGCCTGCTGTACTGGCGTCTCGGAACTCCCTTGCGCACTGCGGGTTTGGCGGAGTTCGATCCGTTTCGGTGAGCCGTTGCCAAACCCCTACCCCGGATACGGCCGTCGCGCCGACTCCGGATCGCCGTAGGTGATGGCACGTTCACGGCGGGCGTCGGTGAGCAGCGTCGCCGACCAGTTCATCACTGTCCCCATCCGGTTGCGGAAACCGGCCAGGAAGGCGACGTGGATGACACCCCACGCGAGCCAGCCGATCGCTCCGGACAACTGCATCGGCCCGGACTCCACCACGGCTTGTCGTCGGGCGATGTACGCGGCACTTCCTAAGTCGCGGTAGCGGAAAGGCTTTCGACCCGACGACCCGTCCGCGTTGCCCGCGATGACATCGGCCACCACCGACCCGGCATGCCGCCCGCCCTGCATCGCGACCTCGGCAACACCGGGCAGCTTGTCGAGCGAACTCATGTCGCCGACCACCCACACATTCGGATGGCCGGGCACCGACAGATCAGGCTGCACCGCAATGGCTCCCGAGCGTTCCTGCTCGACGCCCAACGCCCGCGCCAGCGCACCCGCGAACGGCACCGCCTCCACGCCGGTGGTCCATAGCGCGGTCTTCGTCGGATACCGAACCGGTTCGCGCGGTTCGGCTTTCGGCGTGACTTCGACATCGTCGGCGGTCACGTCGGTGACATGCACACCCAGGTGCGTTTCCACGCCGAGTTTGTCGAGGGCACGCTGCGCACGCTTGGACAGGGTTTCACTGAACGACGGCAGGACGCGGTCACCGCCGTGGAACAGCAGCACCCTCGCTTCGCGCGGATCAATGTTGTCGAACTCGTGTTCCAAAGCCAGCGTTGCCAATTCGCGGATCTGGCCGGCGATCTCCACGCCGGTCGGACCACCGCCGGCGACCGCGAAGGTCAACCATTGCTTGCGTTCCTCCGGATCAGCCAGCGTCTCGGCGATCTCGAAGGCGGAGATGATCTTTCGCCGAATCGCGAGCGCATCGTCGAGCGTTTTCATGCCCGGTGCATACTGCGCGAACTCGTCGTGCCCGTGATACGACGTCCGCATTCCCGCCGCCACGATGAGGTAGTCGTAGCCGACGTCGAACGACGTGCCGTCGAATCGGCAGATCGTAACCGTCCGTGTCTCGGCGTCGATGCCCGATGCCTCGCCGAGCACCACGTCGAGGTTGCGTTGCCGACGCAGCATATGCCGGACGGGACTACTGATGGCGCCCTGCGACAGCAGCCCGGTGGCGCATTGGTAGAGCAGCGGCTGGAACAGGTGACTCGTTCCGCGGTCGACGATGGTCACCTTCGCATTGGATCGCTTCAGGCGACGAGCAGCATGAATGCCGCCGAATCCGGCGCCTATGATTAGGACGCGCGGTCGAGCCGAGGTTGGGGAGCCCACGCGTCGATTGTGTCAGAGATTCACTCGTGGCAAGTGGTGATCAATCAGGGTGATCCGCACCACCTCAGCGGGTGAGCGCGTAAGTCGCACCGGTCGCGACGCCGGTCACCACCCCGACCGCCGGCCACGCTCCGATCTTCTTGGCCAGCGGATGCGACCCGCCGAACGCAACCAGATACGTCGCCAGCAACCCGCCCGCGACGGCCGGTCCGCGCTTGGCCCACCTGCTCGCAGACCACAAACCCGCGGCGCCGAGCACCACGCCGCCGAGCTCACGACGATTGCTGAACCGGGCGACGGCGTAACCGCCGACCAGGCCGACAGCGACAACGGGGACGGTGGCATCAACAGACATACCGCCCAGCCTAGTGCGCGCCCAGCCCAGTGCCCGACAGCCCAGTACTCGATCCGGCCCAGTAATCGATCCGGCTCAGCCGGCGTCGGGTTCGGCACCCAACCGATGCTCGGGTCCGAACGGATCGGGAACCCGCTGCGTCACAACCGACTCCGTCAGCGCCTCACCCAGCACCGGCGCGTGCTTGAACAGGTTGTGCCCGGCGAGGGCGTAGACCTGTCCGGACTTCCAGATCCCGACGCCGTCGTCGCCCCAGGGCAGCCGGGTCACCCAGCAGTGCACGACGTCGCGTGGCGTCGGATCGAAACCGGGCAGAGCGCGCGCGACGTAGCCCTGCGGTTGTCGGGTGAGTTCGTCGAATCCTGTTGTATCGGTGATGGTTCCGTCGTTGTCGGCATCCACCGAGCCGGCCATGCCGAGTCCGTAGGCAGAGCCGTCCGGATACGCCGCGGCGTACACACCGGAGAATCCAAAGGCACCACTTCCGTCCTGCAGGGTTGGAAGCGTGCTCACCGGTTCTCTCAGCGCAAACGACACCCGCACGTGCGCGCCCAACGCGATCGGCAGACGCATACCCACCCCACGCGTGATCGCCGCGGTACCCCGACCCGCACACACCACCAGGGCACCATGCTCCGACAGCGACGTCGGACAGCGCACGCGCACAGCATCTTTGGACTGCTCCACCGAGATCACCTGCTCATGCACCAGCCGACCGGCCAACGGCGCCGACAGTGCGGCAACAGCCTGCTGGGTCCGGATAGAACCACCCGACGGGTCGAAGATCGCCGGACCGTCGTAGTCGGCGAGAGCCGGAAGCAACGTCTGCAGGTCGCCTTCATCGACGGCCCGCGCACCGATCTGCGGGTACCGCGACATCACGTCGAGTCGACGCACCGCGGCGTCGCCGAGAGCCAGGCATCCGTCCCGCGAGACCAGTTCGACGCCGAACTCGTCCTCCCACTCGCGCCACATGGCCAACGACCGCACCACGAGCTCGACGAGCCGCGGGTCGTCGTGTGCGTGCCGGAAGATTCGGGACTGCCCGGCGGACTGGCCCGACCCCGGCTCGCCCACCTCGTACACGGTGACGCTGAGTCCGCGTGCGGCCAGCTGGTGCGCCGCGCAGAGCCCGACAATGCCCGCGCCGATCACCGCGACATCCGAGGTACCAGTCATGCCGCCACCGTAGCCGGGTTCCGAGGCGTACGGTCGATAGAGAGGCCGTTGGCGCCTCGCCATTTGTGCGCGCCAGCGCCCAGTACCGGAAAGCTTGAGTCCCAAGGCTTTTGGTTCGCACGCGCCGTCAGGTGCGATCGTCGAAACCCACGAACTCAACAGCGCTAACTCAACAGCGCCAACTGAACACGAGGAGTCGCCAGCATGGCAGAAGAGCTCACCGGACGGACCGTCGCCTTTCTCGTCGCCCCCGAGGGCATCGAGCAGGTGGAACTGACCGAACCGTGGAAGGCCGTCGAGGCCACCGGCGGCACGCCGCGCCTGGTGTCCACCGAGAGCGGCACGGTGCAGGCCTTCAATCACCTCGACAAGGCCGACACCTTCCCCGTCGACGCCACCACCGACGCGGTGACGGCGAAGGACTTCGACGCGCTGGTCCTGCCCGGCGGCGTCGCCAACCCCGACTACCTGCGCACCGTCACCTCGGCGGTCCGCTTCATCCGGGGCTTCTTCGACAGCGGCAAACCCGTCGCGGTGATCTGCCACGGCCCGTGGTCGTTGATCGAGGCCGACGTGCTGCGCGGCCGCACCTTGACGTCATGGCCGAGCGTGCGCACCGACATCATCAACGCGGGCGGCACCTGGGTCGACGAGGAGGTCGTCGTAGACCGCGAAGGATCGTCGACGCTGATCTCCAGCCGCAAGCCCGACGATCTGGCCGCCTTCAATTCCGCCCTGGTCACCGAGTTCGGTCGGCAGTCCGTGACTCCCTGACTATGACTCGTTGACTATGGCCCGCTGACCAGTATGTACGCCACGAGACCCCCAGCCACGACAGAGAGGATCGACCATGTCCACCATCGTCATCGTCGGCGGCGGGCTCGCCGGCGCCAAAGCCGCTGAGGCCCTCCGGGATCAGGATTCGCCCGACGAGGTGATCCTCTTCGGCTCCGAGATCTACCTCCCCTACGAGCGGCCGCCGCTGTCCAAGGACTTCCTTGCCGGCGACAAGAAGCTCGACGATTTCACCGTCCACGACGAGAGTTGGTACCGCAACCAGAACGTCGAGTTCCGGCCTGGCACCGAGATCAGGTCCGTCGACGCGAAGGCCAAAACCGTCACGTTGCCCGACGGTTCCACCCAGTCCTACGACAAGCTGCTGCTGGCAACCGGTTCGAGCTCACGACACCTCGACATACCGGGCGCGGACGCAGCGGGCGTGCACTACCTGCGCTCGATCGACGACGCGGAATCGTTGAGCGACGCCATCGGCGACGGCAAACGTCTGGCCATCCTCGGTGGCGGCTGGATCGGGTTGGAGGTCGCGGCCAGCGCACGCCAACGCGGCGCACAGGTCACCGTCGTCGAGCGGTCGGCGCTGCCGTTGCAGCGGGTGCTCGGCTCCGATGTCGCGGAGATCTTCGCGAAGCTGCACCGTGAGCACGGCGTCGATCTGCGGACCGAGGTCGACGTCAAGGAGATCACCACCTCCGATGGCGTCGCCACCGGGCTGCTGCTCGGCGACGGGTCCACCGTCGAGGCCGACGCGGTGCTCGTCGCCGCGGGTGCGGTTCCCAACCTCGCACTCGCCGAATCCGCCGGCCTCGACATCGACGGCGGCGGTGTTCTGGTCAGCGCCGCTTTGCAGAGTAGCGACCCCGACATCTACGTCGCCGGCGACATCGCCAACGCCGAACACCCCGTCCTGAAACGTCGGGTGCGCACCGAGCATTGGGCCAACGCGCTCAACCAGCCGGCCGTTGCGGTGACGAACATGCTCGGCGACAAGGCCGAGTACACCAACCTGCCGTACTTCTTCACCGACCAGTACGACCTCGGCATGGAGTACGCCGGACTCGCCGACAGCGACGCCACGGTGGTGTTCCGCGGCGACGTCGACAAACGCGAGTTCCTGGCGTTCTGGCTCGACGCCGAGCACCGCGTACAGGCCGGAATGCAGGTCAACATCTGGGATCAGCTCGACGCCATCAAAGCCCTCATCACCGCCCGGGTCCCGGTCGATCCCAGCAAGCTCACCGATCCCGACGTCGCGCTGGACTCCTTGGTGAACTGACGCTGGTCTGCCCTCGCGCGTGAACTGATGCACGGCCACGCCCCGTCCGTTTCGCGGCTATCGTCGTCACCATGGACGGGGCGCCGGCAGAGTCGAACAGACCGGCAGAGCTGGACGAATCGGTGCTGAACGGGCCGGTGGTAGAACTGCGCGTCTGGGGTGTTCGTCGCGTCGGCCCGGCGTTGGGCCGAATGGCTTTCGGACGACGCGGGCTGCGCTCGTTGCCCGGTGTGCGGTTCGCGAAACTCCTCGGCACCGGTTCCGGGCGCACGTTCACAATGCGCGACGCCGACATTCACCACTGGGCGGCGCTGACCGTCTTCGATGACGCCGACTCCGCACGTGCCGCAGCGGATTCGACGCCGATGCGACAGTGGTCGGCGGCCAGTAATGAGGAACTGCGGGTCACGATGCGGCCGTTGAGTTCCAAGGGCCGATGGTCGGGTGCCGAACCGTTCGGAGCGGTGGTCGCCGACCGCAAGTCGTGGAGCGGTCCCGTCGCCGCGATTACCCGGGCACGGTTACATCCCACCCGCATGCCCTCGTTTTGGCGTGCGGTGCCGCCCGTCGTCGACGATCTTGCCGGCAACCGCGGCCTGCGGCTGGCATTGGGGGTGGGGGAGTCGCCGATCGGCTTGCAGGGCACCTTCTCGGTGTGGAATTCGGCGCAGGATCTGTCGACGTTTGCCTACAAGTCGCCTGGTCACGTTGCCGCGATCCGACGCACAAAACCGGAACGTTGGTATGCCGAGGAGCTGTTCGCCCGGCTGGCCGTCGTGGACATGGTTGGCTCGTACGACGGCAGGTCGTATGACGATGTGACACATACAGGTTCAGCCATATGAGTGCCGGAACGCTCGAGATGATCCGCCGGCACCCGCCGATCCGGGTGGCCGCGTGGACGCTGATCGCGGCGACCGCGTGCGTACAGACCGCGTTCCCGCTCACCGGCGGCGGCAACCTGGCGCTCACGGTGGCCAGCGTGCTGCTGCTCTCGGCGGCGATGCTCGTCGACGTCGCGAGTGTCTACGGATTGCGCGGCGCCGCGCTGCTTTTCGTGGTCGCCGGCGGCGGTGGGCTCATCGCGGAGACCGTCGGAGTGCACACGGGTTTCCCGTTCGGTGAGTACAGCTACACCGGCAATCTCGGGCTCGAATTGCTCGGCGTGCCGGTACTGGTCCCGCTGGCGTGGATCATGATGGCCTGGCCGGCGCTGGTGGTGGCGCGGCGTCTCGTCGGAACGGGTTGGCGCGCACCGGTTGTCGGGGCCTTCGCGCTGACCGCATGGGATGTCTTCCTCGACCCCCAGATGGTGGATGCCGGGTACTGGGTGTGGCGGTATCCGACGCCCGCGATCCCCGGCGTCGACGGCATCCCGATCACCAACTTCCTCGGCTGGCTGCTGGTCGCGTTCCTCATGCTCACCGTGCTGAACGTCGTGCTCACCCGCCCGTCGGAGAACGCCACCTTCGTGATCCCCATCTCGGTCTATCTGTGGACCTACGTCACCTCGGTGGTGGCCAACGTCTTCTTCTGGGGCCACCCGCCCGTGGCATTGGTGGGCGGCATCATCATGGGTCTGATCGCTGTGCCGCTGGCGATTTCGTTGATTCGAGAACAGCGGACCCCCGAACAACGAGCCGACGATGCGACGTCGCATCGCTGACCGGATGGTCGCCGCGGGCTCGGCCATCGCGGTCAGTTCGCTGGCCCTGACCGTCGATAACCTCCGACGCATCCGCACGCCCGACCACGACGCTGTGCCCGCACCCGAACCGCTGGCCGTACTGCTACCGGTGCGCGACGAGGCCGTCAACGTCGTCGAGTGCTTGACCGCGATCCGTGCTGCCGCAGACCGCTGGCCTGGTCAGGTGCGCATCTACGTACTCGACGATGAATCAGCCGACGGCACAGCGTCACTGGTGGCCGACGTGGCGTCGCTCGACGATCGCGTGACTCTGCTGCACGGCTCCCCGACGCCTGCAGGGTGGCTCGGAAAGCCGTGGGCCTGTCACCAACTCGCGTCCGCCGGTCTCAGCAGTGAGGACGCGCGCGGCGTGCTGATCTTCGTCGACGCCGACGTCCGCGTCGAACCTCATGCCTTCACCTCGTCGGTGGCCCTGATGCGATCGGCAGCGCTGGACCTGTTGTGTCCGTATCCGCGCCAATATGTTTCCGGTGTATCCGAACGACTCGTCCAGCCGTTGCTGCAATGGTCGTGGATGAGCACGTTGCCGCTCGGGCTCGCTGAGACGTCGTCGCGGCCGTCACTGTCGGCGGCGAATGGTCAACTGCTCGTCGTCGACGCCGACGCCTACCGTCGCGCCGGCGGTCACGGTTCGGTCCGCACAGATGTGTTGGAGGACATCGGGATTCTTCGCGCGGTGAAGGCCGTCGGCGGTCGAGGTGTGGTGGCCGAGGGCAGCGAGGTGGCGACGTGCCGGATGTACAACGGATGGGATGAGGTCCGCAACGGATACCGAAAGTCGTTGTGGGCAGCCTTCGGATCGTCGGCGGGCGCTGCCGCGGTGACGTCGACGCTGCTGCTGGCCTACGTCGTGCCTGCCGCTGCGGTCGTCGCATATCGGTCGCGCGTCGGGTTGCTCGGGTATGCCGCCGGCGTGGCATCGCGCGCGTTGGTGGCCCGACGAACCGGTGGTCGCGTGTGGCCGGATGCCCTGGCACATCCGGTCTCGGTGGCGCTGTTCGCCTCGCTGACAACGGATTCCGTTGTGTCGCGCCGTCGGGGTGGGTTGCGGTGGAAGGGACGGGTCGTCGAGGTGAGCCGATGAACGAGACCGAGGTGAGCCGATGAGTGAGATCATCGTGGTCGGTGCGGGTGTCGGCGGACTGGCAGCAGCGGTTCGGCTGCAAGCGCTCGGACATCGCGTCACCGTCCTCGAACAGGCCGACGAGATCGGCGGAAAGCTCGGCGTCGTCGAGGTCGACGACTTCCTCTTCGACACCGGGCCGTCGCTGGTCACCATGCCGTACGTGCTGGAGGAGTTGTTCTCCGACACCGGTTCTCCGGCGTCGGAGGTCCTTGATCTGCAGCGCCTCGCCCCGGCCGCCCGCTACCGCTTCCCCGACGGGACCATCCTCGACATGCCCGGCAGGCTCGACGCCATTCCGGATGCACTCGACGCAGCGCTCGGCCCGGGAACGGGCGCGCAGTGGGCGGCATTTCTTGCTCGCGCCGAGGCGATCTGGGATGCCACCCATGTCCCGTTCCTCGAGTCACCACTCGGTGGTCCGCTCGACATGCTGCGGATGTCGGCACGCGTGAAAGACCTCGCGACGATCGCCCCGTGGCAGTCGTTGCGCGGATTGGGACGACAGTACCTCACTGACCCGCGGCTGCTGATGCTGCTCGATCGGTATGCGACGTACACCGGTTCGGATCCGCGGCATGCGCCGGCCGCATTGGCGACGGTGCCGTGGGCCGAGCAGTCGATGGGATCCTGGTATGTCCGTGGCGGTTTGACCAGGATCGCCTCAGCGCTGCGTGATCGTTTGGAGTCGTTGGGCGGCTCCATCGAAACCGGTGCCGAGGTCGTCGAACTCACCGCGTCGTCGGGCCGCGCCGACGGAGTCATCCTGACGAACGGTACCCGGCGTCGCGCGGACATCGTCGTCGCCAACGCCGACGCGCGGGAGATCTACTGCCGACTCCTGCCGTCGACGCTGCTGCGCGGCGCAACGAAACGCGTTGCGCGACAGGTCTCTCGGACGACGCGGTCGCTCTCGGGTTTCGTACTGCTGCTGGCCGTCGACGACCCTCCTGATGACGTCGCCCATCACCATCTGCTGTTCGCCGAGGACTACGACGACGAGTTCGATTCGGTCTTCGGGCGCGCGTCCAGGTTCGGGCGCCGAGGAAGCCACCCTCGTCCGGTCCCGCGCCCGACGATCTACATCAGCGCCCCCGACGACCCGGCGATCGTCCCCGAATCCGGCACGGCCGCTTGGTTTGTGCTCGTCAACGCACCCCCGCACGACCCGACGTCCGGTGTCGACTGGACCACGCCCGGACTGACCGAAACCTACGCCGACACCATCCTCGAGGTGATGGCCGAACGTGGCGTCGACGTGCGGTCCAAGATCCGGCACCGCATACTGCGTTCGCCGGCCGACCTCGAGCGACTCACGATGACGCCCGGCGGATCGATCTACGGGTCGTCGTCGAACGGTGCTCGCGCCGCGTTCCTGCGTCCGGCCAACCGGTCACCGGTGCCCGGGCTCTACCTGGTCGGCGGGTCGGCGCATCCCGGTGGCGGGCTCCCGCTGGTGATGCTGTCGGGGAAGATCGTCGCGGAGATGATCGGGCAGGCTTGATTCAACCTGGATGACCGGTTCGCCCTGGTTCGAATTACGCTGTGCCAGTATGTATTTGACGCTCTTCGAATCAGCTCCCCGAATCCCTTGCGAACATGTGTTCGATCTGGCAGTATGGAACAAACGTACTGCTTATCTGTTTAAATGGACCTATGCAGGTCAGGGCTGTTTCGACGGTGGATGCGCCGGTCGGCGGGGTGGACTACCCGCGGACATTTCAGGAGTTTCGGGAATGGTTTCCCGACGATGCTG
>JAEYMI010000019.1 GCA_023461275.1 Actinomycetes bacterium | reverse complement strand
CGCTCAAGGAAACGCTCGACAAGCTGGAAGACGACACGATGAAGAAGCGCGTGCGCCACGTCATCACCGAAATCGCCCGTGTCAACTCCTTCGTGCGTGCCTTCGCCAACGGCAAGATCGACGAGGCCGGCCGACTGTTCAACGCGTCTCATGATTCGCTCGCTGCGGATTATGAAGTGACTGTGCCCGAGTTGGATATTGCCGTGGACGTGGCCCGTGCCAACGGTGCGTATGGTGCGCGTATGACCGGCGGCGGCTTTGGTGGCTCCATCATCGCCCTGGTGGATAAGGGCCAGGGGCACGAGATCGCACAGAAGATTGCTGACCGCTTCGAAAAGGAAGGTTTCAACGCACCTCGCGCCTTGCCGGCGTTCGCTGCGGCTTCCGCGAGCCGCGAGGCCTGATCGCAGAAGCTGATGCAAAAACGCGCGTTGGCGCACGTCCATTAAACGGACGGGCGCCAACGCGCGTTTTTCATGATTCACTTGTGGGCCAGATGGGTGCACAGCTATCTCACGACGATGGCCAGCAGGCACGATGCCGTAGACCAGATACGGCTAGCTTGATGAGATGCCGAAGCTGCGGCTCCACCATTCTTAACACCATGCAGCAGGTGTTCGGCGCGATTGGCACGTCCATCGCCACCTGCCTGCTGTCGATGGGCTCCGGCGCCACCGATGCGGAAGGCTTCGTTGCGGGATCCCGCTACGGCTATGTGTTCGGCTTGGTGCTGATCGTCATCGTGCTGGTCTTCTCCTTCTTCCTGAAAGAAGACAAGATCAGCGAAAAGTGAATCGCATGACATATTGTAAAAAGCGCTTGCCGAAATCGTATTTCCAAACGATCGGCAGGCGCTTTTCTTTTATGAAATCCGATTTCACGTCGAAAACAGATATTCCAAAAAACGACTTTCCGCAACTTTTGAAACCGGTTTGACGGAAGAAATCGTCTCACAATGTAATGCGATTGCCGAAAAAACGACTTTTTTGACATCTGCCTTTTCTATACTTAAGGCACGTCCGGCATTTTGCCGAGACGGTAACTGGATATTCGCACCTAACGTTTAGGGAGTTCCATGAACAAGGCAATCATCACCGTCGTCGGTCAGGATACTGTCGGCATCATCGCACGCGTCTGCACATACCTTTCCGAACATCAGGTCAACGTGCTTGACATTTCCCAGACCATCATCGACGGTTTCTTCAACATGATGATGATTGTGGATTATTCCAACGCCGACAAGGAATTCGGCGAGGTCGTGGACGATCTCGACAAACTTGGCGAGGAGATCGGCGTGCGCATCCGCTGCCAGCGCGAGGAGATCTTTACCAAGATGCACCGCGTCTGATCCGCGGCATACGTGAGCCACGCAAGTAATCGAAGCCACGAATCGTACTAATCGTAAGGAAAAACCATGCTGAATATCATGGAGGTCCACGAGACCAACCAGATGATCGAGCAGGAGAAGCTCGACGTGCGCACTATCACCATGGGCATCAGCCTGCTGGACTGCGCGGCCGACAGCGTCGACGAAGTCTGCGACAACATCTACAACAAAATCACCACGTACGCCAAGGATCTCGTATCCACCGGCAAAGCCATCGAACGCGACTACGGCATTCCGATCGTCAATAAGCGCATCACCGTCACCCCGATTTCCCTGGTCGGCGCAAGCTCGTGTAAAACGTCGGACGATTTCGTGAAAATCGCGCATGCACTTGACCATGCGGCGAAGAAGGTCGGCGTCGACCTGATCGGCGGCTACTCCGCGCTCGTATCCAAGTCCATGACCCCCGCCGAAGAGCTGCTCATCCGCTCCCTGCCGAAAGCGCTGAGCGAAACCGACATCGTCTGCTCGTCCGTCAACGTGGGATCCACCAAAACCGGTATCGACATGAACTCCGTCGAACTGCTCGGCCACATCATCAAAGACATCGCGCACGCCACCGCAGATAACGATTCATACGGATGCGTGAAATTCGTGGCATTCTGCAATGCCCCCGACGACAACCCGTTCATGGCAGGCGGCTTCCATGGCGTAACCGAAGGCGATGCGGTCATCAACGTCGGCGTTTCCGGCCCCGGCGTGGTTTCCCGCGCGCTCGACGAAGCCAAGGGCAAAAACTTCGAATTCCTATGTGAAACCATCAAGCGCACCGCGTTCAAGATCACGCGTGTCGGCCAGCTGGTGGCACAGGAGGCATCCCGTCGCCTCGGCATTCCATTCGGCATCATCGACCTTTCCCTCGCGCCCACCCCGGCCGTAGGCGACTCCGTCGGCGAAGTGCTTGAGAAGATCGGCCTCGAACAGGTTGGCGCACCGGGCACCACCGCAGCGCTCGCCATGCTCAACGATCAGGTGAAGAAGGGCGGCATCATGGCGTCCTCCTACGTCGGCGGACTTTCCGGCGCGTTCATCCCCGTCTCCGAAGACAAGAACATGATCGACGCGGCAACCAACGGCTGCCTGAAGATCGAAAAGCTCGAAGCCATGACCTGCGTGTGCTCCGTCGGCCTTGACATGATCGCCATTCCGGGAGACACCACCGCATCCACCATTTCCGGCATCATCGCCGACGAGGCTGCGATCGGCATGGTCAATCAGAAGACCACGGCCGTGCGCGTGATTCCGGTCGAGGGCAAAGGCGTAGGGGAGATGGCCAACTTCGGCGGCCTGATGGGCTATGCGCCGATCATTCCAGTCAACCAGACCAGCTGCGAAGCCTTCGTGACCCGAGGCGGTCGCATCCCCGCCCCAATCCACAGCTTCAAAAACTAGCCCCTCTCTTCCCTCTTCCCGATGCATGCTTGTCGCGTGCGATTCATTCTTGCGATTTGTGCTTGCGTTGGGTGCATAAGTTGCTGTAATGGGGAGGTCGCAGAAGAGCGGGATATTCTATTCGCGACACACTCAAGGCCGTTCGGCCAAGCTTACGGTCTCGAACAGAATATCCCGCTCTTCTGCTCGCTTTCGTACATTTCGTTGTGTCTTGCATAAAAGAAAAGAAAACTTACTTAAGTTGAACTCAGCGTAGCTGGAGAGGCGGCGGGGTCTGTTTCAGACCGTAAAGACTTGGCCTGAGCGGCCTGGAGCGTGTCGGGAATAGACCCCGCCGTCTCTCCCGCGGAACTTGTTGTACAAAAGCAAGTAAATTATTGAAAAACCTAGAAGTTGGCAGGCGGGGGAGGGATCACTGGCCGCCGGCGAAGCCTAGTTGGCGCCAGGCTTCGTAGATGGCGATGGATGCGCAGTTGGTGAGGTTCAGGGAACGCAGGCTTGGACGCATCGGCAGACGCACCTGTTCGGCCACGTGCGGACCGGCCATAATATCCATCGGATCGGGAATATTGCCTGGCTCCGGGCCGAACAGCAGAATGTCAGTCGGCTTGTATTCGATGTCGGTATACAGTTTGGTGGCGTGCGCGGTGAACGCGATGATGCGCGAATTCGGCATGGATTCCACCAGATTCTCAAAATTCGGGTGCAATACCACGTGCGCCATGTCGTGGTAGTCCAGTCCGGCGCGGCGCAGCTTCGTATCGCGCAGATTGAATCCGAGCGGCTCCACCAAATGCAGGATCGTGCCGGTCACCGCGCATAGGCGGATTGCCGAACCGGTATTGCCCGGAATGCGGGGGGAGTAGTAGCACAAGTGGGGCGTGGAGGTTTCGGCTTTGGCCGCGTCTTCGGCTGACAGCATCGCGTCGACCACGGAAATCGGATTGCCGTGCGCGTCGGTCACGAGTTCGTCCGGCCCATAATTCGACTTGCGGTAGCCGTATTCGAACATTTTCTCGACTTTGGCTTCCTCTGCGGTTGCGCCTTGCGCGTCATTGGTATGCTCTTCGTTCGTCATGAATGCAAGAATAGGTACGATGAACGACACGAACGAGCCTAATACCGAAATTGAAAACGCCGAAGCTGTGGCGGACGCGCTTGCCGAATGGTGGCATGCTTCGGCGCGTGACCTGCCATGGCGTTTCGGCCGCACTACTGCGTGGGGCGTGCTTGTCTCCGAAGTGATGAGCCAGCAGACGCAGATGAGCCGTGTGGTACCGTATTGGAACGATTGGATGGAACGCTGGCCTGATGCGGTCGCGCTTGCCGATGCCGCGAAAGCGGATGTAATCACGGCTTGGGGCAGGCTCGGCTATCCGAGACGCGCCTTGCGATTGCAGGAATGCGCCCGCGTGGTCGCTTCCGATTACGATAACAAGCTGCCGCGTACGTACGATGAGTTGCTGGCATTGCCGGGTATCGGCGATTATACGGCCAGCGCGGTGATGAGTTTCGCGTTTGGTGAGCGCATCGCGGTGGTGGATACGAATATTCGCAGGGTGCTTTCGAGGGTTTTTCTTGGCGAGGAGTCGCTTGGCGGCGCCGCAAGACCTGCGGAACGTGCGTTGGCGAAGCAGATGTTGCCGCAGGATGATGCCTCAAAATGCAGACGGTTCGACCGTCCTTCAGTGGTGTGGAATCAGTCCGTTATGGAATTGGGCGCGACCGTCTGCACGGCAAAGGCTCCGTTGTGCGAGGCGTGCCCTGTTTCGGGACATTGCGTGTTTTTGCATAATGGTCGTCCGGGATTGGGGGAACGTCGCACGCGGCCGCGTCAACGTTTCCAAGGTACGGATCGTCAGGTGCGTGGGCTGGTGCTGAATGCGCTGCGCAATCTGCCGGAAGGTGCGACCGCCCTTAATCGCAAGTCGCTTGAACGACTGTGGGATGACCATATCCAGCTTGATCGGTGCATCGCATCGTTGGATGAGGATGGTCTTATCGAAATCCTGCCGAATGCGGATGTGCGTCTTCCGGTATGAAAGGAAGAATGCCGACGTTCTTTGGATGTGCGCACGCTAGACTGTGAAATCATGGCACAGAAGACGTCCTCGAAATCCGGCAAGAAACGTTCGAAAAAACAGCAGGCGATATTTCGTCGCCGTCGCATCGTCGTCGGCATCGCTGCGATAGTGCTGATTTCTTTTCTGGTGTTTTGCCTGTACTCCCTGTCGAGGGGGATTGTCGCGGTGAATCGTGAGATTCATCATGCGGACGTGTATGCGATTTCCCGTAAGGAAGTGCCGTCCCCGACCAAGGAGAAGAAAAGCGGGGTGCCGGATTGCGATGCGTCCAATGTCGCGCTTTCGTTGACTCCTGCGGCGTCAAGTTTCGGTGTGGGCGATTCGATGGATTTCACTACGGACGTCAAATATGACGGTTCCAGCAAGGTTGGTTGCTTGGTTGATGTGTCGGCTTCCAGCGTGGTGTTGACGATCAAATCGGGCGATGATGTGGTTTGGAAGTCGAATGTGTGCCCCGTTGACACCGACTATCGTCTGTTGGCGAAGGGCGACGAGGTCAGACAGACGATCACCTGGCCGGGAACGCGTACTGGCAGCGAATGCGTGGAGGATCAATCCACCCTGCCGAAGGTGGATCGTGGCGTGTATTCGGCGCAGCTTTCGATTGAAGGGCATCCCAAAGCGAAGTCCGATCCGGTCGGCGTCACTATTGAATAAAAATCTATAGGATATGTTATTCTCATGACTTTGCGTACATGCGTGTCATATAGCGGGCACGCTGACAAGGAAGAAGCGCCCGCGTACTAGGCATATGGTGGCCAATGGGAGCGCTTCCGGGGAAACATATCGAAACGATTTAGCGAGCGATAAGGAACGTCCATTGGCTGAGGCTACGACGAACACCACCACCATCATCGCACGCGCCGACCAGCACGATATTGATCTGCACAAGGCGTCGGACCGTGTGAACTTCGGCTCCATCCGCGAGCCCATTGATGTACCCTACCTGTTGGGTGTACAGACTGACAGCTTCGACTGGCTCATCGGCAACGAGCGCTGGCAGAAGCGTGTCGAGGAGGATCTGGCGAACGGCACCAACACCGTGCCCCACACCTCCGGTCTTGATGAGGTCTTCCAGGAGATCTCACCGATCGAGAACTTCGCTCAGACCATGAGCCTGACCTTCTCCGATCCGTATTTCGAAGAACCGCGCCACACCGTGCAGGAGTGCAAGGAGAAGGATTACACCTACTCCGCGCCGCTGTATGTGAACGCTGAATTCGAAAACGGCGACACCGGCGAAATCAAGTCCCAGACCGTGTTCATGGGCGATTTCCCGCTGCAGACCCCGCACGGCACCTTCATCATCGGTGGTACCGAGCGAGTGATCGTGTCTCAGCTGGTGCGTTCTCCGGGCGTGTACTTCGACCGCAGCCAGGATCGCACTTCCGACAAGGAAGTCTTCGGCGCGAAGATCATCCCGAGCCGTGGCGCATGGCTTGAGTTCGAGATCGACAAGCGTGACGTGCTTGGCGTGCGCGTGGACCGCAAGCGCAAGCAGTCCGCCATCGTGTTCCTCATGGCCATCGGCATGACCAAGGATGAGATCGCCGATGCGTTCAGGGATTACCCGCTGGTTATGGACGCGCTTGCCAAGGAGACCGTGCAGACCCAGGACGAGGCTCTGACCGATCTGTACCGCAAGATCCGCCCGGCCGACACCCCGACGCCGGAAGCTGGCCGCAACCTGCTGGATTCCTTCTACTTCAACACCAAGCGTTACGATCTGGCCCGCGTTGGCCGTTACAAGATCAACCGCAAGCTTGGTCTGGAAAAGGATGTCAACGATCGCAGCCTGTCTCGCGAAGACATCATCTCCACCATCAAGTACCTGGTCACCCTGCATGCCGGCGACACCAAGTTCCCGGGCAAGCGTGACGGCCAGGATGTGGATCTGCGCGTGGACGTCGACGATATCGATCATTTCGGCAACCGTCGTATCCGCCAGGTCGGCGAACTGATCCAGAACCAGCTGCGTACCGGTCTGAGCCGTATGGAGCGTGTGGTCCGCGAACGTATGACCACCCAGGATCCGGAGGCCATCACCCCGCAGTCCCTGATCAACATTCGTCCGGTGAACGCCACCATCAAGGAGTTCTTCGGAACTTCCCAGCTGTCGCAGTTCATGGATCAGAACAACCCGTTGGCAGGCGTCACCAACAAGCGTCGTCTGTCCGCTCTGGGCCCTGGCGGTCTGTCTCGTGACCGCGCATCCATGGAAGTGCGAGACGTGCACCCGTCCCACTTCGGCCGTATGTGCCCGATCGAATCTCCTGAAGGTCCGAACATCGGTCTTATCGGTTCTCTGGCAACCTTCGGCCGCATCAATCCGTTCGGCTTCATCGAGACCCCGTACCGTAAGGTCATCAACGGCCATGTGACCGACGAGGTCGAATACATGACCGCAGACCGCGATGCCGAGCACGTGATCGCACAGGCCAACCAGGAACTCGACGAGAACGGCAACTTCGTCAAGAAGCAGGCTCTTGCCCGAGTCGGCGAAGAAGAAGCAGTCGATGTGCCCGTCAGCTCCGTTGACTACATGGACGTTTCCCCGCGTCAGATGGTTTCCGTCGGCGCCTCCCTGATTCCGTTCCTGGAGCACGATGAGGGCCACCGAGCGCTGATGGGTACCAACATGCAGCGTCAGGCAGTGCCGCTGATCGAATCCGAGCGCCCGCTGGTGGGCACCGGTGCCGAATGGCGTGCGGCCGTCGATTCCGGCGATGTCATTCTGGCTGAGAAGCCGGGTGTGGTGACGTATGTTTCCGCCGACATCATCCGTGTGATGAACGACGACGGCACCACCAGCTCCTACAAGCTGGCCAAGTTCCTGCGTTCCAACCAGACCACCTGCTACAACCAGGTTCCGCTGATCCACGACGGCGAACGTGTGGAAGCCGGTACCGTGCTTGCCGATGGTCCGGCCACCCAGAAGGGCGAAATGGCACTGGGCAAGAACCTGCTCATCGCCTTCATGCCGTGGAACGGCTACAACTACGAGGATGCTGTGATCATCTCCCAGCGTCTCGTGCAGGACGACACCCTGAGCTCCATCCACATCGAGGAATATGAGATCGACGCCCGCGAAACTAAGCTGGGTGCCGAAGAGATCACCCGCGATCTGCCGAACGTCGGCGAGGACGCGGTGGCCAACCTCGACGAGCGTGGCATCATTCGCATCGGTGCCGAGGTCGAAGCCGGCGACATTCTGGTGGGCAAGGTCACCCCGAAGGGCGAGACCGAGCTGACTCCGGAAGAGCGTCTGCTCCGCGCCATCTTCGGCGAGAAGAGCCGCGAGGTGCGTGACACCTCGCTGCGCGTGCCTCACGGCGAAACCGGTACTGTGATCGCCGTCAAGGAGATCACTCGCGAGGATGCCGAGGAAGACGGCGACGAGCTGCCGAACGGCGTGAACCAGATGATCCGCGTCTACATCGCGCAGCATCGTAAGATCACCCAGGGCGACAAGCTGTCTGGCCGCCACGGCAACAAGGGTGTTATCTCCCGCATTCTGCCGGAAGAGGATATGCCGTTCCTTGCCGACGGTACTCCGGTCGACATCATGCTGAACCCGCTGGGCGTGCCTTCTCGAATGAACCTTGGCCAGGTGCTGGAACTGCACTTGGGCTGGATCGCGCACGCCGGCTGGGACATCTCCCTTGATCCGGATGCCGAAGCCGCTTGGAAGAAGTACATTCCGCAGGGCGCCGAAAAGGGCGAGCCGGGCACTCCGGTGGCAACTCCGGTGTTCGACGGCGTTCGTCCGGAAACCATCAAGGGCCTGCTGTCCTGCACCCTTCCGGATCGCGACGGCAACAAGCTGGTCGGCGACGACGGCAAGGCTGTGCTGTTCGACGGCCGTACCGGCGAACCGTATCCGAAGCCGATCTCCGTTGGCTACATGTACATGCTGAAGCTGCACCACCTGGTCGACGACAAGATCCACGCGCGTTCCACTGGTCCGTACTCCATGATCACCCAGCAGCCGTTGGGCGGTAAGGCTCAGTTCGGTGGCCAGCGTTTCGGCGAGATGGAAGTGTGGGCCCTCGAGGCCTATGGCGCCGCCTACACGCTGCATGAAATGATGACCACCAAGTCCGATGACGTCGACGGCCGCGTGCGTGTCTACGGCGCCATCGTGAAGGGCGACAACCTGCCGCCGGCAGGCATTCCGGAATCCTTCAAGGTGCTGCTTAAGGAAATGCAGTCCCTGTCGCTGAACGTCGAAGTGCTCAACGCCGAAGGCGTGGCCATCGACATGAAGGACGAGGACGACGATCCGTCTACTTCCTCCGACGATTTGGGCTTCAACATTGGCGCACGTCCTGACGCGGCCGCCAAGGAAGACCAGGTTGTGGAAGAACCTGAATTCCAGTGATCCCAAGGCTGGTCGCGTTGCCTGACAGCGCGGCGCGACCAGCCTGATGAAACGTGATTAAGCATTAAGAATCGATAGACAGGACAATAGAGTGCTGGACGTCAACGCATTTGACAAACTGAGGATTGGCCTGGCCACCGCCGACGACATCCGTAACTGGAGCCACGGCGAGGTCAAGAAGCCTGAAACCATCAACTACCGTACCCTGAAACCGGAGAAAGACGGCCTGTTCGGCGAGCAGATCTTCGGACCTACCCGCGACTGGGAATGCGCCTGCGGCAAGTACAAGCGCGTGCGCTTCAAGGGCATCGTCTGCGAACGCTGCGGTGTGGAAGTCACCAAGAGCCGTGTTCGTCGTGAGCGCATGGGCCATATCGAGCTTGCCGCTCCGGTGACCCACATCTGGTTCTTCAAGGGTGTTCCGTCCCGTTTGGGCTACCTGCTGGACATTGCTCCGAAGGATCTGGAAAAGGTCATCTACTTCGCCGCCTACATGGTCACCAGCGTCGATGAGGAACAGCGTCATGAGGATCTTCCGGGTCTGCAGGACGAGTTCGACAACGATATCGCCAACTTGGAGAAGCGCCGCAACGCGGAAATCGAAGAGCGTGCCAAGAAGGTCGAAGCCGATCTGGCTGAACTTGAGGCCGAAGGCGAAGCCAAGGGCTCCGCACGCGCCAAGCTGCGCAACAGCGCCGAGCGTGAAATGGCCGCCATCCGCGTTCGTTTCGACGAGCAGATCCAGCGTCTGAGCGCCGTGTTCGACCGCTTCAAGAACCTGAAGCCGGGCGACATGGAAGGCGACGTCGACCTGTGGCGTGAGATGGAAGACCGCTACGGCGATTACTTCGAAGGCTGCATGGGCGCCGAAGCCATTAAGAAGCGCCTGCAGGACTTCGATCTTGAAGCCGCTTCCAAGCAGCTGCGCGAGGAAATCGACACCGGTACCGGCCAGCGCAAGGCCCGCGCCCTGAAGCGTCTGAAGGTCGTCAACGCCTTCCTGACCACCGGTAACAAGCCGGAGGCCATGGTGCTCGACGTGATTCCGGTTATTCCGCCGGATCTGCGCCCGATGGTGCAGCTCGACGGTGGCCGTTTCGCCACTTCCGATCTCAACGACCTCTACCGTCGTGTGATCAACCGTAACAACCGTCTGAAGCGACTGATCGAGCTCGGCGCTCCTGAAATCATGCTCAACAACGAGAAGCGCATGCTGCAGGAAGCCGTCGATTCCCTGTTCGACAACGGTCGTCGTGGCCGCCCGGTCACCGGCGCTTCGAACCGTCCGCTGAAGTCCCTGAGCGACATGCTCAAGGGTAAGCAGGGTCGTTTCCGTCAGAACCTGCTCGGTAAGCGCGTCGACTACTCGGGTCGTTCCGTTATCGTCGTCGGCCCGCAGCTCAAGCTGCATCAGTGTGGTCTGCCCAAGCTGATGGCTCTCGAGCTGTTCAAGCCGTTCGTGATGAAGCGTCTCGTCGACCTGAACCAGGCGCAGAACATCAAGAGCGCCAAGCGCATGGTCGAGCGTCAGCGCCCGGCCGTGTGGGACGTCCTCGAAGAGGTCATCGCCGAGCACCCCGTGCTGCTCAACCGTGCTCCGACGCTGCACCGCCTGGGTATCCAGGCCTTCGAGCCGCAGCTCGTCGAGGGCAAGGCCATCCAGCTGCACCCGCTCGTGTGTGAGGCGTTCAACGCCGACTTCGACGGTGACCAGATGGCCGTGCACCTCCCCCTGAGTGCGGAGGCGCAGGCCGAGGCCCGCATCCTGATGCTGTCGTCGAACAACATCCTGTCGCCGGCTTCGGGTCGTCCGCTGGCCATGCCGCGTCTGGACATGGTGACCGGTCTGTACTACCTGACCACCCTCAAGGAGGGTGCGGCAGGCGAGTACACCCCGGCCACGGCCGACGAGCCCGAGCGCGGTGTCTACTCGACGCCGGCCGAGGCCATCATGGCCGTCGACCGCGGTGTGCTGACCGTGCAGTCGCAGATCAAGGTGCGCCTGACCGACCAGCGGCCGTCGGCCGAGGTCGAGGCCGAATTGTTCCCCGACGGTTGGCATTACGGCCAGGCGTGGGAGGTCACCTCGACGCTGGGTCGCGTGCTGTTCAACGAGCTGCTGCCGGTGGAGTACCCGTTCGTCAACGAGCAGATGCCGAAGAAGCGTCAGGCGGCGATCATCAACGATCTCGCCGAGCGTTACCCGATGATCGTGGTCGCACAGACCGTCGACAAGCTCAAGGATGTCGGTTTCTACTGGGCCACCCGGTCCGGCGTCACCGTCGCCATGTCCGACGTTCTGGTGCCGCCGCAGAAGGCGGAGATCCTCGAGCGTTACGAGGAGCGGGCCGATGGTCTGGAGCGCAAGTTCCAGCGTGGTGCCCTCACCCCGGACGAGCGTCGTGATGCGCTGGTGGAGATCTGGAAGCAGGCCACCGAAGAGGTCGGCCAGGCGATGGAGGACTACTACCCCGCGGACAACCCGATCGCGATGATCCCGAAGTCGGGTGCGACGGGCAACATGACCCAGGTTCGTAACCTGTCGGGCATGAAGGGTCTGGTGACCAACCCGAAGGGTGAGTTCATCCCGCGTCCGATCAAGTCCTCCTTCCGCGAGGGCCTGACCGTGGCCGAGTACTTCATCAACACCCACGGCGCCCGAAAGGGCCTGGCGGACACCGCTCTTCGTACCGCCGACTCGGGTTACCTGACCCGACGTCTGGTGGACGTCAGCCAGGACGTCATCGTTCGCGAGACCGACTGTGGCACCGAACGCGGCATCAATGTCCCGCTGGGTGAGAAGCAGGCCGACGGTTCGATCATCCGCGACGCGCATGTGGAGACCGCGGCATACGCCCGAACCCTGGCCACCGATGCGGTCGACGAGAACGGCAACGTCGTCGTCGAGCGTGGTCACGATCTCGGTGATCCGGCGATCGAGGCCCTGCTGGCCGCGGGTGTCACCCAGGTCAAGGTGCGTTCGGTGCTCACCTGCACCACCGGTACCGGTGTGTGTGCGATGTGCTACGGCCGTTCGATGGCGACCGGCAAGCTCGTCGACATCGGCGAGGCGGTCGGCATCATCGCCGCCCAGTCGATCGGTGAGCCCGGTACCCAGCTGACGATGCGTACCTTCCACCAGGGTGGCGTCGGTGACGACATCACCGGTGGTCTGCCGCGTGTCCAGGAGCTCTTCGAGGCGCGCGTGCCCAAGGGTGTCGCGCCGATCGCGGAGGTCTCCGGACGTATCCGTCTCGAGGACGACGACCGCTTCTACAAGATCACCGTCATCCCCGACGATGGTTCCGAAGAGGTTGTCTACGACAAGATCTCGAAGCGTCAGCGTCTGCGTGTGTTCAAGCACGACGACGGCACCGAGCGTCTGCTCGCCGACGGCGATCACGTCGAGGTCGGTCAGCAGCTCATGGAGGGTTCGGCGAACCCGCACGAGGTGCTGCGCGTGATGGGTCCGCGTCAGGTGCAGGTGCACCTGGTCAACGAGGTCCAGGAGGTCTACCGCAGCCAGGGTGTGTCGATCCACGACAAGCACATCGAGACCATCGTGCGTCAGATGCTGCGTCGCGTGACGATCATCGACTCCGGTGCCACCGAGTTCCTGCCCGGTTCGCTCACCGAGCGTGCCGAGTTCGAGGCGGCCAACCGCCAGGTGGTGTCCGAGGGTGGCGAGCCCGCCGCCGGACGTCCGGTGCTGATGGGTATCACCAAGGCATCGCTGGCCACCGAGTCGTGGCTGAGTGCGGCCTCCTTCCAGGAGACCACTCGCGTGCTGACCGATGCGGCCATCAACAGCCGCAGCGACAAGCTCGTCGGCCTCAAGGAGAACGTGATCATCGGTAAGTTGATCCCGGCCGGTACCGGCATCAACCGGTACCGCAACATCCAGGTGCAGCCGACCGAAGAGGCACGTGCCGCGGCGTACGCGGTGCCGTCCTACGACGACACCTACTACAGCCCGGACGGCACCTTCGGTGCGCCGGCCGGTGCCGCGGTTCCGCTCGACGACTACGGATTCGGCGGCGACTACCGGTAGTCGCACCGTAACACCAAACATGAAGGGCGCCACCCCAATCGGGGTGGCGCCCTTTGTGTTCGCTTGGCACAGCCGCGGTGGCACAGGGTGGCCGTGTCGACTATCGACGCGACCTTCCGCTCTCACCGAGGTTGTGTCAGCGGTCGGCGAATCAACACATGTTGTGTTCGCGCCTGAGGTTGCGGTAGCCTCCTCTGCGGGAGGGGATTCACGATGGCGCATACATGCTGTCCCAGCAAGCACTTTCTTTACTGTGGGGTAATGTTCGCGGTCATCGCCGCGGCGCTGACCGTGGCGCCGACGGCGACGGCGACGGCCGCGCCGACAACCACAACCACCACCACGGCTCCGATGACGACGCCGTCGGTCGCTGCGCCGTCGACCAGCACGACATCGGCGCCCACGGCAGCCGAACCATCGCCCGACGGCCCGACCCCCACGACCACCGTTACTCCAACATCCACGCCGCCGTCGGATACTGCGTCGTCGACGAGTGCCACCCCGACCGGCGAGGCCCCGACCAGCACCAGCCCGACCAGCACCAGCCCGACCAAGAAGAAGCCGACATTCGATCTGAAGTCGCTGCTGCAGGC
Organism: Actinomycetes bacterium; assembly: GCA_023461275.1. GTDB lineage: Bacteria > Actinomycetota > Actinomycetes > Mycobacteriales > Mycobacteriaceae > Gordonia. Next base: position 115,152 of record JAEYMI010000019.1, on the reverse strand, counting down.
ACTTTTCGGGACCAAGCAACTGCCGGTCAAATACAACTTCTTCGCCGGCGCGCGCGCCGAACTGCTTCGTCCCGGCGGCTCCCTACCGGGCAGCAACAACTTCTCGTGCCGGCCGTCGGCGGCCCATCCGCGCCCGGTGATCCTCATTCACGGCACCGGCGGCGGGCAGCAGACCAACTGGGCCACCCTGGTTCCCACGCTCGCCAACGCCGGATATTGCGTGTTCGCTCCCACCTACGGGGCCATCTCCACCAAGTGGCCGATGTCGGCCATCGGCGGCTTGGGTGACAAGGTCGATTCCGCTTGGCAGATCAAGGAATTCATCGACAAGGTGATGGCGTCGACGGGGGCGAGTCAGGTCGACATCGTCGGCCATTCGCTGGGCACCGAGATCCCGACGTACTGGATGAAATACCTTGGCGGCAAAGGCAAAGTGGCGCATTACGTGTCGCTGGCGCCGTTCTGGCGGGGCAGTTCGGGCGCCGACTCCGCGGCCATCACCACCTACAAGACCGCACTCGGAGTCGAGGAGTCAGCGTCGACCTGCCTCGAATGTGTCTCGCCGCCTGCGACTCTCACGTTCAGCGCCGCGGTGCGGTATCCGACGCCGTACCTGCCGGGAGTCGCCTACACGAACATCGTCACCGAACACGACGAGATGGTGAAGCCCTACACCCTGGGACTGCTGGACGGACCGGGTGTCACCAATGTCGTTGTGCAGCAGGGGTGTGACATCGATCGCGCCGATCACATGGCGATCACATCGGACCGGCGGGTGGCCGCGATGGTGCTCGGCGCACTCGATCCCGCCTCGGCGCCGCCGGTGCCGTGCGTCGCGGTCAAGCCGTACATCGGAGGCTGAGCGCCGGCCGCGCTGATCCTCGTCCGCGCTATCCCCGCCGGTCAGCCCACCGTGGACATGCCATGCCGGAGAATTGCGCCCATCAGAAGGCGATGGATCGGCCAAATCGCCGAGAGGTAGACATGGCCGATGGCATCTGAGCTGTGCGTATCGGTCCGGAGAATCCCGTAGGAGCGGCCGGCGTCGTGTTCGACGCGGAAGGCGGATTCGAACGTGATGTGCCGATCGGAGTTTCCGCCGCGCACCTCGTCGTCGTTGACGACGGTGAACGTGAACGGGCCGGCCGACTGACCTTCCTCGAGGGTGACGCGCCGGACGTCGGCTCCGGGCTGAACCGCGAATCCCAGTTTGCCGACGAGCGAGTCGCGAAGCTTGAGGAGTGTCCGTAGCCACTGCGGCGAACCATCGAGAATCTGCGATGCGAAATCACGAGCAGTCCAGCCGTCGGGTACTGCCACCCGGTGCTGATCGCTGAAGGCCGGCATGAGGGTCCCTTCTCCGATCGGCGACACGCGTCGACATCGTACGGCGCACGCGCTCGGCACCGTCGCTGCTGTGCGCCCTCACTGCTGTGCATTGCGGTTACGTCGTATATTGGTCGCTGATCGTGGGAACCGCGGGGGTTGCGCGCTGCGTCCAATTATCGACGCACCACAGATGGAGATGAAGCCCAGATGGATGATCAGGCGGGGATGGACGATCAGGCAGCAAACGACGATCAGGCGGCGAAGGTTGATCAGGCGGCGAAGGACCAGCTGAAGCCGGTCGACGACCGCACCGTGCAACTCGGCACATCCGACCGCACCGTGCAGCTCGGCGCATCCGAGCGAGCACGGCCGGCGCCGCCACGGCCCCCGGTCGCCGCGCCGCGAGCCAACCCCACGCCGCCGCCCGGTCGGCCAGGCGTCGGACCGTCTGCCCCGAACCCGTCTGCCCCGAACCCGCCGGCCCCAAACCCTGTTGCCCCGAATCCGTTGGCTGGCAACCCATTCGGTCGTCCGCCTGCCGGACCGCAGTCCTTCGGGGCCCCGACGCCGGGCCCCCAGCCGCCCGGTGCCCCGTCGTACCGTGCCCAGTCGCCGGGTGCTCCGTCGTACGGTGCACAGCCATATGGTGGCCAGCAGTTCGGAGCCCAGCCATATGGTGGCCAGCAGTCCGGTGCTCAGCAGCCGTACGGAGCCCAGCAGTTCAGAGGCCAGCCTTACGGTGCGCAGCCGCCGGGTGCGGCGCCGATGGGACCGCAACTGGACTGGTTGCAGCCGGCGCGCAAAAGCAACGGCAAGTTGTACGGCATCATCGGAGCGGCTGCCGTCGTGGTGATCGCCGCGCTGGTCGTCGCCCTCCTGGTGGTCGGTGGTCGTTCGGACAACACCGCGCCGGTCGCTGCGACCACCGAGTCGAGTGCGGCCACGTCGACCACCACGTCGGAGCCTTCGTCGGAAACGTCCACCGAATCGAGCGCACCGTCGTCGGGTGCGCCGTCGACGCCGCACACCGGCGGCCCGGGCTCACTGCCGGGCGCCACCTACGGTCCCGGCGATTCGACGATCCCGATGAACTTCCTGTCGGGTATCCCGTTCAGCTTCGACGTCCCCACCCCGTGGATCTGCGCCACGCTCGACGACGGGAAGATCAAGGCGACGGCGGTCGCCAATTGTGCGGTGTTACCCGACAAGCACGCGGCCGGCGTCGTCGGCATACAGCGGTGCGCCGCCGGGGCGTGCACTCAGGCCGACAGTGCCGCACTCTCCGAACAGGTGCACCTGCGCGACGACGACTGGCAGGGGATCGATCCGGACACCAAGTACGCCAACGTCAGTGGCACCATCGACAACCAGCCCGCGGTGCGCATCGGCATGTTCTACCGCTACGCATCTGTTGCGGGCGGGGCGAAAGACACCATCGCTTTCACGGTGCTCACCGGCGACCCGAGGGATCGCGACACAATGTGCAAGATCGCCAACGAGATCCGCACCCGCGCAGCGAAAACCCCGACCATCCCGAGCTGATCGCACCGAGATGCCCGATTCTCGCCTGAAACCCCTTAGCGTCGGTTAGCATTCGAGTCGTCCACAGTTCGACGATTGAGGGGGAAATCATGGGTAGTGCTGACCAGATTCTGTTGGGTTCGGCGATTCTGTCGCTGTGTGGTGTATTCACCATCACCAAGATCTTCGGCTTCCCGCCGGGGCCGGTCGTCGTCTGCCCCTGGCTGTAATCGACTGGTAGCGAACAGCTTTCATCGGACCGGCGGAGAGCGCCGGTCTGGTAGGCAACGCTGGGGTTGGCCGATAACGCTGTGTTTGCACACGTAGCGTTCTTCGACAGCCCCAGCGTTGTCGCAGTCTGGGGGAGTACCCGCCCGCGGGAATAGCCCCGGGCTCACCTTCACCCGAGGTCGACGTCCTCCAGATACCGCTGAACGCGATCTCGGTGGTTGGTCACCCACCAGACACCGACGCGATAGGACGCCGACCAGACAGCGGCGGTGATCATCGCCGCGAGCGCCAGGCAGGCGATGAACTCGGTGTCCGACGGTGTCGCATCCCAGCCGTGACGGTTCGTCAGCCGCCACACCGCCACCGGCAGCAGCACGATCAGCCCGAAGGCGAACGGATAGACCGCGTACGGAACCGTCAGCAGCACACCCCACCGCAGGATCACCTGGCGGAAACGGGCGCGGTTCTGCCATCGCCAGCGCAGCGGGCGTTCGTGGTAGGGAAACACGATGCCCACCAGGCTGCTCATCGCCAACGCGCCGAACGGCACCACCGCCACCGACAGGATCACCTCGGCGACGAAGTGCCAGTCGTTGTCGCCGTGAATCGCGATGGCGACCGCGATCACCGTGCAGATCGGACCGATCAGCAACCACAGCGCCACCGCCTTGGCGCGTAACAGGTGGGTGAGGGTCACCGGATCGTCGAGTGAGGCGAGTACGCGATCGCGGTCGGGCGTCAGCACGTTGGTGGCACAGACGTCGGCATACATCCAGCCGGCCAGTGCATACGGCAGACCTTCCGGCCCGGTGAAGGTGAAGAACCACGAACGCGGCACGCAGTACCAGAGGATCAGCACCAGCACCGCGTTGAACGCGAGCACCGCCAGCGTGTCGGTCGGGTTGCGCACAATGCGGGCGAGCTCGGCACGGATCGCGAAGCGAGCCTCCGGTCTTACCAAGCGCATGCCGGTGAGCGTAGGCGCATGCCCGTCGGAATAGGCCCGAAGCGAGAATCACCAGATAGGGCGTCGGTATTCGGCGAGCATGAATCGCAGATCGTCGTAAGGTGATCGGGGTGCAGCATGACGCGCCCGTCACCATTTTCGGTCCCGACTTCCCGTTCGCCTACGACGACTGGATCACCCACCCCGCCGGTATCGGCACCATTCCCGACGATGCGCTGGGCACCGAGGTCGCGATCATCGGCGGTGGCATGGCCGGCATGGTGGCCGCCTACGAGCTGATGAAGGTCGGCTTGCGCCCGGTGGTCTACGAGCCGGGCCGCATCGGTGGTCGGCTACGGTCGGAGCACTTCGTTCCGGGTGAGCCGGAGGTGGCCGAACTCGGCGGTATGCGATTCCCGATCAGCTCGACCTCCTTCTTCCACTACGTCAACGCATTGGGGTTGCGGGCCAGCCCGTTTCCCAATCCGCTCACCGAGGCGTCGGGCTCGACGGTGATCGACCTCGGCGGCGAAACGCTCTACGCCGAATCCCTTGACGACCTGCCGCCGATCTACCGCGAGATCGCCACCGCGTGGGATGACGCACTGGAACGGATCGCGGGCTTTTCCACGCTGCAGGACGCGATCCGCAATCGCGACGTCGCCGCCCTCAAAGCCCTGTGGAATCAGCTGGTGCTCGTCTGGGACGACCGCAGCTTCTACGACTTCCTGGCCACCTCCGACGAGTTCGGTTCGTTGAGCTTCCGGCACCGTGAGCTGTTCGGGCAGGTCGGATTCGGCACCGGCGGTTGGGATTCGGACTTCGCGAACTCGATGCTGGAGATCCTGCGGGTGGTGGTCACCAACTGCGACACCGACCAGTTCCTGATCATCGGCGGTGCCGAACAGGTGCCTCGTGGGCTGTGGTCGGATACGCCGTCGAAGATCCGTCACTGGCCGGTCGGGACGAGTCTGTCGTCGTTGCATTCCGGTGCCCCGCGCGCCGGGGTGTCCGCGATTCGACGCCTTGGTCCGGACCGCATCGAGGTGGTCGACAAGTGGGGCGACGTCAAAGTGTTCGGCGCGGTGGTCGCGACCTGCCAGGCGTGGCTGCTGTCCACCGAAATCGACTGCGACGAAACGCTGTTCAGCCAAGATCTGTGGATGGCGTTGGATCGTACCCGGTACATGCAGTCGTCGAAGACGTTCGTCATGGTGGATCGGCCGTTCTGGAAGGACCGGTCGCCGGACACCGGTCACGAGACGATGAGCATGACGCTGACCGATCGACTCACCAGGGGCACATACCTTTTCGACAACGGTCCGGATCGTCCCGGGGTGATCTGCCTGAGCTACACCTGGATGAGTGACGCGCTCAAGGTGCTGCCGCATCCGGTGGAACGTCGAGTTCAGTTGGCGTTGAGTGCGTTACGCAAGATCTACCCCGACGTCGACATCGAAAGCCACATCGTCGGACGGCCGATCACCGTCTCCTGGGAGGACGACCCGAACTTCCTCGGCGCCTTCAAAGGTGCACTGCCCGGCCACTATCGGTACAACACCCGCATGTACGGGCACTTCCACGGACAGCAGAACCTGCCCGACGCCGAACGGGGCATCTTCATCGCCGGCGACGACGTGTCGTTCATGCCGGCCTGGGTGGAGGGGGCGGTGCAGACCGCGCTCAACGCGGTGTGGGGTGTCATCGCGCACGTCGGCGGCTCGTCGCATCCGGACAACCCCGGACCCGGCGACGTCTACGCCGAACTCGGACCCATCGACGTCGGGGAGTAGCTCATGAGTGTCGCCAGCCTGCGAATTGCCCCCCATCTTCAAATTGCACTGTGGCAGTGCGAACCCGACGGTGATGTCGCGAACAACCTGAACCGGCTGCGGGCCATGGCCGAGCACGCCGCCGGCAACGGTGCACACCTGCTGATCACCCCGGAGATGGCGATCTCGGGCTACAACATCGACGCGCCCACCGCGCGAGAACGCAGTGACGTCCCCGACGGCCCGATCGCACGCGACGTGGCAGAGATCGCCCGGTCGTGGGGCATCGCGATCCTCTACGGACTGCCGGAGCTGGGGCCAGATGATCTGGTCCGCAACACGATTCGGCTCGTCGATGCGAGTGGATCGGTGGTGGCCACCCACCACAAGACGCATCTGTTCGGCAGTGTCGACGCCGCCGCGGTGACTGCGGGTGACGCACCACCACCAGTGGTGGATCTGCACGGTTGGAAGCTGGGTTTGGCGATCTGTTACGAGGTGGAGTTCCCCGAACTGACCCGGTCGCTGGCGCTGCGCGGTGCGGACGTGGTGTGCGTGCCGACCGCGAACATGCCGGAGTACGACGCCGTCCAGACCATCCTGCTGCCCGCCCGTGCGCTGGAGAACCAGGTGTATGTGGCGTACGCGAACTTCTGCGGCGCCGAGGGCGACCTGCACTACGGGGGTCTCAGCGAAGTGCTCGCGCCGAGCGGCGAGATTCTCGCTCGCGCCGACCGCACGCCCACCCTGATCTACGCCGACCTCGATCGGGACACGCTCACACGGTCGCGTTCGGTGTTCACCTACCTCGACGACCGCAACCCCGGTGTGTACTGACGACGTGTACTGACGGTCGTCCGCTGACCTGGCCGACATGTCTCCAGGGGCCAAAATCAACAACGAGATCTTGTGGTCTGAATACGTGACACAGTAGACATTTGTGTCTGGTTACCCTACGGTAGCTTACGGAAAGGTAACCACGGCCGTCCGGTTATCTACTCCGATAGCGGACGCATCGTTGCGCCGCCCGATCTCTTTGCAGGTCTCACTGGGGTGCCGAGGGGTCGAGTCGGACCGATGCGTCGATCGGTCCGACTCGAGGCATACCCGAGCGCCGGCATGACACCTACGCTGTCTACTGTGAGCGGTCCCGCGTCGTCGAGATATCGGTGGCTGCTGCATGTCGATCTCGACCAGTTCCAGGTCTCGGTGGAACGCCTCCGAAGTCCGGAACTGCTCGACGTTGCGGTCATCGTCGGCGGCAACGGCGACCCCACCGAGGCGCGCAAGGTGGTCACCTGTGCCTCTTATGAGGCCAGGGATGTCGGTGTGCGCGCCGGCATGCCGCTGCGCAGCGCCTTCCGGAAGATGCCCGACGCGGTGTATCTGCCCACCGACATTCCGTTCTACGACGCCGCGTCCGCCGACGTGATGGGCGTGCTGCGATCGTTCGGACATCCGGTCGAGGTGTGGGGACCCGACGAGGCCTATATCGGTGTGGGAGAACTCGATTCGACGCCAGCTGGTACAACTCCGGCCGACGCCCAACCCTCCGAGCAGGCGGTGCTCGATCTGGCCGCGGACATCCGATCCGCGGTCGCGACGCGCTGCGGGCTCGGTTGTTCGGTCGGCGTCAGCGACAACAAGCAACGCGCAAAGATGGCCACCGGTTTCGCCAAGAAGCGACGTTCCGAGGACAAGGTGTTCCTGCTCGACGCACGCAACTGGCTCGACCTGATGGGCGGGCGGCCGTGCCGAGATCTGTGGAGCGTCGGACCGAAAACCGCGCAGAAGCTCACGTCGCACGGTGCGAACACCGTCAACGACCTCATCGGCACGCCGCGCGAGGATCTGATCGGGATCTTCGGTCCGCACCAGGGCAACTGGCTCTACGTGCTGTGCCGCGGCGGGGGCGATTCGACGATCACCACGCAACCGTGGACAGCCAAATCACACTCCAAGTCGCGCACGTATCCCACCGACATGACCGATGGCGCCGAAATACGCTCGGCCGCCGAACAATTGACCCGTGAGCTGATCGACCAGATCGTCGACGAAGGGCGCGTGGTCTTTCGCGTCGCGGTGACGGTGCGCACGTCGACGTTCTATACGCGGACCACATCGCGCACACTGGAAGCATCGACGACGAACTACGACGACGTGGTGCCGGTCGTCGTCGAACTGCTGGAGAGGTTCGAACCCGACCGGGCGGTCCGATTGCTGGGGGTGCGGTGTGACCTCGTCGATCCGGAGCCGGACGAACAGAAGTGAACCAGCCGGCATCGAGACTCGGCCGTCACTGAGACTCGACGATCACTGGGACTCGGCCATCACTGAGGAGTGGGCATGTGGGGGAGACTATTCGCTATCGCGACGCTCGTCGTGGCGGTGATGCTCGGCGCGACGGTGGCGACGTCGCCCACCGCATCGGCGACGCCGTCGTCTAGGTTGCCGGTCGGCTACAACTTCTTCGACGGCGCACGTGCAGAACTGGCCCGGCCGGGTGGTTCGCTGCCGGGTAGCAACGATTTCGGCTGCAAGCCCACCGCCCGACATCCACGCCCGGTGATCCTGGTGCACGGCAGTGAAGGTGGGCGACAAACGAATTGGGCGACGCTGGTCCCGGTGCTGGCCAACGAGGGCTACTGCGTGTTCGCGCTGACCTACGGTGCGGTCTCCGACGTCTGGCCGGCGTCGGCCCTCGGCGGCGTCGGACCGAAGGTTGATTCGGCTTGGCAGATCAAGGAATTCGCGGATCGGGTGATGGCCGCGACCGGCGCGTCGCAGGTCGACGTCGTCGGGCATTCGTTGGGGACCCAGATTCCCACGTACTGGATGAAGTACCTCGGTGGGCGCACCAAGGTCGCGCACTATGTGGCGCTTGCCCCGTACTGGCGGCAGGGTCCCGACGGCGACGACACGCTCAGCGACTCCGTCGGCGAACTCCGCAAGGCATTGGGAGTGCCGCCGGCGAAGCGGCCCTCATGTCCGGATTGTGTTGCGCCACCCAAGGATCGGGACTTCAACGCAGCGGTCCGATTGCCGACGCCGTATCTGCCCGGGGTGAAATACACCAACATCACCACCCGTGATGACGAGATCGTGACCCCGTACACCGCAGGACTTCTCGACGGCCCGCCCGGCACGCACGTGGTCAACATCGTCGTGCAGGACACCTGCGCGCTCGACCATTCCGATCATCTGTCCCTCACCTCTAACCGGCGCAGCGCGGCCATGGTGCTCGGTGCACTCGACCCCGATCACGCCCCGCTCGTCCCGTGTGTGCCGGTCCTGCCGGGGTTGGGTGGTTGGCCGGCGCAACCGCCGCGGAGGTGATGGCGCTCGGGTGTTAGGAAATGCGCCCGGGAGGGTGGGGTCGTGACCGTTCCGTCACTGGTGACCCGCATGTGGGTGGTTTTCCTTGAGTGGATCGTGTTCGAGTGATAGGAAATGCGCCCGGGAGGGAGCGGTCGTGACCGCTACGTCAATGGTGACCCGCTCCTGGGCGGAATTCCCACACGGTCCACGCCGCCCGCGCTGCGCCGCCGGTCGGGCCGTCGAGTCAGCCCCGACCCACCAGTAGCGGGACGAGTTGCTCGGCGGCCGCCCAGGCGCCGTGCTGACCGGTCAGCGCTGCCTCCGACGGCTCCTGCTGGCCGCGCACCAGGACCGTCGAATCCCGGGCCACCGCCACCACGTCGCCGATGCGGGCGGCCACCGCATCTGAGACGTCTGTACCAAACCACGATTCATCCAGCGCGCGTTCCCGGGTCCCCACGTGGGCGTGTTCGCCCAGCGTCGACGCCCATGCCTCGCCGACGTCGGACGCGCTTCCGTCGACGGCGTAGACGTGGCGCACCCGGGCTTCGCCGGCGATCAGTTCGGTAGCGTCGGTCAGCTCGGGTGTGGTGTCGATGTCCACCCGTCGTCCCACTTCGATCATGCCGTGGTCTCCGGTCACCAGAAGTGTTGTGTCGCCGGGCAATTCCTCCATGATGTTGGCGACCATGTGGTCGACGGCAACGAGTTCGCCGCGCCAGGGTGCCGACCCGGGGCCATGCAGGTGACCGGCCATGTCCAATCCGCCGTAGTAGGCGTAGACGAATGCCTGTGGCCGACGGCGTCGATCCACCGCGGCGCGGGTCAGCGCGGCACTCACCCCACCGCGCACGGCACTGACCGTCCTGGCCGGCAGGTGACGTCCGGGCGCGCGAAAGGCCACCTGGGTCAGTCCGGTGTTGCGGAACTCGCGCGGCATCACATAGGTCACCCGCACGCCGAGGGCGGCGAGCATCTCCAGCGCGCTCAACCGGTTCTGCACGAGTCGCGGCGGATAGACGTCGACCGCCGACGGCCCGGTCGCCGAATCAAGGGTCCAGCGAAGGGCATTGAGTGATCGGCGCGGACCCGACGTCCGGCTCGCGTCGTCGGGCCGAAAGCTGTACCCGATGATCCCGTGCGCTCCGCACCCCACGCCGACGGCCAGGCTGGTGATGCTGGCCGCGGTGGTCGCCGGGAAGCCGGCCCGCAGGGTGGTCCCGCGCAGTCCCGTGAGGGTCGGTGCCAGCGCGGCGTGTTCGTCGAGCAGGGTGGCGCCGAGCCCGTCGATCAGGACGACGATGATGTTGCGGCTCGGCGGGATCGTCAGCGCCCCGGCAGCAGATTCGTTGTCATCAGGCGCGTGCCCGAACGCGCGCAGGGCGGCGGGCAGGATGTCGGCGAGGCCGTGCGGATATGCCCCCCACTGGGAGGGCAGCAATTCCTCGGCGCCGACCATCGTGCCGACCTTACCCGCTCGGTATCAGTGTGTCTGTCGGTACCAGCGTGTCAGTCGCATCAGTGTGTCTGGGCCCCAACGTGTTCGCGGGCGTGCTCGATGGCGTCGTCGAGCGAGTCCATCAGATGTTCCTCGTGCCGTAGCGACTCGATGACCCCGACGCCGGTCAGCAACTTCAGATGCTGCTCCTGCACACCCTTGATGATGACGGTGATGCCGCGCGCCTCGAGGTCGGTGACGATCTCGGCCAGGGTGTGGGCGCCGGTTGCGTCGAGCATGCCCAGATGCGACATCCGGATGATCACCACGGTGACCGTCGGATGCCCGGCGTCGGCCTGGATGGCCGACGAGATGCGCTCGGCGGCACCGAAGAACATCGCTCCGTCGAGACGTAGCAGGGCGATCTGATCGTCGCCGGGCTGCGGCGGACCGGGCAGTTCCTCCCGCGTCACGCTGGACCGCTTGGCCACCTGCCGCAGTGCGAAGAAGGCGGCCACCACGATGCCGATCTGGACCGCTTCGATGAGGTCGAAGCACACGGTGATGACGGCGGTGATGGTGAAGATCGCGGCGTCGGATCGGCCGGCACGCAGGATTTTGCGCACGGTGGTCACCGAGATCATCCGGAAGCAGGTCACCATCAGCACGCCGGACAGCGCGGCCAGCGGGATCTTCGAGACCGGTCCGGTGGCCAGGTAGACCACGCCGAGCAGGAACACTGAGTGGGTGATCGCCGATACCCTGGTCCGCGCACCGGATCGCACGTTGACCGCGGTGCGGGCGATCGCGCCGGTGGCGGGCATGCCACCGAACAGACCCGAGGCCATCGACGCCAGTCCCTGACCCGACAGTTCGCGATCGGGATCGTAGGGGCCGGTTGGTGACATGGTGGCGGCCACTCGTGCCGAGAGCAGTGACTCGATGGCTGCCAACGCCGCGATCGCCAGTGCCGCGCCGAGCAGGGTGCGCAAGGCGGCCGGATCCACATGGGGCAGAACGGGTGCGGGCAGGTGCGAGGGCAACTCGCCGATCGCCGTGACCGGAATGTGTGCCAACTGGACGATCAGGGTGACCACGATGATCGCGGTCAGCGACTCGGGGATGGCCCGATGGATTCTCGGCAGGATCACCATCAGGATGGCCACCACCGCAACCACGCCCAGCGTCTTCGACGCCGCGGCCCAGTCGGCGTTGGCGATGACGTGCCAGGCCGCCGGAAGTGTTCGTTCACCCTTCGGTACCGACGCTGCGAAGGCCGCCGGCACCTGCTGCAGGAAGATGATCACCGCGATGCCCAGGGTGAAGCCCTCGATCACCGGCCACGGGATGAACGTCACCGCCCGCCCGAGCCCCAGCAGTGCCGCGATGAACACGATCAGGCCCGCGAGGATGGTGACGAGCGCGATGCTGCCGAGGCCGTGAGCGGCGACGATGGGAGCCAGGATCACCGCCATCGCCCCGGTGGGCCCCGACACCTGCACGTGGGAACCACCGAAGATCGCGGCGACGAGGCCGGCGACCACAGCGGTGATCAGTCCGGCGGCCGCGCCCACCCCGGAGCTGAAGCCGAAGGCCAGAGCCAGGGGCAGGGCGACGACCCCGACGGTGATTCCGGCGAGTACGTCACCGCGCCATGAGGACTTCAGGCCCGCATAGTCGTCGCGGTGAGGGAGCAGCCGGGTGAGCCGGTCGAGCGGAAGACGTTGGCGCCAGTCGGATTCGACCGGCGCGTTCATCCAGCGGTGACGGGCGGAAGTGACTCGACAACCTGCAGCTGATCGCGCTGCGAGGCGAGAGTGTCGGCGAGGAAACTACGGGCGATGACGAGTAGATCGGCGACCTGCTCGTGTGCCAGCTGGTAGAACACCGCGTTGCCGACCCGGTTGCTGTTGACCACCAGGTGGCGTCGCAGCACCGAGAGATGCTGGGAGAGCAGCGTTGCCTCCAGGCCGGTGATCTTGAGCAGTTCACTGACCGGGACCGGGTCGTCGCTGGCACTGAGCACTTCGAGCACGCGAATTCGCGCGGGGTGCGCCAGGGCCTTGAACAGGTTGGCCTTGATTTCGTACAGAGGTCTTTCCCGACCACTTCGAGCGCTGTACGGCACGATCCACTTCCTAGAACGATTGAATTGAACAATTGCGAATCCGACTATACGCAGTCGTTGGCGACCTGCCAACATACTCGCACGTCCGGACCGAAAGTCAGGTCAACACGCTCAATCCCGCGGCACGCGCACCGCGACGAGGTGGGCGTCGGGGTCGGGAGCCAGCCCGATCTGCGACCACGTCGAGGAGATCTCGACGATCGCGTACGCCGACGTGGGGAACCGGTCGATCTCACCCTCGGGGTCCAGGGCCAGTGCGGTCGACGGCATCCCGGGATCGTGTCCGACCACCAGAACGGTGTCGGTGTCGTCGTCGATGTAGGTGCGCAGTGCCTCGAAGATGTCGACGGGCCAGCCGCCATAGATGTCGTCGACGTAGGTGGTGGGTGCGTCGATCTCGGTGCGCTGCAACGTTTCCCGGGTTCTGGTCGCCGTCGAGCAGAGGACCGCGCCGATGTCCAGTCCGTCGTCGGCCATCCATTCACCGGCCAGCCGTGCCTCCCGGCGTCCGCGTTCGGCGAGGGGGCGGTCGTGATCGGGTACCCCGGGCGGATACCCGGACTTGCCGTGTCGCATCAGGACCAGCCGTCGGGTCACGCGGCTCCTTCGGCGCGGCGCGGTGACCGTTCCAGGTGTGACTGTGCCGGCCTGGAGTACTCGGTGGCGATCCGTTTGAGTGCCCGGACCGTTGCCCGCCAGGCGGCGGCCTCCTGCCGGCAGAAGTCGGCGCGTTCGGCGTCGCCGTCGGCCTCGGCGAGGTCGGCGAACTCCTCGAACTCGACGATCTGCGCAACGCACGAGTCGAGGAACCCGCCCGCGTCTGCCGGGGCTTCGCAGATCGTGTCGATGGTCGCCGCGTCCAAAGTGACGAGGCCTTCCAGTTCCAGTCGATACCGCATGATGCAACGGTAGATCGGCAGACCGACACTATGGCGGACCCACACCGTGCGCGTACCGATCGGCTCTGACATCCGTAGCCTGGTGGTCGTGCATTCGTGGGTACCCGGACTGTTGGCGATCGGCGCGGCGCTGCTGATCGCCGGCGGCACGGTGCTGCGCCAACGCGAGGCGCGAGCCACCGGCGGTGGCATCACCATGCTGTGGTGCGTCGGCGCGGCGATCGCGCTCGCCGGGTTCGCGCTACAGGCCGCGGCGCTCGGTTTGGGATCGATCCTGCTCGTGCAGCCACTCGTGGTCCTCGCGGTCCTGTTCGCGCTGCCCCTCGAGGCGTGGGCAGACAAGCGCCACCCGGCCCCGACCGAGTGGGCGTGGGGTGGCGTCCTGGTGACGTGCGTGGTGGTCTTCCTGCTGCTCGCACGCCCGGAGTCGTCGATGCGGCGTCCGGAGCCGGTGCTGCTCATCGGCACCCTGGTCGGCGTGATCGTCGGGTTGATCGCACTGGTGTTGATCGCCGAGCGATCCACCCCGCACTACAAGGCGCTCTGTTACGGGCTCACCGCCGGAGCCCTATTCGGGGTCTCGGCACTGCTGATCAAGGCGTTGGTTTATCAGGTCACCCACGATCCGGTCGGGGTGTTCGCCAAGCCGACGATCTATCTGTTCCTGGTGGTCGTGCCGGCCGCCATCGTGGCTCAGCAGAAGAGTTTCTGCGCGGGCGATCTGCAGACGTCGTTCCCGGCGATGACGGTCGCCGAGCCTGCGGTGGCGATGGTGCTCGGCGTTCTGCTGCTCGGCGAGAACCTGAAGGTATCGGTTCCGACGGCGCTGTTCCTCGGCGTCGTCCTCGCGCTCACCATGCGCTCGGTGGTGGAACTGGCGAAACTCTCCGCGGTGCGGGGACGGGAACGTGACGAGGCCGAATCCTTGGCGGCCGATCCGCCTGCCTCGGCAGCCGAACCGATCAGCTCGCCCGAACAGGATCGACGAGCGGGATGAGGTTCTCGGTCCACTCGGTGGCCGCCGTGGTCGGTTTCACCGACGACGAACTGTCGTGACGCGCGTGTTCGCCCACCTGTGTGGCGCCGAACGAGGTCAGTAGGGCGGCCAGCCGCTCGCCGCCGTGGTTGAAGGTATCGGCGTAGATCGAGTCGCCGAGGCCGAAGACCGCGAACCGGACTCCGCTCAGGTCGGGTTCGAGCTCGTTCAGTTCGTCGACGAAAGGTTCTGCGCCGGTGGGGAAGTCGCCTTCCCCGTAGGTTGAGCAGATGATCACGTAGAAGGTGTCGGGGTCGAGGTCCTCCACCGCGAACTCGCTCATGTCATAGATCGAGGGATCGTGTGCGGCGGCGAGGACATCGGAGACGGAATCGGCAACCAGTTCGGCTGTTCCCGTCTCGGTGCCGTAGAGGATGACGACCGACATGAGTGCTGCTCCCTTCGCGTGATTGCAGCGAAGGCTACCCTAACCGGCCGCGCTTGGCATATTTACTTGGATGTCCTACTATTTGGTGAGACGCCATTTGACGTGACGTCCGTCATACGATTCGTCGTACCCGTTGGCCATGTGCGTGAGTGAAACAGGTGAACCAGTGACCGCTTCCACCGAAATCCGTTCGATCCCCCATTACCTGAACGGCACCGCGGTGACCGCCGATGGCGGGCGCTTCGCGGATGTCTTTAACCCCAGCACCGGAGCCGTGCAGGCTCGCGTGCCGTTGGCGACCACCGACGAGGTCGGCGCAGCGGTCGAGACCGCGATCGCGGCGCAGCGCGAGTGGGCGGCCTGGAACCCGCAACGCCGCGCCCGTGTGCTCATGCGGTTCGTCGACCTGGTCAACCAGAACTCCGACGAACTCGCCACCCTGCTGTCCCTCGAGCATGGCAAGACCCACGCCGACGCGAAGGGTGACATCCAGCGCGGCATCGAGGTCATCGAATTCGCCATCGGCATCCCGCATCTGATCAAGGGTGAGTTCACCGAAGGTGCCGGCTCCGGCATCGACGTGCACTCGATCCGCCAGCCGCTCGGTGTGGTCGCCGGCATCACCCCGTTCAACTTCCCGGCCATGATCCCGCTCTGGAAGGCCGGCCCGGCGCTGGCCTGCGGCAATGCCTTCATCCTCAAGCCCAGTGAGCGCGACCCCTCGGTGCCGCTGCGCTTGGCCGAATTGTTCACTGCTGCCGGGCTTCCCGACGGTGTGTTCCAGGTGGTGCACGGCGACAAGGAAGCCGTCGACGCGCTGCTGAACCACCCCGAGGTCAAGGCGCTCGGGTTTGTCGGGTCGTCGGATATCGCGCAGTACATCTATTCCACCGCCGCCGCCAACGGCAAGCGCTCACAGTGTTTCGGTGGCGCCAAGAACCACATGATCATCATGCCCGACGCCAACATGGATCAGGTGGTCGACGCACTGATCGGCGCCGGCTACGGCAGCGCCGGTGAGCGCTGCATGGCGATCAGCGTCGCCGTCCCGGTGGGAGAGCAGACCGCGGATCGGCTGCGCGCCAAGCTGATCGACAAGGTCAACGCCCTGCGCGTCGGGCACAGTCTCGATCCCAAGGCCGACTACGGGCCGCTGGTGACCGCCGCTGCGCTGGAGCGGGTGCGCGGCTACATCGGCAAGGGCGTCGAGGAGGGTGCCGAGCTCGTGATCGACGGCCGGGAGCGCACCAGCGACGAGCAACAGTTCGGCGACGACGACATCTCCGGTGGATTCTTCATCGGCCCAACCCTTTTCGACCGAGTCACCAAGGACATGTCGATCTACACCGACGAGATCTTCGGGCCGGTGCTGGCCATCGTGCGTGCCGGTGACTACGAGGAGGCGCTCGCGCTGGCTTCGGATCACCAGTACGGCAACGGCGTCGCGATCTTCACCCAGGACGGCGACGCGGCCCGCGACTTCACTGCGCGCGTCGAGGTGGGCATGGTGGGCGTCAACGTCCCGATCCCGGTTCCGGTGGCGTACTACACCTTTGGTGGATGGAAGCGGTCCGGCTTCGGCGATCTCAACCAGCACGGCCCGGCGTCGATCCAGTTCTACACCAAGACCAAGACGGTGACCTCGCGGTGGCCGTCGGGCGTCAAGGACGGCGCCGAGTTCGTCATCCCCACGATGGACTGAGACGTGACCACCTTCATCGACAGCGGTCTCGACGCCGACGAGCGCGTCATCGTCGAGACCGCCGCGACCTTCGCCGCCAAACGGCTGGCGCCGTTCGCGCTGGAATGGGATGAGCGCGACCACTTCCCGGTCGAGGAGCTGCGGGAAGCGGCGAGCCTGGGGATGGCCGCGATCTATTGCGCCGACGACGCCGGCGGCAGCGGACTCCGACGACTCGACGGCGTACGGATCTTCGAGCAGCTCGCCTACGCCGACCCGGCGGTCGCGGCGTTCCTGTCCATCCACAACATGTGCACCTGGATGGTCGATAGCTACGGAACCGAAGAGCAACGCGCGCAGTGGGTTCCGAAGCTGGCGTCGATGGAGACCATCGCCAGCTACTGCCTGACCGAGCCCGGTGCGGGCTCCGATGCGGCCGCACTGAGTACCAAGGCTGTGCGTGACGGCGACGACTACGTGCTGACCGGGGTGAAGCAGTTCATCTCCGGTGGCGGGGTGTCGGATCTGTACGTGATCATGGCCCGCACCGGCGACGCCGGACCAAAGGGGATTTCGACGTTCCTCGTCGAAAATGGTTCCGCAGGGCTGAGTTTCGGTGCGCAGGAGAAGAAGATGGGCTGGCATGCCCAGCCCACCGCGCAGGTGATTCTCGACGAGGTCCGGGTGCCGGCGTCGCATCTGCTTGGTGCGGAAGAGGGCATCGGTTTCGGTATCGCGATGAACGGACTCAACGGTGGTCGGCTCAATATCGCCGCGTGCTCACTCGGCGGGGCGCAGGCGGCTTTCGACAAGGCGGCCGCCTACGTGGCCTCACGCCGGGCCTTCGGCGGCGCGTTGATCGACGAGCCGACGATCCGGTTCACCTTGGCCGACATGGCAACCGGCCTGCAGACCTCGCGGCTGATGCTCTGGCATGCCGCCGCCGCGCTCGACGCCAACGCCCCCGACAAGGTCGATCAGTGCGCGATGGCCAAGCGGTTCGTCACCGACAGCTGTTACACGGTCGCCGATCAGGCGCTCCAATTGCACGGCGGCTACGGCTATCTCAACGAGTACGGCATCGAGAAGATCGTCCGCGACCTCCGTGTGCATCGCATCCTGGAGGGCACCAACGAGATCATGCGCGTGGTGCTCGGCCGGTCCATCGCAACCCGCTTCAGCGCATAGCTTCAGCAACCATCAAGGGAGATGACATGACGACGATCGCATTCCTCGGTCTGGGCAATATGGGTGGCCCGATGGCCGCGAACCTCGTCGCGGCCGGGCATACCGTGCACGGCTACGATCCGGTGCCCGAAGCGGTCAAAGCCGCAGAAGCCAACGGTGTCACCGTCTTTCCGAGTGCGGTGGAGGCGGTGGCACTGGCCGATGCGGTGATCACCATGCTGCCCAGCGGTGCCATCGTCCGTCGGCTCTACGACGAGGTGCTGCCGGCCTCCCCGACCGGAGCCCTGTTCATCGACAGTTCCACCATCTCCGTCGACGACGCCCGCGCCATCCACGATCTCGCGCTCGAGCACGGCTTCACCCAACTCGACGCGCCGGTCTCCGGTGGTGTGAAGGGTGCGGCGGCGGGAACGTTGGCGTTCATGGTCGGCGGTGAAGAGGAAGCGTTCAGCGTGGCCCGTCCGGTCCTTGAACCCATGGCGGGCAAGATCATTCACTGCGGTGCCGCCGGAGCCGGGCAGGCCGCGAAGGTGTGCAACAACATGGTGCTCGCGGTGCAGCAGATCGCGGTGGGGGAGGCCTTCGTCCTCGCCGAGAAGCTCGGCCTGTCCGATCAGGCACTCTACGACGTGATCACCGGCGCCACCGGCAACTGCTGGGCCGTGCAGACCAATTGTCCTGTCCCCGGCCCGGTCCCGACCTCGCCGGCCAACCACGACTTCAAGCCCGGGTTCGCCACCGCCCTGATGAACAAGGACCTCGGTCTGGCGATGGACGCCGTGCGCAGCAGCGGGTCCACCGCCCCGCTGGGCACGCACGCGGCGCAGATCTACGCCGACTTCACCGTCGACAACGCCGGACTCGACTTCTCGGCGGTGATCAACACGCTGCGGTGATCATCTCGCGGATTCCCGCGACTCCAGCTGGTTCCCGCGACCTTGACTATGTTCGCGGGAACCAGCTGAGTTCGCGGGAAGTCGTGGCGGTCGGTGGAGCTCAGAAATCGCCGGCGTGCTGACGCAAGGAGTGGATGGCCGACACCAGCGAGGCCATCTCGTCGTCGGTCATCCCGACGTCGCCGAAGACCTCGGCGTTGAGCGTCACCGTCGCGTCCTCGACGGTGGATCGTCCGATGTCGGTGAGCTCGACCAGCGTGGTGCGGCCGTCGGTGGGATGCGGTGTCCTGCGCACGAGTCCGGCTTCCTCCAGGCGTCGGATCGCATGGGTCACGCTGGTGACGTGTACCTGCAAGCGGTCGCTGGCCTTGGTGATCGGCAACGACCCGTTGCGGGAAAAAGCCAGTAGCCGAAGCAATTCGAACCGCGAGAAGGTCAGGTCGTATGGGCGCAGCGCGGTTTCGACGCGGGCCAGCAGAATCTGGTGTGCCCGCATCACCGACGTCACGGCCACCATCCCGTCGGCGACGTCGCCCCAGCCCGCCCCCGCCCAGTTAGCGCGTGCTTCGGCGATCGGGTCGAACTCCATGCGATGGCCTGCCATCTGATCAGGCTAACCCCCTCGTCGACGGCGCCCAAGCCTGCGTCGATGGCGCCCTCGATCGCGGCGACGGCGCCCACGCTCACGTTGACGGCGCCCACGCTCACGTTGACGGCGCCCACCCTCACGTTGACGGCGCCCACCCTCACGTTGGTGGCGCCCTCGATCGAGTCGACGGCGCCCAAGGTGCTGGTCGAATAGTCTCCGAGCGGAGCGAGGCGGCGTATCGAGGCCTGGGACCGATGCTGTTGCGGTGGATCTCGATACGCGCCGTGCTCGCTTCGCTCGTGCGGGGCTAATCGATCGGCAGGAGGAAGGCGCTGTCGACGGGAGCTGGGGCGCTGTCGGCGGGAGCGGGCGCGCTCAGCCCAGCGGTGGTCGGGGCTCGGGCGCGACGATCCCGTGGTCGAAGGCGAACACGATGGCGGCCGCGCGATCGCGTACGCCGAGTTTGTCGAAGATGTGCCGGATATGGCTCTTCACGGTGACCTCGGAGATGGCCAGTGCGCCGGCGATTTCGGTGTTGGTCCGACCGCGCCCGATCAGCGTCAGGACATCGAGCTCACGGGCGGTCAACATGGCGACGGTCTGCGGATCGGGGCCGCCGCGGGGCACCGAGTTCCGATACTCATGAAGCACGCGCCCGGTGACGGCCGGGTCGAGGCAAGCGCCGTCCACGGCAACCGACTGCACCGCCCGCACCAGTTCTTCGGCCGACGAGTCCTTCAGGATGAATCCCGATGCCCCGGCACGGAGGGCGCCGGAGAGCAGCGCGTCGTCGTTGAAGGTCGTCAACGCGAGGACTTTCGGCGCGTCGTCGAGGGTCTGAAGCATTCGGGTCGCGTCGATACCGTTGACGAATTTCATCCGAAGGTCCATCACGACCACGTCGGGCAGGTGATTGATGACGGCGGCGAGAACCTCACCGCCGTCGCCACATTCACCGACGACGTCGAATCCGTCCGTGTGGCGCAGTATCTTTCGCAGGCCGGACCGCACCAGTTCCTGGTCGTCGACGAGCAGCACCCTGATCACGGTCTGGCGCCGTCGTCGGCGGCGGGGAACGAGCCGGACACCACCCAGGTGTCTCCGATGCGGCCGGCAACCACCTCGCCGCCCAGGAGCTGAGCTCGACGGTTCATGCCGCGCAGCCCTGATCCGTTGTGGTCGGGCTCGTCGCGTGTAGTCCCGTCATGTACTCGTGTGGCCAGATCGATTGTGCCGGTGCGGGTTTTGCAATGCTGGGCACTGATGTCGTTGCGGATGGAGATCTCGACTGTCCGGTCGACGTCGATGCTGACCGAGGTGTCCGAGTCGGGTGCATGTTTGACCACATTGGCCAGCGATTCCTGGGTGATCCGGTAGAGCGCAAGGGCTGTCGCGCCCGATACCGCGCGGGTATCACCGGTGATCTGAAGGTCGACCTCGACATCGGCGCGCCGGAAGTCGTGCACAAGTGCGGGGATGTCGTCGATGCCCGGCTGCGGCTGTGTAGGAGTCGCACCGGTGTTGTCGACGCCGGTGTTCAGCACGTTCACGGTGTTGCGAATGTCTGCCATCGCCTGCCGCCCAATACGTTCCGCGTCGGAGAGTGATTCGACGGCGTCGTCGATGTCGCGGTCCTGCTGCAGGGCGCGCCGCGCCGCGGTCAGGTGGAGCAGGGTGATGCTCAGCGAATGGGCGATCACGTCATGTACCTCGCGCGCGATCCGTTGTCGCTCATCAATGGTGGCCTGCACGGTCCGGCTTGCCGTCGCCTCCCGTTCCCGGCGCAGTAAACGGATCTGGATGAGGAACATGTAGCCGATCATCCAGCCGAATCCGATACCGACGATGTACACAGCCGGCGCGGCGAGATGACCTACCGACGAAGCCACCATGATCATGACGATGTCGGCGGCGCCGATGGGCAGACTCGTCGCGAGCGGTGATGTCGAGGAGACCATCGATATCGTGACGATCAGGATTCCGGGAGCCAGATCGGTGGAGACCGGAACCGTCAGCAGAAGTGCCGTCCCCACAAGGCTGCTCGCGGCGAGACCGAGTCGGGTGATCGTGCCGAATGCGATGTTTGCGACCATCGGCGACATCGCGAACGCCAGACCCATCCACACCTGCCAGGTCAGGCCCACTCCGATCCGCTGAACGAAGGCGGCCACCGAGGTCGCGAACAACGCAGCCCAGCAGACCACGAGATAGAGCGGTGGATAGTCGTAGCCGGTCGCCGCGACCCGGCGACCAAAGAAGCCCATGACTGTGCGCACGCGGTCAGTGTATTGTCCGAAAGTTCCGCCGGGCATCGTCTGGCGAGAATGACGATCAAACTCCTCCCCAGGGCGGAGATCAGCACCATCTTGCAGGATGTTGTCCTCTGCGGGCCCCCGCTCTACGTTCGGTGCATCTACGGCGTGACAGCGGTGAAGGTCGACAGCGTGACACACGGTGAAGGGATGTCATGTACAGGATCGGAAAGGTCATTCTGCGGTGGCGATTTGTCATCGTGGCGGCCTGGCTCGTCACCGCGGGCGCCCTCACCATCTTTGTCCCGCAAATAGATTCAGTAGCGCAAAGCAAGTCGACGTCGATGATCCCGGCGAATGCCCCAGCGGCGCAGGTGCTCACCGACATGAGCCGGCAATTCGGCGAGAACACCGCGAACGGATTGGGGTACCTCGTCGTCGAGCGACGTAGTGGCCTCACCGCGGCCGACCGACGATTCCACGACGCGGTCCTCGATCGCGCGGCCGCCGACCGCGCGGGCGTGGCGCAGGTCCAGAACCTGTGGTCGACGCCGGAAACGGCCGCCGGCGCACTGAGTGTCGACGGCCAGGCCGCGTACACGATGATTCGGCTCACCGCCGATACCGGCACACCGCAGGCAGCCGAGGCGATCACCCGGCTGCGCGCCGACGTCGACAAGGCAGGTGCCCCGGCCGGATTGTCGGTGCACGTCACCGGCATTGGACCCACGGTCGCCGACGAGCTGAGTGGGGTACACACCTCGCTCGAGATCATCACCCTGATCACGATCGTGCTCATCGCGCTGCTGTTGATCGGCGCCTACCGATCGTTCCTCATGTCGGCAGTTCCGCTGATGACGATCGGGCTCGGACTGGGGGTGTCTCGTCCGGTCGTGGCGTTGATGGGTTTGCACGGTGTTCCGCTCTCGATCTTCTCCATCGCATTGCTGTCGGCACTGGTCCTGGGCGCCGGTACGGATTACGCGATCTTTCTGATCAGCAGATTCCACGAACAACGACGTGCCGGGGCGGACTGGCAGACTGCGTTTCTCGTTGCCTACAGCCGCATCTCGGTCGTGATCCTCGCGTCGGCGATGGTGGTGGCGTTGACGTCGGCGTCGATGGGTGTGGCTCACATCGGTATGTTCCGGTCGATCGGTCTGCCGTCGGCGGCGGGCATCCTGACCGTCGCGCTCGCCGCGGTCACCCTGACACCGGCGCTGCTCGCCATCGTCGCCGAGCGCGGTTGGGCTGAGCCCAAACAACTTCCGGTCGACCGCTTCTGGCAACGTGTCGCCCGGGCCGCGGTGCGCCATCCGGGCCGAACCCTGGCCGGGTCGTTGGCGGTGCTGTTGGCGTTGGTGGCGATCGTGCCGACGATGGCGCTGTCCTACGACGATCGCGATACGCTTCGTGGCGATCTGGATTCCTCCCGTGGCTATCGGGTTGTCGCCGAGCACTTTCCGGCGAACGAGCTCCTGCCAATAACTCTGGAGATCAAGTCCTCCAACGATTTACGCACCTCGGACGGTTATGCCGTCATCGAGCGGGTCTCCGATGCGATAGCCGGCGTGGGCGGCGTGGAGTCGGTACGCGGGATCAGCCGCCCGCTCGGGAAACCGCTCGAGCAGGCCGCAGTGGGATACCAGGCGGGCGTGGTGGGTGATCGCCTTGACGCTGCCGTCGTGTCCCTGGCCAACACGAATCCCCAAATGGAACAACTGGATTCGGGTACCCAGCGTCTCACCGACGGAATCCGGAAGCTGAATGACGGGGCGACACAGCTCGCCGCGGGCACAACCGCGGCGGTCGACGGATCCGGTCGGTTGGTCACCGGCGCCGATGATCTGACCGCAGGCCTCGGTCGGCTTGCGAGCGGAGCGCAAGAACTCCAGACCGGATCTCAGAGTGCCGCCGAGGGGGCACGACTGCTGCGTGACCGCATCGACACCGCGCTGGCGCCGACGGCCCCGGCTCTCGACGGTGCGCAAACGCTGCGCCGATTGGTCGACGCCAATCCCAACTGTGCGCTCGATCCGCTGTGTTCAGCGGCTCGGTCGGTGTTGGCCGCGTTCGATGCCTCGCCGCTGGGCCAGGTGGACCAATTACGCACGGGCGTCAATCAATTGGCCACCGGAACCCAACAGCTATCGACCGGGATGGCCGCGCTGACAAGCGGATTGACCGAGGCATCGGGTGGGGCGACGCAGCTTCGAGATGGGCAACGCAACCTCAACACCGGCCTTGTCGCTCTCGACAGCGGTGCGCAAGCGACCGTGACCGGTACCCGACAGCTCGTTGCCGGGTCGGCGCCACTGACCGACGGCGTGCAGACCGCGAAATCAGGAATGATGGACCTGCAGAAGGGCCTTCGCCAGGCTGCCGACTATCTGGGGGAGCTCAAAGCGCACGCCGGGACAACACGCAATGGCGGCTTCTACCTTCCGGCCTCGGCCATGAGCGATCCGCGGTTGGCCCAGGCCAACAAGCTCTTCTTCTCCCCGGATGGAAAGACCACCCGAGTCATGGTGGTGACGAGGGGTGATGCCTTTAGCCCGGCGGCCAAAGTACAGAGCGAGCAGATCGCGGACGCCGCACGACGTGCGCTATCTGGTGGCGAACTGCAGGATTCGACGGTGGGCCTCACCGGCTCGACGATCGTCTACTTCGATCTCGGGAATCTGGTCAACCGTGACCTGACCGCGATCGTCATCGTGGCCAGCCTGCTGATCTTCGGGATCCTGGCATTGATGTTGCGAAGTCTGGTGGCGCCCGCGTACATCCTGGTGTCGGTCATTATCTCCTACCTCGCCGCGCTGGGACTGAGTACTCTTGTCTGGCAACATCTTCTGAACATTCCGCTGCATTGGTCGGTGCCGTCGATGTCGTTCATCGCACTCGCGGCCGTGGGTGCCGATTACAACTTGTTGCTGATGACCCGAATTCGTGAAGAAGCACGCGATGATCCGCAGTCGGGCACGCGGGCTGCCATCGTCCGTGCCGTGTCCGGCACCGGTGGGGTCATCACGGTCGCCGCGGTGATCTTCGCGATCACCATGTTCGCCTTGCTGAGCGGATCGGTGCACAACCTCGGACAAGTCGGTTTCACCATCGGCGTCGGACTGTTGCTGGACGCGATGATCGTGCGGACGCTGACCATTCCGGCCGTCGCGACTCTCCTCGGACGTTGGAACTGGTGGCCCGGTCGTGACCCGAGCGATGTGACCGGAAACAACAGCGCGGGTTGGCAAGCCGAGTCGGTTGACGACTACGTCGGACAGCGCGATGCAAGCCTGCCGGACCAATCTCAGGATCGGGAGAAAGTATGAATCCGGTAGCCGTCGCGCAGACTCTTCATCACGGTGCCCAGCAGGATCGCGGGCGCGAAGACCGCGCCGAGCTCGTTGGCCCGACCGACGATCGACACGGGCTTGCGCTGCTGCAGATAGCCGTTGTCGAGGAACACCTTTTCGGGCCGGTCCTCGAGGAACTTGAACTCGCTTCCGAGAGCAACGATCTGGTCGTGCAGTTCGCCGACGTGCTTGTCGAAAAAGGTCTTGTCCATGAGGTCGCAGATCAACGCGTGACGGGGAAGGGTCTCGGCAACGGCCTCGAGAAGGTCGATGACCTCGGATCTTTCGAGGTACATGAAGACGCCTTCGATGACGACGAGGGTCTCGGCGGTCGGATCGCAATGACGACTCAGTGCATCGCTGAGTTCACCGGCGGAGAAGTCGACGGCGATGCGTCGCAGCGGGTTTGGGCACGTGCTGCTCGGCACGCAACTCTCCTTGTGCTCGATGATCGCGGGTTCATCGAACTCGAGCCAGTTTCCGCCGGTGAGCCGGTAGGCGCGGCTGTCGAAGCCGGCCCCGATGTTGACAACTTGGAGCTCGGGGTTGCGTCGCAACCTGGTGCCGATGTCGTCCTGAATCATCCGCGCGCGCACCACATTGCTCACATTGCGACGTTGTCCGGTTGTGGCGAATCGAGCCAGAATTGATCGGCCTTCGTCTGTCATGAAGTCATCGGCGTACGTGTCACCACAGATGGGATTCGCGGACTCGGCGTCCTGCGCTCGGATCCCGCAGCAGAAGAACGCGGTTCGGGAGATGGCGGTCAACGAGGTGTTCTCGTGTTCAGCCAT
Source organism: Actinomycetes bacterium (assembly GCA_023461275.1). GTDB lineage: Bacteria > Actinomycetota > Actinomycetes > Mycobacteriales > Mycobacteriaceae > Gordonia. The sequence goes on along the minus strand of JAEYMI010000019.1, from coordinate 89,393 downwards.
GGGGCTGCACCTCGCTCAGGTCGGTGCTGCGCGGTTGTCCGCCGGTCGGCGGCAGGCCGCGTTCACGAAGCCAGTCGTGATGCAGCCGTCCCAGTCGGGTGACGGGCTCGGCGATTCCGTCCATGTCGTCGGCGATGGCGCGGGCGGGCACCGTTGCTTCCAGCGCGCCGCAGATGGTGGAAATCGCCTGGTAGATACGGGGTGCAAAAACGTAGTCCTCCGGGACAACCATCCGCGAAAGCGGATTCTCGGCATCGAGATTGAACAGCCAGCGCGCGGTACGGGCACCGCTCTGCGGGCTGTAGATGGCGGGCTGCGGCGCCAACACCACTTCGTAAAGAACCTGCGAATACCATCCGTAGATATCCTGCGCGGTGAGCGTCGAATCCTCGTGGATGAAGCCGGCGACCACCAGATCTCGGCGCAGAGCGTCGATGTCCCCGTCGATCACGTTGCGCATGATGGAGACCCACAGCGCGCGCTTCTCCTCGGAAAGCACCTTGACGCAGCCGAAGTCGACGAATCCGACCGAACCGTCCGGACGGAACCGGTAGTTGCCGGGGTGCGGGTCGGCGTACAGCAGGTTGGAGTGGCGGAAGTTGCCGTCGCTGAAGCGAATGACCACTTCAGCCCAGGTGTCCTTCAGGTCCTGGTCGGCCTGTTGCGCTGCCGCCCAGTCCATCCCGTCGAGATAGGTCATCGTCAGCACCCGATCGGTCGAGGCCTCGGGCACGACCTCGGGGACATGGATGAATGGATGTCCGCGGTAGAGATCGGCGAACTGGGTGATCGTCTCCGCTTCACGCCGGTAGTCGACTTCTTCGCCGATCTTCTCGGCCATCTCGTGCACCAGGCTGCGGTGGTCGAACACCGTGGTTCCCCCCGACGAGGCGGATGTAGCGAACCGCACCAGAGTGGCCATGAGCTCGGTGTTTGCCAGATCTTCTTGGATCGCCTGGGCCACACCCGGGTATTGAATCTTCACCGCGACATCTCGGCCATCGCGCATCACGGCCCGGTGGACCTGCCCGATCGACGCCGCCGCGAGCGGTTTGTCATCGAACTCGGCGAACAGATCGACGGCCGCGCCGAGTTCCTTGACCAGCACCGCGTGCAGTACCTCGGGTGCCATCGGCGGTGCGTCGGATTGCAGCTTCGTCAGGGCTTCCTGGTACGGAGATCGTCCCGCAGCATCGTCACCCTGGAGGTCGATCATGGACATGAGCTGCCCGATTTTCATCATGGCGCCTTTGGAATCTCCCAGGAAATCGGTGTAGCGAGCCGCCGTACGCTCGTGAAATCGATCCATCGCTCCGGTCTCGCCGGTCCGTTCGCGTACTTCGGCGAGAAATCGTTCCCCGAGCGTGCGCGCCGTCAGGCCTGCCAACGGAAGTGTCCGTCGGAGGCGACCTTGAGCGACGGGTTTGTCCTGATCTGTCATTGAACACTCCAAGTCGTTGAAATCAGTCAGTGGAACTGGGCCAGTGGAACGTCAGTCAAAGCAACATCGGTCAAAGCAACATCAGTCAAAGCAACATCGGTCAATGGAACTTCAGCCGATGGAACGTCAGTAGTCGGACCGTCGACTCCGCCGTCGATGCGATCCGGTGCCCGATGGACGTGCGATCACGGCACGCTTCGGCGCACCCCCGAGGTGACCAGATTTGTAGCACGTCCACTATGTCCCGTGCGGGCGTTTCGGTCCTACTGATGGCGACTTGCTATATGCAGCCAGTGATCTCCGATGCCATGTGGCTCGAAAGCTACTGCAGCGCAACGATAATTATCACACCAACCCATCGAAGTCGAGGCCCAGGTGGGATCGGACCCTGGCAGTTCTGGAACGCCTTAGTCCCAGAAACCGGCAGGGGTGACCCGCGTGTGGCACAGGATATGTTGGCGTTCAACATGTTTGGGTGAGATGACAGCGAAAATCCAGCTGAATAGCAATCTCGAGCTAATGTATAAGTAGATCAAAACGTTGCGCTAATGCCAGGGAAATCCGTCCCACTTTGCGGGCCTACATGCAGGTCACAGTGGTCGCGATGGGATTTCGTGCCGATTGCCGGCCACCTCCCACGCCTCACCACATCAATTAGTTAGCAACACAACTCGTTTGATCGCAACGTTCGACTACACGTTGAACCCGGTAGCCACCACGCCGGCGAACAATGTCCGGTAATGCCTTGCCTTAATGCTGGATTAGATAGATCAGCAGGTATCAGTCAATTTCTGGTTCACCCTTGACAACCGTCGGGGGAGTCCCGTCTACTTGGCGACGAAGATCACAGCCGACCTACTCGACACGAGGTTCGCAGATGACGGTCTCTAATTCTGTTTCACATTCTGTATCAGTTTCAGCATCAAATTCGACGAGGTCTGCCGTTGAGGTAGGGATCGCGGCGTTGCGCAGAGCAGACCAGCTCGGCGATGTTATTGCGATGGGAAAACTGTTGGCGCCCAACGTAATATGCCGATCTCCATTCGCGGCGCTGGTTCGCTTTGAGGGTAGGGAGGAAGTCGTCGCGCTCTACCGCGATGTGTTTGACATCTTGAAGGAGCGGGATTCGGGCGAACCACTGGTCGGTGAATCGTCCGGTAGTTTCCATTTCTCCGGCCGAGTCCGCGGAACGCCGGTGGATGGGGTTGTCCTGGTGAATTTCAATGAGCAGGGCCAGATTTCGGAAATCAAGACCTACATTCGCCCATTGCGCTCGGTGGCGGCCGTGTTTCGAGCACTGCCCCCACGGGTGTCACGTCGACGTGGCGGACCGGTCAGGAGTGCCTTCACCGTCATGGGCGGGTGGATCTTCGGGGCGCTGGCGAGCATGTTCGAACGTCTGGCTCCGATTCTCATTCCTGCCTCTGGCACTATTTCCACTCCACCGGATCCATTGGATTCGTAACACCGATTCGGAAACCGAAGGGGTTTTCGAAACGCACGCTGATCGGGATCGACGGTAGATAGTGACGCCGCGCGATTCTTGCTGCACGTTGCAATACCGAAAAGGCAGATTGCCTTACCGAAAAGGAAGTGCGTGAAATGCGCATCAGTAGCTTCGTCAAGCCGTTCACACATCTGAAGCTTGATTCATTCAAACAGTTGTCGAAACAGCGTTTCGGCTCACTGCCAGACGATGACACGGATTGGGACCACTACCAATTCGTGGTGTCGAAGTTCTTCGACGGAATGTACCTGGCGCTCGATATCGGTGACCAGGATGAGCTGCGCCGAACCATTGACAACGAGCCCTTGGAATACCGTGGTTTTGTCTACGAAGGTGCCGGCATGGGCTTGATACTTCTCGACGGATTCTTACCGTTCAAGAACCGATTCGATTCGTTCCTGCGGTTGTCCGGCGAGCGGTACGAACTGCTGGTTCAAATCGGCGCAGGTATGGGATTCGGTTATCTCGCAACGGGTATGCCGCTGCGCCTGGTGCGGCGTGACACCAACAAGTTTGTCGATGCCCAGGAACCGATGCATCGCTGGCTGGTCCTCGATGGCTACGGGTTCTTCGACGGAATGGTGAACTGGAAACGGGTGGTCACCCGACGTAAACAACCGCGCGATCTGTCCGGGTACGGCTTGCGGGCGTACGACCAAGGTGTCGGACGAAGCCTGTGGATCTGCACCGGCGGACATGCGGGCAGATTCAGCCAGTCCATCAATGCCTTCCCGGCAGAACGTCAACCCGATCTGTGGGGTGGCATCGGGGAGGGATTGGCATACGCCGGCGGCGTCGATGACTTCGCGCGAGTTCGGGATCTCATCTCCGAAGCGGGGGCATTCGCCGATCATCTCGCGGCCGGCGTCGTTGTCGGAGCGGTGGGACGAGTACGCGGCGGGGAACAATCTGCCCACACAGACCTTGCGTGCCAAGCCATTTGGGGGTGCGATTCGACAACCCTCGTCGCGAGCGCGGATGAGCGGTGGGATAACGGCCTGGGCAGCGTCGCCGACGCCGATCTGTACGAGAACTGGCGGGCCGGACTGAGGCGGCAGTGGACAGCCGACAACACGCAAGCTGCCGATCAGCAGCCGTCGTGACGGGATACCCGTTCGAGCAATTCGCACCTATAGAAGGAGATGAATGGTGACCGTGCAATCGGAATTGTCTGGGCTGCCGCCGGAAGCGCGCAGGGCCCTCGCTGCTCGGATCGCTGACCACCTATCGCAGGCACGCGCACCACGACCCGATCACGATGTGGCGATCGTAGGTGGTGGCGCGGCGGGCCTGACGCTGGCGTTGGAGATTTCCCTCGCACGGCCGGCGACTAGCGTGGTGGTTTTCGAAACCGACACCGGTCCGGCACCCGAAGCCACCCACAAGGTCGGGGAGTCGACCGTGGAGGTCGCATCGCACTATCTCCGGGAAAAGTTGGGTATGGGCGATCACCTGGCGACCGCACAACTGCCCAAAATGGGTCTACGCATGTTCTTCACCGACGGCGCCAACACCGACATCGCTCAGCGCATCGAGGTCGGCAGTTCGCGGCGAATCCCGTTCCAGACATACCAAATCGACCGCGGGCGACTGGCCAACGAGCTGGCGAGGCGATGCGTCGCCGAAGGTATCGAGATCACCTGCGGCAGAGTGCGGTCGGTCGAATTCGGTGCAGGCGGCCACGGGCATTCGCTCACGGTCGACGGCGACGACGGAACGTTCACGACGACCGCCACGTGGATCGTGGACTCCTCCGGGCGCAATCGGACGCTGCCCCGTCAGCTCGATCTGCGTGAGCCCAGTGAGCACAAGTGCAGTGCCGTGTGGCTTCGCGTCGCCGCCGAGCTCGACATCAAGCAGTGGAGTTCGGACCCCGATTGGCACGCCAGGATCGTCGACGGCGACCGTGCGATGTCGACGAATCACCTGATGGGCGACGGGTATTGGGTGTGGATCATCCGCTTGGCCTCGGGCTCGACCAGCGTCGGCATCGTGGGCGATTCCGCCCTTCAGCCGGCCTCGGGGTTCGACACCCGCGCCAAGGCGATGGCGTGGTTGCGCGAACACGAGCCGCAATGTGCCGATGCGCTGGCCGAGGTCGAGGACAAAATCCAGGACTTTCGGGTGATGAAGAACTACAGCCATGGAGCTGCCAAGTTCTTCGACGGCCAGAAACGCTGGTGTCTGACCGGCGAGTCCGCCGTCTTCCTCGATCCGCTCTACTCGTCGGGACTGGACCTGATCGCCATCGGAAACGGGCTGATCACCGACATGATCATCCGAGACCTGAACGGCGAGAACGTGATCGGTCGGTCCCAGACCGCCAACACGTTGTTCCGGACCCTCACCGAGATGTGGATGGGGATCTATCAGGACCAGTACCCATTGATGGCCGCACCCAAGGTGATGACCGCCAAGATCGTCTGGGACGTGGCGCTTTACTGGGGATTCCTGGGTTTTCTCTACGTCAACGATCGATTCACCACTGTCGCCGACGACCCGTCGATCGTGCCCGGCCTGGAACGGCTGGTGGGCCTGAGCAACCGAATCCAACAGTTCTTCCGAGAATGGGCGGCCATCGACGACGGCCGGCCGGAGGCGCAGTTCATCGACGCCTACTCGTCGTTGAACTTCATGCAGGTGTTGCACTCGACGATGATCGACGAGATCTCGGATGTCACCGCTCAATTCGACGCCAACAACGAGTTGCTCAGTCAGCTCGCCGGCCAGCTCGTGGAGATGGTGATCGCCGAGAACTGCAACAGATTCTCCGACGACCTGGTCATGCGACAAGTGCAGTCCTGGCAACAGGATTCACTGTTGCGAGAGGTGCGGGCGATCTATCGCCGCGAGCAGAGCGTCAACCCGGTGAGCGATGGTTGGATCATCGCTTCGGCCCCGTTACACACTGCCCCACTACAAACTTCCGCCTAACCCCACACCGCGGATTTCCGCGCAACCAAGGAGATCACCATCATGGACTCACCTGCGGCAATTGATCCCGAGATCGCCGGGCACACTGATTCAGTCGACGTCGCCATCCTCGGCGGTGGGATATGCGGACTCACCTTGGCTCTTGAGCTGCGCCAGAAGGTTCCGGGATTGTCGGTGACGGTGGTGGAGAAGAGCTTGCACCCGGTCACCGAGGCGACCCACAAGGTGGGTGAGTCGACGGTCGAGATCCAGGCGCACTATCTGCGGGACGTCCTCGGACTCGAAGATCACCTCGAGAACGCTCAACTGCGGAAGTTCGGCTTGCGCATGTTCTTCTCTCACGACGACAACGAAGACATCACCAAGCGTGTCGAGTACGGCCAGACGGGCGAGGCGCCCATACCCACCTACCAGATCGACCGTGGTCGAATCGAGAACGAACTGGGGAACCGAATCCAGTCGGCCGGCGCGACTTTCGTGACTGGCGCACGTGTCCTGGACGTCGCGCTCGGCGCCGGCGACGATCCGCACGTGATCACCATCGACGAGGGCGGTGAGCGGCGCACGTTGTCGTCGCGTTGGGTGGTTGACGCCAGTGGCCGCGCGTCGATTCTGAAACGCCAACTGGGGCTGCAGAAATCGCTTCCGCACAAGGCCAATTCGAGTTGGTTCAGGATTGAGGGCCCAGTCGACGTCGACAGCTGGACCGACGATGCGCAGTGGCGTGACCGGGTACCGTGCGGCAAGCGTCGGCTGTCGACCAATCACCTGATGGGCCATGGGTATTGGGTGTGGCTGATTCCGCTCGCCTCGGGCTCGACAAGCATCGGCGTGGTGGCCGACGAGAACATCCACCCGTTCAGCTCCATCAGTACGTTCGAGAAAACCGTCGCATTCCTGCAGGCTCACGAACCGCAGCTGGCTGCGCACATCGTTGCCAACCGCGAGAAGCTCCAGGACTTCCGGGCGATGAAGGACTACTCCTACGGCGCCCAGCACGTATTCTCCGGCGACCGTTGGTGTCTGACCGGTGAGGCGGGGGTCGCCATCGATCCGCTGTACTCGTCGGGTGGTGACCTCATGGCGATCAGCAACGGTCTGATCAGCGATCTCATCAGCCGAGCCCACGCGGGCGAGGACGTCAGAATGCTCGCCGACGTCCACGACCAGGTGTACCTGCTGGTCGCCGATATGTGGCTGCTGATCTACCAGGACCAGTTCGCGGTCATGGGCAACGCCCAGGTGATGGTTGCAAAGGTGTTGTGGGACACCATGATCTACTGGGCGGTACCGGGCACCATGTATTTCCACAATCAGGTGGGCCGCATGTTCCAGAGTCCGCCGATTCTCACCTCGCTGGTCCAGATCCGGGCACTGCACGCCAGAGTCGAGCAGTTCTTTCTGGAGTGGTCGGCCATCGACAACCCCGAGGTGGCCGACCACTTCGCCGATCCCTATCTGTTCTTCGGGTTCTTCGTGGAGCTGCATGAGCAGATGGGCATTCCTCTCACCGACGAGGAGTTCGAGGCGCAGCTGACGAAAAACGTCGTTCTCCTCGAACAGTGCGCCGGCCAGTTGGGTGCCACCGTGATGGACAAACTCAAGGTTTCTGATGATCCTGCAGTGACCGCACAGCTGACGCGGTGGCGGGCGGACAAGCAACTCGCGGACCTGATCAACAAGTACCGCGTGGGTGCCTACCCGGAGCCGATCGACGGCGCCTGGATCACTTTCGGTGGCCCGCAGACGATGGTACCGGCGTGAAACCCCTTGGGATGAGCGCGATGTCATCGCCGCTTCGGGTTGAGGAGGGGCCCAATGACGGCTGACGAGCGGATCGATCCGGTCCCGCGGAACGGGGACAAGCGAACAGAGCTGCTGACCTTGTTCCGCAAGGTGCACAATCGCTGGATAGGCGGGCGAAACAATCCGGCGGCGGGTCCGCCGATGATGTGCTTCACCTATGCCGGCGGCAGCACGGGGACGTTTCGCGGGTGGGAAGACGACCTCCCCGCCAACGTGCGTCCGATCGTTCTCCCCGGCCGCGATGGTCGTATCGACGAGCCCGCGTACACCCGGTTGGCACCGTTGATCGCTGACCTCGTCGAGCACGTCGGACCGCAGGTCACCTCCGAAACGGTCTTCTTCGGGCACAGCATGGGGGCACTGGTGGCCTTCGAGTTCACCCGGGAACTGCGTCGGAGGGGAATGGCCACGCCGAGGAAGCTGCTCTTGTCGGCTTTCCGTGCGCCGCACCTCGAGAGCGACCGAAGGCCCATTCACGGCTGGCCAGACGACGTACTACAGGCGGTGTTGCGCAGGGAAGGCGTCCCGGCGGCGACCCTGGCCAACCCGCAGATCATGGCCGCGCTTCTGCCGACGCTGCGGGCTGATCTGGAACTGTGCGAAACCTACGAGTTCGTCGATGACGAGCCGTTGGACATCCCGTTCGCGGTCTACGGGGGCAGCGACGACGTCCGCGTTCTCCCGTCGGCGCTGAGCGAATGGGATCGGCACACGTCAAGGGGCGCAACATATCTCACGATCACTGGTCCCCACCTGTTCGTCAATGTGTCACGGGACGAGCTCCTCACCGCAGTCAAGCACGAACTCAAGGCAACAGTCGGAGAAGAAAATGCCATCTGAACGAGCTGCTAGAGCGCCCCTGGCCATCGTCGGCATCGGGTGCCGGTTCCCGGGCGGGGCCGACACTCCGGAGGGATTCTGGGATGTGATGTGCGGAGGGGTCGACGCCACCAGCGTCGTTCCCGAAACACGCTGGAACTCACCGAAATACTTCGATCCGGACCCGGCCAAGAACGGCAAGATGATCACCGAGCGCGGTGGTTTCCTCGACGGTGTGGATCTGTTCGATCCCCAGTTCTTCGGCATCTCGCCCCGTGAGGCGCATTCGATCGATCCGCAACAGCGCCTTCTGCTGCGCGCCACCTGGGAAGCGTTCGAGGACGGGGGGATTCTCGCCGAGGATATGGCGGGAAAGTCGGTGGGAGTCTTCATCGGCGGATTCACCACCGATTACCAGCTTCTGCAGAACCACGGGCGGAGCAGCCGGTACCGATTCAAGCCGCATTCCGCGACCGGAATGATGATGACGATGCTGTCCAATCGCATCTCCTACACCTTCGATTTGCGCGGCCCGAGCATGACCGTGGACACCGCATGCTCCAGTTCGCTGGTCTCGGTACACCTTGCCGCGCAAAGTATCTGGAACGACGAATGCGAAGTGGCGCTGGCCGGTGGCGTGAACGTCATCATCGGCCCCAACACCTTCGTCGCGGAATCGAAGAGCGGATTCCTCAGCCCCGACGGACGATGCAAGTCGTTCAGCCAGTCCGCGAACGGCTACGCGCGCGGCGAAGGAGGGGCGATGGTGATCATCAAACCCCTGGAGCGGGCGCTCGCCGACGGCGATCGAATCTACGCGCAGATCCTGGGTACCGGTGTGTCACAGGACGGCCGTACCGACGGCATCACGGTGCCCAATGAGGATGCGCAGGAAGCTGCGATCGTCGCAGCGATCGGCAGCGCGGGGGTCGAGCCGACCGACATCGGTTACGTCGAGGCGCACGGCACCGGCACCCCGGTCGGCGATCCCATCGAAGCGCGCGCACTGGCCAAGGCCCTGGCCGGCGACAAGCCGCGCAGCCGACCGCTGCTGGTCGGTTCGGTGAAGACCAACATCGGCCACCTCGAGGCGGGCGCCGGTGTCGCCGGACTGATCAAGGCCGCGCTCGTCGTCGAGAAGGCGTTCATCCCGCCCAACCTGCACCTTGATGCACCCAATGAGCAGATCTCGCTGGATGAGCTCAACATCGATATCCCTTCTGCCGGAAGGGAATGGCCCAGCGAAGACAACAATCGAATGGCCGGGATCAACTCGTTCGGCTTCGGCGGCACCAACGCACACATCGTGCTGGCCCAACCACCCGAACGCGACGTCGTCGAGGCCGAAACCGGCGGGTCGTCGTTCCCGCTGGCGGTGCTTCCGATTTCGGCGCGCGCCGACGATGCGGTGGCCGAAACCGCCGGCCAGCTGGCCGACTACCTCCAGAGCAACCCCGATGTCACCCTGAACGACCTGGGCTACACACTCAGCCAACGGCGATCGCACCTGAGCCATCGGCGCGCCCTGATCGTCGACGGCATCGACGATGCGCAGCGTCAGCTCACGGCCATCGCGGACGGCACCACCGGCAAGAAGCCGGTGATCGCGGGCAGATCGCGTTCGGGCACAACGAAATTGGCGTTCGTCTGCACCGGTATGGGTGCGCAGTGGTGGAAGATGTGCCGCGGGCTGCTCGACGTGTACCCCACCTTCACCGCGAGCATCGAGCGCGCCGACCGCGCGTTGAAGCCGTACATGGGTTGGTCGCTGCTCGAAGAACTCCGAGCCGACGAGTCGCAGTCGCGGATGGCCGAACCCAATGTGGCGCAGTCGGCCAACTTCGCTGTCCAGGTCGCTCTGGCCGAGCAGCTTCGCGAGTTCGGCGTGACGCCCGACGCGGTCATCGGACACAGCGCCGGCGAGGTGACCGCCCAATACCTCGCGGGCATCCTGACTTTCGAGCAGGCCATCGAGGTGATCTACCGACGCAGCGAGGCCGCGCAGAGTGTCAAGGGGATGGGCGGGATGCTGGCCATCGGGCTCAGCTCGGACTCCCTCTTCCAAACCATCGACGCCACGACGCGGGAGGAGATGGGCTCGCGGGTCTCGATCGCCGCCATCAACGGGCCTTCTGCCGTCGTCGCATCCGGTGACCGCGAGATCCTCGGGGCCATCGCGGCCCAGCTGACCGAGGTCGAGATCTTCAATCGTTTCCTCGCCGTCGATGTGCCATATCACAGCCACTACATGGATACGCTCCGCGACGACATGCTCACCGCTCTGAGCGACCTATCACCCTCCCCCGCACAGATTCCCGTCTATTCGACGGTTACCGGCGAACTGCTGGAGGCCGAGGCCGCGAACGGTGCCTACTGGTGGCAGAACACCCGGTGGACGGTTCTCTTCGAGTCGGCGGTCCGGCGCATGCTCGACGACGGGTACACACACTTCGTCGAAATCGGTCCGCACCCGCAGATGGCGTCGGCGATTGTCGAGATCGCGGCCGGCCGTGGCATCGACGTCGTGGTCCTGGCAAGTCAGAAGCGCAAGGAGGATGACAGCCGGACGCTGATGGAACTCGTCGGCGACTTGCACTCTCACGGACATCAGATTGATTGGGAGGCGTTCTTCCCCAGCGCCGGTGCCCGGATGCTCGCCCTGCCCCGGTATCCGTGGCAGGCCAAGCGGTACTGGAACGAGACGCCGGAAACAGTGGAGGAGTTGCACTACAACCCGGTGCACCCCATTCTCGGCCAGCGTGTACTGGACATCCACCCGACATGGGAGGCCGAACTCAGCGTGGCAACACTGGGTTTCCTCGCCGACCACAAGGTGCAGGGCGGCACACTGCTGCCGGGTGCCGCATTCATCGAGATGGCGGTGGCAGCGGGAACCGAAGTGTTCGGGTCGTCGGACTTCTGCGTCGAGAACCTCGCTCTGCGCCACGCCGTCATACTCGATCAAACCTGTGACCCGACAATACGAACCACCCTCAACCCGGCCACCGGCGTGCTCGAATTCGCGGTGATGAAGGCCACCGCGGCTGGTGACCTGAGCTGGACGATCGCGGCGACGGCGGAGCTGAGCACGACCCGACCGGGGAGCCCGACGCGTGCCGCGCACAACCTCGACGAGGCCAGCACGGTCGTCGAGTTCGACGAATTCTATGAGCGCAGTCGCCTTTTCGGGTTCGAGTACGGCACGGCGTTCCAGTCCGTCCACCGGGTCACCGCTGGTAATCGTTGGGCGGTGGGAGAATTGGTTGTTCCGGAGCCGGTCGACGCCGAGTTGTCTGAGTATCGGTTCCACCCGGCGCTCATCGACGGCGCGTTGCAGACCCTGATGGCTGTGCCCGTCTCCGGTGGCGATCTCGCCACGGAAACCTTTCTGCCGTCGCGGATTCGACGAGCCACCGTGCACGGTGCTCCGCAGCAGACCATGATCGTCGACGTTCGGACGGTGTCGGTCAGCAAGTCGGAGATCGAGAGTGACATCATCATTTCGAGCCCGACAGGTGAGCCGTTGGTCTCTCTCGAAGGCTTCACGGTCACCTCGCTGCGCTCATCGGCGAGTCTGTCGCCCGAGCACGTCGACAAGGGGTTACTCAACGTCTCCTGGATTGCCGGCGGTGAACCAGACGAGAGCAAGAGCATTGCGGCCAAGGATCTTTCGTGGTTGGTCCTGGCGGATTCCGCCGACAGTAGCGTCGGTATGGCCGTGGCTCAGCGACTGCGCGAGTCCGGGCAGCGCGTGCGCACGGCCGTCCACCGCGCCGTCGATCAGCTCGTCGAGGCCGATGGTGTCTATCAGATCAATCCCGCTGCGCCACAACAGTTCGTCGATCTCATCGACGCACATGTGGCCGGGGAAGGCGACCTCGCGGGCATCGTGAACTGCTGGCCGTTGGATATTCCCGACGCGTCGTCGGCATCGCACAGTGCCGAGGACGACCTTGATGTCAACGAGGGGCAGCGCGTCGGGGTCTTGGCGGCGCTGCATCTGGTCAAGGCCATGGCGCGGCACGAAACCGTTTCGCCGCTGCTCTACATGGTCACCGCGAACGCCCAGCCGGCCCCGGGAACCGATCGACTTGCAGTCGACCAGGCGCCGATGTGGGGACTGGGCCGGGTGATCGGGCACCAGGAGCTGACCGAGAAGTGGGGCGGCCTGATGGACATCGACGACCGCGACGACCCGACGCACACCGCGGAACTGCTGTGCAGGCACATCCTGACCGAGGACGCCGAGGACCAGATGGCGATCCGGGGTGGCGAGACCTTTGTGCCACGTCTGCTGCCGATGGACGATCCGAACAGGGCACTTCCCACGAAGCTGACACCGGATGCGACCTATGCGGTGACCGGCGGTCTGGGGGCGCTGGGCCGGGTGGTGGCCGAATACCTCGCGCAGCGCGGAGCACGTGACATCGCGCTGTTCAGCCGTACGGAATTCCCGCCGCGGAGTCGATGGGCCTCGATAGCTGTCGACGATCCGCAGTACGCCGTCGTCGACGCAATCCGCAAGATCGAGAGGCTGGGCGCTCGAATCACCACGGCCAGTGTGGATATCACCGACGTCGACCAGATCCAACAGTGGGCGAGGGATCACGCCGAAGCGGGAGGCCGGCCGGTCCGTGGCGTCATCCACGCCGCGGGTGTGGTCCGCGACCAGCTCTTGGTGGACATGGACGAGGCGGCGTTCGCTTCGGTGCTGGCTCCCAAGATCGACGGCGCCCGCGCGTTGAGCAGCGTCTTCCATGCCGATGAACTGGAATTCTTCGTGATGTTCGGTTCGGCCAGCTCGGTCATCGCCTCACCTGGCCAGGGCAACTACGCCGCCGCGAACGCCTTCCTCGATGCCTTCGCCTGGCAGCTGCGAGCTCAGGGGTTGCCCGCACTGACGATCGGGTGGGGGCCGTGGTCGGTCGGAATGGTGGAAGACCTGGATCTGGAGAAGATGTTCGAGGTGCGGGGCGTCGAGCTCATCACTCCGGCGGCCGGTGGTCAGATCCTCGACCGGGTGCTGAATCAGGAGGCGCCCACCGTGGTGGCCATCTCCGTGGATTGGGCGCGCCTTCGCAACATGGGTCTGGCCGGCTCACTGCCCGAGATCTTCTCCGAGTTGGGTAAGTCGGACGGCCTGGGTGACGATGAGGGTGCCGGGTTCTCGCTGGCAGAGCTGCTGCAGAACACGCCAGAGGATGACCACCCCGGCGTCGTCGCGGGTTACGTCACGCAGATCGTGGCCGGCGTGTTCGATCTCCCATCCGACGATGTCGGCGGTGACCGGACACTGAACGACCTCGGTCTCGATTCCATGATGGCGATCGAACTGAAGTCACGGATCGCCGCCGTCATGTCGGTCGACGTACCGGTGCTGGAACTGCTCAAGGGCGTGACGGTGAGCGGGCTGGTGGAACGAATCCTCGCCGACCTCAAGGTCGACAAGACCGAATCGATGCCGGTCTACGTCGAAGACCGGCCGGACACGGTTGTCGACGACAGCGACGTCGACCGCCTGATCGAACAACTCTCCGAGGCCGATCTGCTGGAGTTGCTCGCCGATCTCGAAATGGCAGATCCCTCACCGCAGGGTGGGCTCGAGTTGTCGGTGGAGACCGTGTCGGTAGAGGCAGTCGTCGGACCTGCCGGCGATGGTTCCGGGCGGGAGCGTCCGGCGGCCGATCTCGAGGAGTCGATTTAACCAAGGCGTCGACTTAACCAAGGAGTCGATCTACCCCAAGGCACCGGCTTCCGACTGGAGACAACATGCCATCAATGCTGAACATCACGTATCACTTCTTTCTTCAGATAGCCATCATTCTGGTGACCTACCGGGTGGTGTGGATGCTCTTCCGCCGACTGGCTCAGGTGCAGGTCGTCGCAATCATGGTCGCGGGATTCCTGCTGGGTCCGTCAGTGCTCGGATGGCTGTGGCCGAGCGCCCAAACCTGGCTGTTTCCAACGAAACTGACCATCGGCGCGGAGACCTTCACCCATCCGAACATTGTCGCGATCTACGTGATCGGCCAATTGGGTCTCGTGCTCTACATGTTTCTGGTGGGCGCCTCATTCAACCTCGAGATCCTCGGCGACCACGTACGGCAAGCGGGGGCCACCTCGGTCGCGGGCATCGGTGTCCCTTTGATTCTCGGAGGTGCGGGAGGCTGGTGGCTGGTCAGCAGTGGCGGGTATTTCTCCGACAAGGTGACCCATTGGCAAGGCGGATTGTTCCTTGCCTCAGCGGTGGCCATCACCGCCTTCCCGATGCTGGCGTGGATCATCTACGACTCCGGACTATCGAACACGCGGCTGGGAACGATGGCGTTGTCGTGTGCCGCCATTGACGACGCCTGTTCCTGGGTTCTGCTCGCGACAGTGGTGGCAACGTCGAAGGGCACGCCGATGGGAGCAGTCGTCGCGGTGGTGGGTGGCGTCGGGTACCTGCTGTTCATGCTCTACGTGGGTCGCCCGCTCCTGGCCAGGGTTCTGACCCGAAAGCCGCGCCGTGCCGATGCCGAAACCGTCGGTGGGATACCGGTTGCACACCTGGCGGTGGTTCTCTTCGTCATGTTTGCCGCTGCGTGGTTCACCGATCTGGTCGGCATCTATTCGGTCTTTGGTGCGTTCATCGCCGGAATCGTGATGCCCCGCGGTCCACTGCTCGACACGATCAAGGATCGGTTCGAGCCATTGACGGCGTATGTCCTCCTGCCGGCATTCTTCATCTACTCCGGACTCAATACCCAACTCAGTCTGATTCTCAACTGGTCCACGCTCGCCGTGGCCGTCGCGGTTCTCGTCGTATCGTTCGCTGTGAAGTTCGGTGCCGTCGGGCTTGCGGCGCGGTGGCAGGGCATGAGTTGGTTCGAGGCCGGTTCGATGGGGTCGCTTGCCAACGCTCGCGGGTTGATGGAACTCATCCTGCTGAACATCGGGCATGAGGCGGGCCTGATCTCGGCACGGCTCTACACCATTCTGGCGCTGATGACGATCGTGACGACGTTCGCCGCCACGCCGATGCAGCGGCTATTTGAACGTCGACTTCGCAAGTCGGGGTTCATGTTTGGTCCGTCGGGCGTGGAGCCGCTTCCGTCCAGCGCTCCGGTTGAGGAATTGAATCAGGTCGCTCGTACTCCGTAGGGCGCGGCTCGATCGGACGTACCCGACCCGCTTGAGATAGCTCCGTAGTTTTGGTCGCTATATGCGACCAAGACTACGGAGCAAACCAGACTTATCCGCTGGTCGAGTGGGCCATGATGTTGGTCGAGTGCCCCGAGTCGCCAGGCGAGAGGTGTATCGAGACCCGTTGAGCAACAGTAGATCTCGATACTCCCGGACTCGCTGCGCTCGCTCGCGCTACTCGATCAGCATGTGGAAGGGCGCTGTCGATGTGGGGACGGGCGCTGTCGACGTGGGGAAGGGCGCTGTCGACGCGGGCGGGGGCGCCGTCGACGGGAAAGCTAGTGCTCCAACAGGATTCGGATGGCACCGACGATCGTGTCGACCAGATCGGTGACGGTGCGCTCACCCAGTTCGCCGCGCTGTTCGTCGGAACGCATCATGATGACCGATTCGACGAGCCGGAACGGCAGCAGTGCGCGGGTGTCGTCGGAGTCGTTGAGCGTTGCGGTCGCCAGCGTCTCGTAGGCACGCGCCAATTCGGTTCGGGCGTCGCGGAATTCGGTGAAGCGTGGCGCGTGGAGTTCGGGCAGTAGGTAGAGCGCGCCGAGATTCCAGCGCGACGCAGCCAACTGGGTGACGTCGAAGCGGGCGAGTTCGATCAGCCGATCCAGCGCCGGGTCGTCGGACTCGAGGAGCTCGCGCGCACGAACCAGGGATGACTCGACGGTCGTCTGCAGCAGCGCGGCGAGGATGTCGTCCTTGGTGGCGAAGTGGTGATACAGCGACGCCTGGCGCATGCCGACCTCGTCGGCGATTCTGCGCGTTGAGGTACCGGCGTACCCATTTCTGGTGAACAACTCGCTCGCGGCGTCGAGGATCTCCTCGCGGGGGTTGGCTCCGGTGCGTCGTTGATCCACCAAGCGAGGCCTGCCCGGTCCGGGGTGTCCGGTGGTGGCGTTGGTGCTCATCGACGTCACATTACCTGTCATCCGACTCAGCTGCCTGACCTGCGTAACACAGAGTTTTCATGCTCGAGATGCGCAGTGAAAACGACCGCCCTATGATTACCAATCAACTGATAGATATTAGCTCCGACGCCGTAGCTACCCTCACCGCAAGGAGTAAGCAATGACCGCAATCGAGCGCACCTCGACCGGTGCGCCCAGCGACGCCGACGATCTCTCGGAGTTCGGATACGACCAGCAACTGCACCGCTCGCTGGGCAAATTCGCGTCGTTCGCCGCCGGATTCTCGTTTGTGTCGATCCTGACCACGATCTTCCAGCTGTTCGGCCTCGGCTTCGGCTTCGGTGGTCCGGCCTTCTTCTGGACCTGGCCGATCGTGTACGCAGGCCAGTTCCTGGTGGCACTGTGCTTCGCCGAGATCGCAGCGCGATACCCGCTGTCGGGGGCGATCTATCAGTGGTCGCGCCGAATGGGCGGGGAGGTGATCGGCTGGTTCGGTGGCTGGTTCATGATGATCGCCCAGATCGTCACCGCGTCGGCAGCGGCAATTGCGCTTCAGGTGGTGCTGCCGTCGGTGTGGTCCGGTTTTCAGATCATCGGCGACGATTCGGCCCTCACCAGTACCAGTGGAGCCGCGAATGCTGTTCTGCTCGGCTCGATCCTGCTCGTTATCGTCACCGCCATCAACTGTGTCGGCGTCACGTGGATGAGCCGCGTCAACAGCATCGGCGTCACCTGTGAGCTCGTGGGAGTGGTCGCGGTGGTGCTCGCTCTCTTCACCCACGCGAAGCGTGGACCGGGCGTCGTCTTCGATACCGGACTTCCCGGTCAGCAGCCCGGCTACATCTGGGCCTTCATCGTTTCCGGTCTGATGGCGGCCTACGTGATGGTGGGCTTCGGGTCGGCCGGTGAGCTCGCCGAAGAGACCCGCAACCCGCGCCGAGTTGCTCCTCGGACCATCCGGATGGCGCTCACCGTGTCGGCGATCGGCGGCGGTCTGATGCTGCTGGGCGCGCTGATGGCGGCCCCGACGCTCGACGAAGAACTCGCGACCGGCGGTCTGCCCTATGTGCTGGACTCGGTGCTCGGCGGATTCTGGGGCAAGGTATTGCTCTGCGACGTCGCGGTGGCGATCTTCATCTGCACCTTGGCAATTCAGACCGCGTGCTCGCGACTGATGTTCTCGATGGCCCGCGACGGCCGGCTGCCGTTCTCGTCGACGCTGTCACATGTCAACGCGCGCACCGGAACGCCGATTGCACCGTCGATCCTGATCGGCGTGCTCTGTGTGGTCATCCTGCTGGTCAACGTCGGCAACTCGGCAATCTTCGCGACCCTGGCCAGCGTCTGCATCATCCTGATCTACCTGGCCTATCTCGCTGTCACCGCGCCCATGCTCTACCGTCGCCTGCAGGGGTGGCCCAAGGGCGGGCCGACCGTCGACTCCGACGGGAAAAAGCTGTTCGGACTCGGTCCCTTCGGCATCGTGGTCAACGCACTGGCCGTGCTCTACGGAGTGCTGATGGTGATCAATCTGTCGTGGCCTCGCGCGGAGGTGTTCGATCCGTCCGGCGATATGCCGATCCTGCGCTGGGCCGGGCCGATCTGTGTGATCGCCACAGTGCTTGTCGGTGCGGTCTGTTTCCCACGTGGCAAAGAGCATCCGAAGCCGGTCACCTCGCCGGTCTGAGGACCTTCCTCCGGTTGCAGACGTTCCTATCTATTGATAGAAATAAGGGGAGTGACGACGCTCCCCGATATGAACCCGGCAGGACGGCCTGCCCGACGATTCATTTGTTCGAAACGAACGAGGGAGATGACCTCGATGTCCACTCAGTCACCCGAATCCGCTGTCGCCGACTCCACCGCCTCGACCGCAGGTGCCCGTGCGCACGCGCGCTCGCAGGCGGGCACCATCACCGATTCCATGCCGGTGGTGCCGGCGTCGTCGTGGCCGAATCCTCCCGCCGACGTCGATCCGGCCGCCCTCACCTGGGCCGAGACGATTCCCGGCGGGCGCTACACCAGCAAGGTGCTGGCCCGCGGGACCCGAATCCGGTTGCGTGACATAGCCGGAACGGCGTGTGCGCATGTGCTGCTCTGGCGCGCCGACGCGCCGTGGGAGCGGCTCAACGTCGCCGACACGGTCAAGGTGCCGTGGCAGGCCTACCTCGGCACCGGGCATCCGCTGCTCAGTGATCAGGGCCGGGTGTTGGCGACCATCGTCGCCGACGACTCGACGCACCACGACGCACTGTGCGGGACCAGCACGCTGGCCGGCAATACGGCGAAATACGGTGACGGAACGGCGCATTCGTCGTCGCCGGCGGGTCGGGAGATGTTTCTGCTGGCCGCGGCCAAGCACGGGCTCACCCCGGCCGACGTCGCGCCGTCGCTGTCGTTCTTCCACGGCGTGGTGGTCGAGGCCGACGGAACCCTGACCTCCACCGGCACCGCCGGGCCGGACAAGGCCGTCGATTTGATCCTGCACCTGCCATGTGTGGTCGCGGTGGTCAACACCGCGCATCCGTTGGACCCGTCGTCGACCTTCGACACCGGCCCGGTGGAGCTCCTCGCGTGGAAGGCCACCGGTGACCTCGACGAGCTGCTCGCCGGCGTCGGGTCGACCGAACCGGAATACCAACGCGCCGTGGCCAACTCCGAAGACGTCTGGCACGCGGCCAACTTCTGATCCTCGCGGATCACCACACACCTCACCTAAGGACCACCCATCATGACCACCCTGTCCGACACCCCAGCAGCCGAATTGGCCCTGGTCCCCGGCACCGTCGTGCTCGACGCCGAGATCGGCGAACGGGGCCCGTGGTCGGGCGTCGTCGCTGCCGGCGACGTGCTGACCATCGTCGACCTCTACGGAAACCAGGCCGTCGACACACTGTTCTTCGGTGCCCACGACCACACCATCCGCTACTCCGCGCAGGCCACCATCGCCGCGCAGGGCAACATCTTCCTGACCACCGGATCGGTGATCCGCGACCAGGAGTCGGCGCCATTGATGACGATCGTCGCCGACGAGGTCGGCAACCACGACACCGTCGGCGGGGCTTGCTCGCAGGAGTCCAACACGCTGCGCTACGGCCACCACACCAAGCACCAGCACGCCTGCGTGGAGAACTTCCTCGCCGGCGGCGCACCGCACGGCCTCGGCAAGGCCGACATGGTCGGCAACATCAACTTCTTCATGAACGTGCCGGTCGACGCCGACGGTTCGCTGGGTATCGTCGACGGCCTGTCGGCACCCGGTAAGCGCCTCGCGCTGCGGGCCGAGGTCGATACCCTGGTGCTGATCTCCAACTGCCCGCAGATCAACAACCCCTGCAACGGTTTCGACCCGACCGCCGTCCGAGTGATCGTCACTCGACCCGACAGCTGAGAGACACCATGACTTCGATCAGTGTGCTGCGGGCAGGTCCGCTCACCACCGTGCAGGACTGGCCGGGACGCGTCGGCTACTGGAAGGTCGGTGTGCCGCCGTCGGGGCCGATGGACGATCTCTCGTTCCGGCTGGCGAACTCCGCGGTCGGCAACTCCGACGCCGCAGCCGGACTCGAGGCGACCATGATGGGGCCGTCGTTGCAGTTCTCGCACGCCGCGGTCGTCGCGGTCACCGGCGCCACCGCTCCGGTGACGCTGTCCGGAAAGTCTGTGCCGCAATGGGTTCCGCTACATGTGTCGGCCGGCGACGTCCTCGATGTGGGTGCCGTCTCCGGAGCCGGGATGCGGGTTTACATCGCCATCGGCGGTGGCATCGCCGGCGAGGAGTATCTCGGCAGTCGCGCCACGTTCACCATGGGCCGTTTCGGCGGGCACGACGGTCGGGTGCTACGCAACGGCGATGAACTCGACGTCCTCGACGAGCCGTACGGTCCACTGGTCCGGATTCTCTCCGAAGAGATGCCGGCGATCACCAACAACTGGCAGCTCGGGGTGACCGTCGGCCCGCACAGCGCGCCGGAGTTCTTCACCCCCGCCGACATCGACGATCTGATGTCGACGGCCTACGAGGTTCATTTCAACTCCGACCGCACCGGTATCCGTCTCGTCGGACCCAAACCGCGCTGGGCGCGCACCGACGGCGGGGAAGCGGGCCTGCATCCGTCGAACATCCACGACAACGCGTATTCGATTGGCGCGCTGGACTTCACCGGCGACACCCCGATCCTGCTCGGACCCGACGGCCCCAGCCTCGGCGGGTTCGTCTGCCCGGTGACCGTCGTCGCGGCCGAACGATGGAAACTGGGTCAGCTCAAGCCAGGTGACACCGTGCGGTTTGTCGCGGTCCGCGGGTCCGAGGTCGCGTCGGCGAAGACCTTCGGGCCCGGACGTCGCGCCGGAATCGTCGAGGTGCTCTCCGCGGGTGGCGACACCGACCACGGCATCCTGGGCCGCACCGCCACCGCCGACGGCACCACCGAGGTCACGTATCGGCGCAGTGGTGACGACAACATCCTCGTCGAATACGGCGATATGCGTTTGGATCTCGCGCTCCGCGCCCGGGTGCACGCGCTCGCGGAACGGGTCGCCGCCGAGCAGCCCGCCGGCCTCATCGACCTCACTCCGGGAATCCGGTCATTGCAGGTCAAAGCCGACCCGGACCGGTGGTCGCAGTCGGCGATGCTGGACTGGTTGATCGAATGCGAAAGCGAGTTGCCTGCCGCGTCAGAACTCGTGGTGCCCAGCCGCACGGTGGAACTGCCGTTGTCCTGGGATGATCCGGCGACGCGGGAGGCCATCGAGCGCTACATGCTCGGCGTGCGTGCCGACGCGCCGTGGTGCCCGTGGAACATCGAGTTCATCCGCCGGATGAACGGCCTGGAGTCCGTCGACGACGTATATCGCATCGTCTTCGACGCCCACTACCTCGTCCTGGGCCTCGGCGACGTCTATCTCGGTGCGCCGGTGGCTGTTCCGCTCGATCCGCGACATCGTTTGGTCACCACCAAGTACAACCCGGCACGCACCTGGACACCGGAGAATGCCGTCGGGATCGGCGGTGCGTACCTCTGCGTGTACGGCATGGAAGGCCCCGGCGGCTACCAGTTCGTCGGGCGTACCACGCAGGTGTGGAATCACCGATATCCGGAAACCACACCGGGTTTCGACCCCGACCACCCGTGGCTGCTGCGGTTCTTCGACCGCATCCAGTGGTATCCGGTCGGCGCCGACGAACTGCTCGACATGCGCGCCGACGTCGCAGCCGGCCGGGGGAACTCGGTCCGCATCACCGACGGCAGCTTCTCGCTTGCCGAGCACGACAAGTTCCTCGCCGAGAACGCCGCCGACATCGCGGCCACCCGCGCCTCGATGGAGATCGCGCGCGGCGAAGAACGGCAACGATGGTCTGAGGGTGGAGAATTCGCAGTCAAGGAGAGTGCGCAGTGAGCAGGATTGCCGACATCTACCAGCGGATCGCCGCCGCCGACCGGCCCGAGGTCTTCATCACCCTGCGAGATCAGTCCGATGTCGAGGCCGACCATGCGGCGTCGATCGCGGCGGGCGGACCGCTGGCCGGAGTTGTTCTCGCCGTGAAGGACAACGTCGACGTGGCAGGTCTGCCGACGACGGCCGCATGTCCCGGCTACAGCTACACCCCCGATGCCGACGCGGCGTGTGTCGCCGCACTGCGCGCCGCCGGTGCGGTGGTGATCGGCAAGACCAATCTCGATCAGTTCGCGACCGGTCTGGTCGGCACCCGCAGTCCCTATGGCGCGGTGCGTGATTCGCGTCGACCCGACCGGATCTCCGGTGGTTCGAGCTCGGGTTCGGCGGTGGCGGTGGCACTCGGCTTCGCCGACATCGCGATCGGCACCGACACCGCCGGATCGGGGCGCGTCCCGGCCGGACTGCAGGGCATCGTCGGCATCAAGCCGACGGTGGGGGCCGTCTCCACCGCCGGGGTGATACCGGCGTGCGCCGACTACGACACCGTGACCATCTTCGCTACGACTGTGACGCAGGCGGATTCGGCGATGGCTGCAATGGGACGTGCGGTCGGTCCGCGCCCGTTCGGCTCGGCGGTCAACCTCGCGGCCTCGGATCAGCCCGTCATCGCGGTGCCGGCCGACCTGCCGGCGCTCGACGAGGGGTGGCGCGCGGCTTTCGCCGACGCGGTGGCACACGCCGAGGCACGCGGGATGCGGATCAAATCCATTGACCTGTCGGCCTTTCTGGCTGCGGCCAAGCTGCTCTACGAGGATGCACTGGTCGCGCAGCGGTTCGATGCCGTCGGTGACTTCCTCACCTCGGTCGATCCTGTCGAGGCCGGAGTGGACCCGGTGGTCGGTTCGATCGTGCTCGGCGCCAATCGTTTCGATGCCGTCGACCTGCTGCGTGCCCGACGACGGCTGGCACAGCTGCGTGCCGACGCGATGGAACAGCTCGGTGATGCCGACGCCCTGATGGTGCCGACCGCGCCGATGCATCCGACGATCGATGACGTCGCCGCCGACCCGGTCGGGGTGAACTCCACGATGGGCACCTACACCAACTTCTGCAATCTGTTCGACCTCTGCGGCATCGCCATCCCGTCGGGAACCGTCATCGAAAAAGACAGCAGTTCAGCACAATTCGGTATCACGCTGCTCGGCCGGGCGCACGATGACGCGGTGCTCGTCGACCTCGCGCGGCGGTTCGAAGGCAGTGGTGGGCACACGCCGGAAGCGTGGCCGGAGGCCGCCGGTGCACCGGCCGTCGAACTGGCCGTGTTCGGCGCACACATGCGTGGCGGTCCGTTGACCCACGAACTGGCCGACCGCGGTGCCCGATGGTCCGGGGAGATCCGGACCACGCCGAACTATCGCCTCGTGGCGCTCAATACGACGCCACCGAAGCCCGGACTGATCCGGGATCCGGCCGCGGGCAAGGTCATCGACGGTGAGGTCTGGACGCTTTCGCCGGCGGCGTTGGGGGAGTTCCTGGCCGCTCTGCCGTCGCCGATGAAACTTGGGCAGGTGGAACTCGCCGACGCCGACGGCGATGCCCGCTGGGTGGTGGGCTTCGGCTGCGCCGCCGACGCCGGGGCGGCAGGGGAGCGACTGGAACGCACCCGCTGGTAGTGGTCCGACGTTGTTGGCCGACCCCAGCGCGAACTTTCGGCTCGCGGACTCGCTCTTTCGTGTTGCCGACTTCTTTCAATTCATTCAAATTCACGCTTCGTGATGCTTAAATGACTCGTCTCGCGTGTGCGAGGTCGAAGGGGAGTTGGGCATGGGACGTCGGATAGCAGCGGGCGTGTTGACGGCGGCCACGGTCGCGTCGGTCGGCGCGGGACAGTTCGTGGGCCAAGGTCAGGCGCAGGCGGGCATTCTTGACGACGTCAACGCCGTCAAGGCCATCAACGGTTCGACGGCGTCGTCGCTGCAAGAGGTCATCGCCCAGATCAGCGGCGGTGCGGTCAACAACGCGGCCACCCAGACCATCCTCGACCAATGGCGGATCGAGGCCTGCGGCACCGGCGGAACGTCGTCGCAGGGTCAGGCCGACTGCAGCGCCGCCGAGCTCACCGGCATCGCGATCGTGCTCCCGGGCAACGTCGACCTCGTGCCCAAGGTCGTGTACGTGCCGATCCAGGGCGCGGTCAACAATCCGCTCGTCCAAGGCCTGCTCAATCTGCTGGGCATCGAGAATCTGACCGTTCCCAACGCTGCGACGCCCTCGGGGTCGGCGACGGTGCAGGGCAGCGGTTTTCAGTTCGCCGTCGCGTCCACCGGGGGTCAGGCCAAGGCGATCTCGTACCTGCCGGTCAGCCTCGCCACCGCGGGCGCCAGTGATGGTCGCACCGCGGTCGCCTTCGCCGTGATCGGGATGGCCAACGCCTGGACCACCGACGATGTGCCGGTCACCGTCCTCGGCGTCGATACCGGCCTCGACATTCCCGGCATCAAGTCGGTCAGCTGCTACGGCGGCCTGACCGGCGCCTACGCCGAGGGTGTCGGCGCCTGCGCCAACGTCGCCGGCATCGTCGACTTCCGTCTCGACGAGCAACATCAGCGCCCTGAACTTCAGTTCGCGACCACCGACCCGACGGCGATCCTGCTCGACCCGTCCGGGGTGTTCGGGCAGGTCATCACCCAACTGCTCAACGGGCAGCCACTGAATCTGTCAAAAGACTTCCGGCGCTTGACCATCGGCGGCGATCGGGTCGACGCCAACGGGAATCCCATCCTGTTCACCCTCACCAGCGACTACGGCACCCAGGATCCGATCACCATTCACTGGCTGGGATCGACCATCGTGCTGCATCCCGAGGTCGAGGTGAACGGCGTGATGAAGCCCAACCACCTCGGCGCACCGGTGTTCACCTTCGGAACACCCACCGGCGCAGCCGATCTCGTTCCCGTCATCGACATCCCGGAGATCAAGTTCCCCTTCGGTATCCCGGCCACCGAACCGGTGACCATCGGCTCGACGCCCGCGCCGACGCTGACCTCGGCAAACCCGACAATGCTGCGCTCGATGTCGGTCGACGGCAGCGAAACCAGCGCTGCCGGAACAAGCGATGCCGGAACAAGTAATAGTGAAACAAGCCCTGTGACAACCGAACCCGCCACCGGAGTCGACGCACCCTCAGTCGACGCACCCGGAGTCGACGCGCCGGCGACCGACGACTCGACGACATCCGATACCGCCGGCAAGCATGAGCTCGTCGAGACCGGTAAGCACCACAGCGGGGTGACCGCGTCGCCGGACGCGGGCTCGTCGTCGGGCGGCGGCAAGCACGCTGCGCCCGAGGCGGATTCGAGCACCACCGATTCGGCAACCACCGATTCGGCAACCACGGATTCGACCACCGCCAGCACAACGTCGACCAGCACCACATCCACCGGCACAACATCGACCAGCACAACGTCCACCAGTACGGCGGACGCGGCCTGACGCTCGTCGAATTCGTGCTATCACGGAAGCGATGAGCGACGAGCAGCGCGACCTCGAACACTGGGCATTCGGTCAGGACAACGGCACGATCACCCTCCACACCGACGTCGCCGGGCGGGCCGCGCGTACCGGTCACCGGCTGACGATCGAGATCGGGGAGTGGTCGGGTCAGGCGACCACCCGCGACGACGAGCCGGTGGCGATCACCGCGACCATCGTCGTCGGCTCCATTCGCGTCGTCTCCGGCGAAGGTGGTCTCACGCCATTGACCGCGCCGGAGAAGGCGGTCGCCCAATCCAACGCGCTCAAGTCGCTGCACGCCGCCGACCGTCCGGAGATCACCTACGAGTCGTCGTCGATCAACGCCACCTCCGACGGCTACCGGGCCGAGGGGACGTTGACCATCAACGGCCGCAGCCGACCCCACGCGCTGGACTTCGCCCGCTCCGCCGACGGCACCACCGTCACCGCGAGCAGCGTCGTCAGTCACCGCGACTTCGACCTCAAGCCGTACTCGCTGATGATGGGCGCGCTGAAGGTCGCCGATGAGGTAGGCGTCGACATCAGCATCGTCGTGGCCTGAGCTGTCGTGACCCGACCTCGCGTCGCCGTGACACAGCCTCGGCGGGAGAGCGCCGCCGTGGCCACTATCGGTCCGGCATTGCGCTGACACCGAGGTTGTGTCACGCCGATTCCGACGCCCCGACGCAGCCCAACCGTCATGTCCCCGATCTTGGCTACAGTGGAGCGACCAACACCAGGAGGAACCATGGCGGTGGACCCGGAAAAGAGCAAAGCCGTTTCGCAGGTGGTGCGTCAGCATCCCGGCATGTCGCTGGCAGCCATCTCGCCCGGCATCGTGGTGTTCGGCGTCGTCTGGTGGTTGACCAGCTTCTGGCTGGCCCTCATCCTTGCGGTGGTGGCGGGAGGCGTCGGTTACTACCTGCTCACCAAGCAGAAGTAGACCCGTCAACCCAGTCCGCAGCGCCAACCCCAGCCGTGGCGCCTACCCGTTTGTAGCGCCCAAACCAGTAGCGCCCAAATCTGTAGCGCAAGGAGTCGAACCACCACCGATGGCCACTCGCGTCGACAGCTGGATCTGGGCGATCCGACTGACCAAGACCCGTTCCGCCGCGGGCGCGGCATGCCGCGGCGGACACGTCCGCGTCAACGGTGCCCCCGCGAAACCCGCGCAGAACATCGTCGTCGGCGACGAGGTGCGGGTCCGACTCAACGGTCGCGAACGCATCGTCGAAGTTGCCAAGGAGATCAGCAAACGTGTGTCGGCGCCGGCCGCCGCCGAGTGCTACATCGACCACAGCCCACCGCCGCCACCACGTGAGATCGTCGCGGCAGTCCCTCGACGCGACCCCGGTGCCGGGCGACCGACGAAACGTGATCGCCGCGAACTCGATCGGCTGCGGTCGCGCGGCGGTTTCCTCATCGCCGTTGTCGCCGTCGTGGCGATGTTGCTAGCCGGATGCTCCGACGACGACTCGTCGGACTCGTCGAAAGCGGCCAACCAGCAGTCCGAGGGGAAGGCCGGTGCCGGCCCGTTCTTCGGGGAGTGCGGCGGCGTGACCACCGAGGAGGTCGGGCGCATCACCAAGTTCGGCGGACTGAGCAACACGGTCAACAACGCGTCGGTGTGCGAGTGGGACTCCAGCGCCGACCGCACCGGCCCGGTGGCGTCGTTCAACTGGTACCGCGGTTCGCCGATCGGTCGTGAGCGCGCCACCGAGCAGCTGTCGCGCGAATCCACCAAGGACATCGAGATCAACGGACACAAGGGCTTCATCGCCTCCGACAGTGGGATCTGCGAGATCGGCCTCGACTTCGGTGGCGACTTCTTCGAATGGTCGGTCAGCGCCGGCGCACAACGGGCGGGTCAGCCCGTCACACCGACCGATCAGATCTGCGACGCCACACGCGAGCTGGCGCGCCTGTCGATCGAGCGCTCGTCATGACGCGCCCAGCCCTGAGACACCCAGCCCTGAGACGCCCAGCCATGAAACGAGCCGTGCTCGCAGTGCTGTCGTTGCTGCTCATCGGCACTGCGACGGCGTGCACCGTCGACGGCCAACCGTATGCCGTGGGTGGCGCCGACAACCAGCAGCCCGGCTCGGTCAACACCGACCAGTTCGACAAACTCTTGCTCGAATGCCAGATCCTGGCGCCGGCGCAGATCGCGCAGGCGGTCGGCGGGACGTCGGCGCGCAGCACGTTCAACGGCGCGATCTGCCGGTGGATCGTCGACGGCCCGGTGCTGGCGTCGGTGACCTTCAACTGGTTTGAGTGGGGTTCGATGAGCGTGGAGAAGAACACTGCGCAGAAGCTCGGCTATCAGACCGAGAACATCAAGGTCGCCAGCCAGGCCGCCTTCACCCAGCGCGACCCCAAGCGGCCCGCGGTGTGTGGCGTGACCGCCCGGGCGCCGAGCCGCGGCGTCTACACCTGGTGGGTAGAGCCGCGCAGCGCGGCCGTGCCCGCCGACCCCTGCGCGGCACCCACGAAGCTGATGGAGTTGCTGCTCAGCGGCGGTCAGTGAGCCAGTTCGGTCACTGCTCCGCCGACGGCGTCCGCGTGACGGACACCGTCGCCGCCACCACGTCGAAGTCGTCGCCGATCAGAATCCACACCAGTAGCCGGTCGGCCTCGCGGACCCGACGCAGCATCAGTCGCGTGCCCGGCACGATCGGTTTGAGGTACTCGATGACCGCGCGGTGCGGCCCGTCGATCAGGTCCGGGTGATCGATGAGCTCGTCCTCGATCGCCTCGAGGTAGGCGGCGTTGTTGAGGTGTTTGAACGGGTCGAAGTCAGTGATCCGCAGAACGTGTTCGCGGTCGGGCAGATCCACCTCCGACGCCGCGGGTGCCTTCTCCGGATTGATCGACTTCCACCGCAGCCGGTGCACGTCGGTCATCGCGCTGATCTGCTCGAACATGTCGTCGGAGATCCGTGACGGCACGCCCTGATCGTTGACGTTGATCCAGAACGCCTCGGTCTCGATCAGGCCCGGTTGGCGCTCGTCGGGATTGAACCGGTTTGTTTCGTGGTCGGCGGTCAGCCGCACCCGCATGTTGGTCCAGCGCGTCGAGAGTGCGCCGCACCAGCGTTGCGCGGTGATCCCGGCCGGCCAGGAAAACGGCCGGATGACGTCGATGATGGTTCGGCGGATGATCCAGAACGGGTCCGACGCGCCGAAGTCGGTGGCCTCGATGTTGTCGTTGGCGACGTCCTGCAGATACCGGGCCACCGCATCCAGACGCACCCGCATGTCCTGATCGACGTCGCCGGTGCGGACCCGGTAGGTGCCCTCGAAGAATCGGGCGCCCTCTTTCCGGTCCGGCAGCGGAGCGTGTGGCGTGCCGGTATCCGGAATCGAAGTGGTCACTGCGAAGCCTTTCTCTGGGACGGCGGTAACCTTGCGGTTGCACTAACTTCAGCCCAAGAACTAGAACACGTTCCACGTGTTGGATGCGAGGAAACGGCAGATGGCGCATGTGATCACCCGCCCGTGCTGCAACGACGCGAGCTGCGTTGTCGCGTGCCCGGTCAACTGCATTCACCCTACGCCAGGCGAGCCCGAGTTCCTCACCACCGAGATGCTCTACATCGACCCCGACACCTGCATCGACTGCGGGGCTTGTATTGACGAATGCCCGGTCGAGGCCATCGTGCCCGACGACCAGCTCTCCGAACGCGACGAGCCCTATCTGCAGATCAACGAGGACTACTTCAAAGACCACGACGTCGACTCCGGACTGATCCCGCCGAAGAAGGCCCCCGCGCTACCCGACAAGGAACTGCACGTGGCGATCGTCGGAGCCGGTCCGGCCGCCTTCTACGCTGCCGAGGAACTGGTCCGCAAGGCGTCGATCAAGGTCGACATGTTCGATCGGCTGCCCACCCCGTACGGCCTCGTGCGGCTCGGCGTTGCCCCCGACCACGCGGCGACCAAGGGCGTCGAGAAGACGTTCGCGACGGTCTCGGCGCGACGCAACTTCGACTACTTCCTCAATGTCGAGGTCGGCACCCACATCACCCACGACGAACTGGTGGCGCGCTATCACGCGGTGATCTACGCCGTCGGCGCGTCGTCGGACAAACGCCTCGACGTGCCGGGTGAGGATCTCGCCGGTTCGGTGGCCGCCACCGAGTTCGTCGCCTGGTACAACGGGCACCCCGACTTCACCGATCTGTCCGTCGATCTCTCCGGCGAGCGGGCGGTGGTGATCGGCAACGGCAACGTCGCGCTGGACGTGGCGCGCATTCTGGTCACCGACCCCGATGAGCTCGCGAAGACCGACATCGCCGAACACGCCCTGGCCGCGTTGCGAGAATCGAACGTGCGCGAGGTGGTCATCATGGCCCGACGCGGCGTCGCGCAGGCCGCCTACACCAACAGTGAATTCCTGGCGCTCGGCGACGTCGCCGGCGTCGACGTCATCATCGACCCCGACGAACTGGTCCTCGACGACGCCACCTCGGCCGCCCTGGACGACGGCTCATTGGATTCGACGATCGCCACCAAAATTCGGTTGGCCCGTGAATTCTCCGAGCGCAAGACCGAAGAAGGCAACCGTCGCATCGTGTTCCGGTTCCTGACCTCGCCGCTGGAATTGTCCGACGAGTCCGGGTCGGGTAGCGTCGAGAAGCTCACTTATACGCGAAATGTCTATGCCGACAACGCAACCGCCGTCACGCCCACCGGTGAGTCGGCGGCGCTGGAGACGTCACTGGTGTTGCGCGCCATCGGTTATCGGGGCACGCCGGTGGCCGGTATGCCGTTCGACGAGGTGCGTGGCGTGGTCCCCAACGACGCCGGCCGCGTGCTGGCCGAGCCGGGTGGCGAGGTCGCCAAGGGCCTGTACGTGACCGGCTGGATCAAGCGTGGCGCCACCGGCGGAATCGGTCGAAATCGGTTGTGCGGCCAGGAAACCGCCGAAGCGGTGATCGCCGACTTCATCGCCGGTGAACTGACCGACCCGGGCACCGCGCGCGACGATGTCGCGTCGCTGGTGGAGCAGCGTGGAGCGGTCCGGGTGAATCTCGCCGGCTGGAAGAAGATCGACGCCGCGGAGAAAGCCGCCGGCAAGGATGCGGGTCGTCGACGCCTCAAACTGGTCAGCGTCGCCGACCTGCAGGCCATCGCCGTCGGCTCGGGGCAGTAGGAATGCGCGTTGCGCTGCTGTCCTACCGGAGCAAACCACATTGCGGCGGTCAGGGCGTCTACGTCCGTCACCTCAGTCGTGAGCTGGCGTTGCTCGGCCACCAGGTCGAGATCTTCTCCGGGCAGCCCTATCCGGAACTCGACGCGGTGGCCATCGACGCCGGGGTCACGGTCACCAAGGTGCCCAGCCTCGACCTCTACGGTGAGCCCGAGCCGTTTCGCAATCCGCGCCTGAGCGAATACCGTGACTGGATCGACGCACTCGAGGTCGGTGCCATGTGGACGGCGAGTTTCGGTGAGCCGCTGACCTTTTCGCTGCGAGTGGCGCGTCTGCTGAAGCAGCGCCGCGACGATTTCGACATCGTGCACGACAATCAGTGTCTCGGTTACGGATTGCTCGACATCCAGAAGGCCGGGTTCCCGCTGATCGCCACGATCCATCATCCGATCACGCGTGATCGCACGCTGGCGGTTAAAGCGGCCAAGGGTTTGAGCAAGGTCACCGCGTGGCGGTGGCATTCCTTCCTGCGCATGCAGGGGCGGGTGGCGCGTCGAATCCCGGAGTTGCTCACCGTCTCCCGCAGCAGTGAGGTCGATATCCGTAAGGCCTTCGACATCCCGTCGGGCCGGATCACCACGATCCCGCTCGGCGTGGACACCGAGGTCTTCCGGCCTGGTGATCAGCGCGTCGCCCATCGGGTGGTGTGCGTTGCCAGCGCCGACGCACCGCTCAAGGGGGTGTCGTACCTGTTGGAGGCGATCGGCAAACTCGCCTCCGAACGTGACGTCGAATTGGTCCTGGTCTCCAAACTCGACCCGACCGGGCCGTCGGCGAAGTTGATCGATCAGCTGGCCATAGGGGATCGGGTGCGGGTGGTCTCGGGTCTGGAAGATCAGGAAATGGCGGACCTGTTGGCGTCGGCCGAAATCGCCTGTGTGCCATCACTGTACGAAGGTTTCTCGCTGCCGGCGGTGGAGGCGATGAGCTGCGCGACGTCGCTTGTTGCCACTCGGGCGGGGGCCATCCCGGAGGTCGTCGGAACCGATGAGAGTGCGGCAATTCTGGTGCCGCCCAGCGATTCCGGACGGCTTGCAGAAGCCATCGCGCGACTGCTCGACGACGCGGATCTACGGGCGCGGCTGGGTGCCGGAGGTCGGCGACGGGTGGAGGAACGCTACAGCTGGGCGGCGGTCGCCGCGAAAACCGCTGCGCACTATGAGACCGTCTTGGAACGCGTGAGAGAGGATCGCCTGCGTGCTGACAGTTGATTTCGACCGACTCGGGGTGGGTCCCGGCACCAAGGCCATCGACATCGGTGCCGGCCAGGGCCGGCATTCCTACGAGATGTTCCGGCGCGGTGCCGACGTGATCGCCTTCGATCAGTCGGAGTCCGACATGGCCGACGTCGCAGGCATGTTCGACGCGATGATGGCCGAAGGGCACGTACCGGAATCGGCCAAGGCACGCGCCGAGGTCGGGGATGCGCTACGACTTCCGTACGCCGACAACAGCTTCGATGTCGTGTTGATGTCGGAGATCCTCGAGCACATCCCGTCGGACACCGAGGCGATCGCCGAGATGGCGCGCATCCTCAAGCCCGGTGGCATTGGTGCGGTGACGGTTCCGCGGTACTGGCCGGAAAAGGTGTGCTGGGCGCTGTCGGACGAGTACCACGAGGTCGAGGGTGGGCATGTGCGCATCTACAAGGCCTCCGAACTCGCCGGCAAGCTGCGTGCCGCGGGCCTTGAGGTGACCGGAAGCGATCACGCACATGCGCTGCATGCCCCGTACTGGTGGCTCAAATGTGCTGTGGGAGTGGATAACAACGACAACCCGCTGGTCAAGGGGTATCACAAGCTGCTGGTGTGGGACATGATGAGCAAGCCTTCGGCCACCCGCCTGGCCGAACGGGCCCTCAACCCGGTCATCGGCAAATCGGTTGCCCTGTATCTCCGTAAGCCTCCCGCTTCCGACGCCCCGACTTCCGGCACTGTATGACGGCGGTATCGCCGAAAGCCCGACTTCCCAGCGCCGCGCAGCTGCATGCCACCGGCGCAGCCATCGTCGGCATGCAGGAGCAGTCCGGTGCATTGCCGTGGTTCCCGGGTGGGCAGACTGATCCGTGGGATCACGTGGAGTCGGCGATGGCGTTGTCGGTCACAGGTTTTCGAGCTGAGGCCGAGGCCGCCTACGATTGGTCGCGTCGTCGTCAACGATCCGATGGTTCCTGGCCGATCCGGACCGTCGTCGGCCGGGTGGAGGACCCGAACGTCGACAGCAACTTCTGTGCCTACATCGCGGTCGGGGTGTGGCATCACTTCCTGATCACCGGCGACGGTGCATTTCTCGAGCGGATGTGGCCGACGGTGTGGTCGGCGATCAACCTCGTCTGTCACTATCAACGGCCCGACGGCGCCGTGCGCTGGGGTGGTGACCACGCGACCGGTGCGATGTTCCACGAGGCGCAGATCACCGGTAACGCCAGCATCTTTCAGGCGTTGGACTGTGCGATCCGCATCGCGGCCGAGGTGGGTCAGCCCGACGCCGAGTGGGTGCGTGCCCACGCCGCTCTCGGCGCGGCGTTACGTGAGCGGCCGGAGATCTTCGAGCCACCGTCGGAGCATTCGATGGACTGGTACTACCCGGTGCTCGGCGGTGCGCTGCGCGGTCGGGCCGGTCAGGAGCACATCGCCCGACGGTGGACTGAGTTCGTGGTGGCGGGCAAAGGTGTTCGCTGCGTTGATCATCGACCGTGGGTGACCGGTGCGGAGACGTGCGAGCTCGCGCTCGCTCTCGACGCGCTCGGCGACACCGACGACGCGATCGAGCTGATCTCGTCCATCCAGCACCTACGCGATCCGGATGGCTCCTACTGGACGGGTTTGGTGTTCGCCGACGGCAAACGGTGGCCGGTGGAGAAGAGCTGCTGGACGTCGGCGGCGGTGGTGCTCGCCGTCGACGCGGTGAACCGCACGACGCCCGGCAACGGGATCTTCCGGGATGTGCGCCCTTCGTGCACCTAGTTGCCGGTCGATGTTTGATCCTGATTGAGTAGCGCCGGCGAGCGGAGCGAGTGGGCGCGTATCGAAATCGTCGTGGGTTGGTCTCGACCAGCGGGGTGGGGTCCCGCTACTCAATCACCGTGAGGCTCAACCCAAGTCGACGCTGATCGTCCCTGCTTCGTCGGCGCGCACGGGGTAGGCGCACACCCCGGCCCCGCCAAATGCCAACTCGGCACCCGTTTTCAGGTCGTAGGTGTAATTATGCAACGGGCACACCACAACTCCGTCGTCGATGAGGGCATCGGCGAGCGGCCCGCCCCGGTGCGGGCACACCGCGTCGAGCGCCCGCAGCGAGTCGTCGCGGAGCCGGAACACGGCGATCTGCACACCGTCGACGCCGAACGTGCGTCCTTCACCGGGCGGGATGTCGGCGATGTTGCCGATCTCCACCGTGCTCATCTGAACTCCCTCATCGCAACCATGGTCATCGGACCGGCACCTGCGGCAGCGCGATCAACGGCAACGCCGACCGGAACTGTCCCGGCGTCACCGGATCCTTGCCGTCGAGCCACGGATCACGGTAGGCGTCAATGGATTTCTGCATGTTCGCTTCGAGGTCGGCCGCGATACCCTCGGCATCGTCGACGACGACCGCCCGAATCTTCTCGATGGTGTACCTCGGCACCCACGCGTAGGTGCGCTCCAGCCATTTCGCGCTCTCCCGGTAGTACTGCAGGAAACGCGCGGTCAGCGTCATGACCTCTTCGGGGGAGTCGACGGTGGCCAGCAGGTCACCCTTGCGGATGTGCGCACCGGCTGCGCCGCCGACGTAGATCTCCCACTTCCCGCCGTCGATGGCCACCACACCGAGGTCCTTGCACAAGGCCTCGGCGCAGTTGCGCGGGCAGCCGGTGACGGCGAGTTTCATCTTCGCCGGACTCGCGATGCCCTGGAAACGTTCCTCCAAGGCGATACCCAGCGCCGTCGAATCCCCGACGCCGAAGCGGCAGAAGTCGCTGCCCACACAGGTTTTCACCGTCCGGAAGCTCTTGCCGTAGGCATAACCCGACGGCATGTCGAGATCGGCCCATACCTTCGGCAGATCCTCCTTGGGGATACCGAGCAAATCGATACGCTGGCCGCCGGTCAGCTTGATCATCGGCACCGAATACTTCTCCGCCACATCGGCGATCGCGCGTAGCTGCTCGACGCTGGTGACGCCGCCCTTCATCTGCGGCACCACCGAGAACGTGCCGTCGCGCTGGATGTTGGCATGCACGCGGTCGTTGATGAAGCGGCTGGCTCGTTCGTCGACGAAGTCCTCACCCCACATCATCTCCAGCAACGACGCGAGACCCATCTTCGAGTTGGCGTCCTCTTTGCCGTCGGGTGCCAGCGCCGCGAATACCGATGCCACCGAGTGGAGTTTGAATTCGCGGATCAGCCGCATCAATTCGGGCTTTTCGTAGGGGATGGCCGGCACGTACCAGTTGGCCGACGGGTCTTCGGTGACCGCGCCGCCGGCGGCCCACTCGACGACCTGCGCCACCAGACCTTTACACGAGCCGCAGCCCTTTCCGGCACGGGTCGCGGCCATCACGCCGGCCACCGACGTGGTGCCGCCGGCCACGCAGCCGACGATGGTCGCCTTGTCGACGCCATTGCAGTTACACACCTGGGCGTCGTCGGAGAGTTCCTCGACTCCCGTTGCGGCGTCGGGTGTTCCGATGTCGAACATCAGCGAGATACGTTCATCGGGCAGCTCGGTGCCCTGATCGAAGGCCTGCATCAGGAACGAGACCTTGCTGACGTCACCGACGAGGGTGGCGCCGATGAGCTTGTTCTCCCGGATCACCACCGTCTTGTAGACGCCGTGGCGCGGCTCGTAGAACTGCAGGTACTCGTCGTCGGCGTGTTCGGGTGCCTTGACGCCCATCTGGGCGACGTCGACGCCGGCGACCTTGAGTTTCGTCGACGTACGCGAACCATGGTATGCCGCAGTGGCATTCGCTGCGGTGAGGTGGTCGGCCAGCACCTTGGCCTGCTCCCACAGCGGCGCGACCAGTCCGTAGACCTGACCGCGATGCTGCGCGCACTCACCGACCACATAGATGTCGTCGTCGTCGATGGACCGCATGTGATCGTCGACGACGATGGCCCGTTCGACGGTCAGCCCGGCACCGCGCGCCAGCCCGACGTTGGGCCGGATGCCGGTGGCCAGCACCAGCAAGTCGCAATCCATCTGCTCACCGTCGGCGAATCCGATTCCGGTGATGGCATTCTCGTCATTGGCGTACGCCTTGACGGTGCGCTTGCCGGTGACCACGGTGACGCCGGTCGACTCGATCGCGCTGCGCAATACCGCGCCGCCGGTCTCATCGAGCTGGGCGTTCATCAGGATCGGACCGGAATGGACCACCGTCGACGCCACACCGCGGCCGTAAAGACCATGTGCGGCTTCGAGTCCGAGCAGACCGCCGCCGATGACCACCGCGTGCTTGGCATCGTCGGCGTGGGAGATGATCGCCGTGGTGTCGTCGAGGCTACGGAAGCCGAACACGCCGCTCAGCTGCGTGGTGTCGTCGACCCATAGACCCTCGATGGGCGGGAAGAAGGCGCGGCTGCCGGTGGCGATGATCAGCTTGTCGTAGGCCACCCGCGAACCATCGTCGGCAAGAACGACTTTGGCATACGGGTCGATGCGGACCACCCGCACCCCGGCGCGCAGGTCGATTCCGTTGTCGCCGTACCAGTCGACGGCGTTGAGGTAGATGTCGTCGGGCGCGTCGGAACCGGCGAGCACGTGGGAGAGTGCGATGCGGTTGTAGTTGCCGTAGGGCTCGTCACCGAAGACGGTGATGGCGAACTGATCTGCCCCGCCGCGCGCCAGGATCTCTTCGAGTGCGCGCGCCCCGGCCATGCCGTTGCCCACCACCACCAGCGACTGCCGGGTCATCGCAGAACCCCCGTTCACCGTGGAACCCACCGTCATCAGAACTCCACCACGCCGAGGTCGATGACCACGGTCCCCGACGCGGTGGTGGGTGCCGCCAGCGCCAGGGAGATCTCGGCGCCCTCCAGGAAATCCTCCACCAGTCGCAGCGGCACGTGGGTGCCACCCTGAGCGGCAATGGGGAAGTAGCGCACCGGTTTCCCGTCGTGCATCAAGGCGATCGTGATCATCTCGTCGCTACTGTTGCCGCCGCGGAAATAGACCGCCTGCAGGGTGGAGCCGTCGGGCACGGTGAGGGTCAGCGAATCGTCGATGACGGCGAGGGTCTCGAAGCCGGCTCCCTTGAACGCGAACAGGCCTTGCAGGAATCGCGGTGTGCTGCTGTCACTCATGGGGTCTCAGGGCACCTTTCAGTAGACGTCACGCACGTAACGTTTATCGGCGGCAAGGGCTTTCACATATGCCTCGGCGCTGGGGCCGGACAACTTACCGTGTTCGGCGACGACCCGGGTCAGCGCGTCGTCGACGTCGCGGGCCATCCGCATCCGGTCGCCGCATACGTAGAAGTGCGCGCCGTCGGACAGCCATCGCCAGAGCTGCTCACCGTGTTCGATCATCCGGTCCTGCACGTAGACCTTCGACTTCTGGTCACGGGAGAACGCGACGTCGAGTCGGTTGAGCGAGCCGTCGGCGAGCATCGTCTCGAGTTCGTCGCGGTAGTAGAAGTCGGTGGCTGCGTGCTGCTCTCCGAAGAACAACCAGTTCGGCCCCCGATGACCCAGCAAGCGACGATGGTGCAGAAACCCGCGGAACGGCGCGATGCCGGTACCCGGACCGACCATGATCATCGGTGCGTCGGGATTCTCCGGCGGTGAGAAACCGGCGTTGCGCTGCACCCAGATTCGGATGTCGTCGTCGGCGGCGTGGTCGGCGAGATAGGTCGAGCACACTCCGTGCCGGGGGACGCCGTGCAGGTTGTAGCGCACCGCCGACACGGTCAGCTGGACCTCGTCCGGGCTTTCCAGCGGACTCGACGAGATCGAGTACTGCCGGGGTGCCATCGGAGCCAGAACCGACAACCAGTCGGTCGCCGAGGCGCGCATCGGGAAGGTGGTCAGCAGGTCGGCGATCTGCCGGCCCCACATCCAGTCGTCGAGCGCGGATTTGTTGTCCGGGGCCAACATCGACCGCAGATCGGCCGATGCTGCCCGGTCGCAGACGAATTCGAGGATGCCGGGGGTGATTTTCGCGATCTCGAGACGCTCGCGTAGCGCGCTGCTCAACGGCATGTCATCCCCGCCGACGGTCACGACGGTGTCGGCGTCGAGCCCGGAGGTCTCCAGGAACGCCTCGACCAGTGGCGGGCTGTTGCGGGGCCACACCCCGAGCGCGTCGCCGGCGTCGTAGGTCAGGGTGTTCTCGGGCAGCGCGAACCCGAACTGCCGCACGTCTTTCGCCGACCCATCGCCACTGAGGCGGGTGTTCCGGATCAGGGAGGTGACGAGCGGGTTCTTGCGACCGTAGGAGATCGGTGCGGCCGGGGCCGGCGGGGCCTCGACCGGGCTGGTCGCCGACGGCAGTGTGGTGGCCAGTTCGCCGGAGACGGCGTCGAGCCAGCCCTGTGCCGTCGACTCGAAATCCGGCTCGCAGTCGACGCGGTCGAGGATGCGGGTGGCGCCGAGTTCGGCCAGCCGGTCGTCGAGTTTGCGTCCGAAACCACAGAATTCGTCGTAACTGGGATCGCCGAAGGCCAGCACCCCGTACCGCATGCCGCTCAACGACGGCGCATCGTCGCCGGAAATCTGGTCCCAGAACGCTGTGGCGTTGTCCGGGGGATCGCCGTCGCCGGTGGTAGACGTGACGATCAGAACCGTGCTGTCCGGTGTGAGGGACGCCAGGCCCGCCTCATCGAGGGTCTTCGTGGCGGCGGAAAAGCCCTGCGAGGCCAGCGATTGCGCGACAGTCGGCGCGTAGTCCTCGACGGTACCGGTCTGCGACGCCCACAGCACCTCGACGGTCGGTGCGGGCGTCTCCGCCTCCGCCGCTGCTGCCGATGGCCCGCCCGCGGTGGTCGACCGTGAGAATGCCCCGGCGAGAACACCGTTCACCCATGCACGATTCTGTTCCGACAGCGGAGCCTCCGGCGGCAGCACCGGGACGCCGGCAACCGACGCCTCGCTCTGCAGCCCGGCCAGCACGCCGGCCACATAGGCCTGCTCGGTACCCGACAGCGCAGGGGCCGCGACGGCCGAAATGCCCAGTGTCATAGCGAGAGACGAAGCAGCTCCAGGGCCATCGGTGCGGGCCGGCGCCGATTCGGGTGTATCAGCGGCCGACGCTGAGGCAACCTTTTCCAACGCCACGGCACTGACCTTGAACTCCGGTTGCAGCGACGCCGGGTCGACGGCGTCGTTGGTGACGGCGTTGATGGTGACGTCCGGACCGAACATGTCGCTCCAGTGGAAGGGGGCGAAGCAGTTGCCGGGACGCACCCGGTCGGTGACCACCGCGGGCAGCACCGCGGCACCACGCCGCGAGCGGACACGCACCGAATCACCCTCGGCCACATCAAGAGCGGCGGCATCGTCGGGATGGAGTTCGACGAACGGTGACGGGTTCAGTTTGTTGAGTTTGGCCACCCGTCCGGTCTTGGTCATGGTGTGCCACTGGTGCGGTAGCCGGCCGGTGTTGAGCACCAGCGGGAACTCGTCGTCGGGCATCTCGGCGGGCGGCAGGCACGGGCGGGCGTGGAAGATCGCCCGACCGCTCGGGGTGGGGAAGACGAGTTCCGGTGTGGTGCCGTCGGGGCGTACCACCTTCGTCTGGCTGCGGCCGTCGTTGAGGTAGCGGATCGGGTGGCGGTCGGCATCGTCGTCGGGCGGGCACGGCCACTGCAGCGGGGTTTCCCGCAGGCGCGCGTAGCTGGCGCCACGAATGTCCCAGCCGGTCTTGGGGTTCCAGAAGCGTTTGATCTCCTCGAACACCTCTTCTGCCGAGGTGAAGGCGAACCCTTCGCCGTAGCCCATCTCGGTCGCGATACGACAGATCAGTTGCCAATCGGGCAGTGCGTCGCCGGGTGGGGCGACGGCCGGCTGGAACAGGGTGAGGTTGCGTTCGGAATTGATCATCACGCCATCGGACTCGGTCCACAGGGTGGCCGGTAGTGCGACGTCGGCGTAGGGCAGGGTCTCGTTGGCGGCGAAGACGTCCTGCACCACCACCAGCTCGCAGCGTTGCAGGGCTTCGATGACGCGTGACCGATTGGACACGCTGGCAATGGGATTGGTGCAGATGATCCAGCAGGCCTTGATCTTGCCGTCGGCCATCTGGTCGAACATGTCGATGGTGCCGGTACCGACCTCGCTTCGCAGGGTGCCGCGCGGCAGGTCCCAGGTGTCCTCGCAGAAGTCGCGGTCGGCTTCGGAGATCACCGCCCGCTGACCCGGTAAACCCGGCCCCATGTAACCCATTTCGCGCCCGCCCATCGCGTTGGGCTGGCCGGTCAGTGAGAACGGGCCACTGCCCAGGCGGCAGATCGCGCCGGTGGCCAGATGCAGGTTGATCAGCGCATTGGTGTGCCAGGTTCCGTGAATCGACTGGTTGAGTCCCATTGTCCAGCAACTCATCCAGTTGTCGGACTGACCGATCCACGCCGCGGCCGTGCGGATGTCGGCCTCGGGGATACCGGTGGTCTCGCTGACGAAGGAGGGCGTGTACTCGGCGACGAACTCCTTGGTGGCGGTGAAACCTTCGGTGTAGGTCGCGATGAAGTCGTGGTCGACGTCGTCGGCCTCGATCAGCAGATGCAGCAAGCCATTCAGCAGCGCGAGGTCGGTGCCGGGTTTGACCTGGAGGTAGAGGTCGGCCTTGGCCGCGGTTGCGGTGCGTCGCGGGTCGATCACGACGAGTTTCGCGCCGGCCTTGACCCGTTCCATCATGCGCAGGAACAGGATCGGATGGCAGTCGGCCATGTTGGAGCCGATGACGAAGAACAGGTCGGCGTGTTCGAAGTCCTGATACGAGCCGGGCGGGCCGTCGGCGCCGAGGGACTGCTTGTAGCCGGTGCCCGCGCTGGCCATGCAGAGCCGCGAGTTGGATTCGATGTTGATGCCGCGCAGATAGCCCTTGGTGAACTTGTTCGACAGATACTGCGCCTCGGTCGACATCTGACCCGACACATACACCGCAACCGAATCGGGTCCGTGCTCGTCGGCGATCGCCCGCATCCGTCGCGCGGCAAACGAGATCGCCTCGTCGATTCCGACCGACTCCCGGTCGGTGTCACGGCTGGTCCGCAGCGATGCCTTTTCCATCCGTCCCGGCGCGGCCAGCATGTCCGAGGTGGTCGACCCCTTGGTGCACAGGCGCCCAAAATTCGTCGGGTGGTCTTTGCGGCCGGTCGTCTTGGTGACCAGCGGAAGTCCCGCACCGTCCGGCGTCGACACGTGCAGCACCATCCCGCACCCCACTCCGCAATATGCACAGAGCGAGTCGACGGTGGAGGTCGCGGGCATGACTCCATGGTTGGAGCCAATTGTTTCCGATGCCATGAAAGCGCGTTACCGGTCGATCACATGGTTCTCACACGCGCAGGTCGCGGTCGTGAGTGCGACTGGTGCTCTGCGCACGCACACCGCGCAGCGCTGTAGCAATCTGCTACGCTGGCTTTGTAGCACTGTGCAACATCGGAGGATCGTCATGGCCGAGTCCGCGGATAATGTGACCCGGGACAAAGTAACGCGCTTTTCTGCTGCCCTCGTCGACGATGCGAGTGCCGAGGGCGCGCGCGAACATCGTTCGGCCCGACAGCAACTCGAGCATTGGGCACGCGTCGGTCGAGGGGTCGCGGCCCGCGGCACCGCTTCCCGACGTCGCGTGGAGGCCGCGCTTGCCGGCACGCTGCCGATCTCCGGCCTCACCGAGGATGAGGAGATCGTCTTCGACGCCGAGGTCGACGCTTTGGTCGAGGAACGACTGAACGATCTTGACCACGTCGATGATCGTGCTGCCCAAGGGTTTTCGTCGGTGGCGATCGATGACGAGGGACGGATGGTGGAGTACCGGGCTGACGGAACGACGGTGATCCTGAACCCGTGACACCCGATATCCCGTGACACCCCGTCTCGACCTCGTGGTCGGATGCAATGGCGCAGGTAAGACCACTCTCGTCGAACGAACCCTGCTCCCGATCGTGCAAACGCCCTTCGTCAACGCCGACGAGATCGCCAAGCGACGCTGGCCCGACGACCCTGTCGCGCACTCCTACGACGCCGCGCAGATTGCCGATCGCACCCGCAATGCACTGATCGGTCTGCAGCGGTCATTCATCGCCGAGACGGTCTTCTCGCATCCGTCGAAGCTCGACCTCGTCGGCTTCGCGCAGCACCATGGCTTCCGGGTGATTCTGCACGTCGTGATGGTGCCTGAGGAGTTGGCCGTCCAACGCGTCCGACTCCGGGTGAGCAGTGGCGGACACCAAGTCCCCGAAGAGAAGATCCGGCAGCGCTATCACCGCGTGTGGCCCCTTGTCGCACAGGCAATCTGGCGTTGTGATCAGGCGACGGTATACGACAACACCGGTCGTCGGACGGTCGTCGTCGCGCGTTTCATCGACGGACTCGAAGCGACCCCTGCGCGCTGGCCGGACTGGACACCACACGCTCTGCTGCACGTGGGCGGGCCCCGCTGATCGTCGCGTGTGAGTTCGCTGCCGCGGCAAAGCGCGCGGCGATCAGATCGGCCACCCGCGGGTCCGCGCCGATCGGGGCGGCCACCCCGTCGGCGCCGTACTCGCTCAGGCGGGAGTGAAACAGGCCGGGCGCCAACAGGTATGCGGCGATGAAGACCCGACGCCGCCGAGACCGTCGGGTCGCGGCCACGACGTCGGGGACACGCGGTGTCGCGGTGGTGACGTAACCGACGGGTACCTCGTCACCGACGAGGTCACCGAGTTGGCGTGCGGCCATCTCGACGTCGGCCAGGGCGAGCGGGTCCGACGATCCGGCGGCAGCCATCACCACCGCATCCCCGTCGCGCCAACCCGCGGCGCGCAAGCGTTCGAGCATCAGCACAGCGAGCATCGGATCGGGTCCCATGTTGTCGCACAACGTGACCCGCTGATGTCCGCTTGCCTCGATGTGTTCCGGGATGTCGCGTCGGACGTGGTAACCGGCGGCCAGAAAGGCCGGCACGATGATCGCCGGTCCGGGTGTTTGGACGAGCAACTCCGACGGCGACGGACCGAGGACGTCGACAAACGCGACGCGGGTCAAGCCGATGCGTTCGCTGACCAGTTCGGCGATCCGGCCGACGGTCTTGACGCCGTGCACCGAGCGGGTGCCGTGGGCCACCATGATCGGTTGCGCGGGTACCTCGGGGAGATCAGTTGTCATCGGAATCGTCCTCGTCGTATTCGAGGTCAACGGCCAGCCGGTAACCCCGCTTGACCACGGTCTGGATCATCTTCGAATCCCCCAGGGCGGAGCGGAGTCTGGTGAC
This sequence comes from Actinomycetes bacterium, assembly GCA_023461275.1. Lineage (GTDB taxonomy): Bacteria > Actinomycetota > Actinomycetes > Mycobacteriales > Mycobacteriaceae > Gordonia. Next base: position 46,273 of record JAEYMI010000019.1, on the reverse strand, counting down.
CGCCATCTCCACCGCGTGGGTATCGGTGCCGCCGCCGGGCAGCTCGTCGAGCATCATCTGCCGCGAGATGACCTGTCCGGGAACGCGAGTCAACGCCCGCAGCAGGCTCATGCTCGCGCCGGTGATCGGCAGATGCGCGCCGTCGACGACCACCCCGGACGCCCGGATGCCGACGTCGTGCCCGGCCACCCGCAGCGTCATCGCGCGATGCGGCAGTTCGTCGCCGATCAGCCGAACCAGCGCGCCGAGGCGAAACCGGCTGGGCTGCAACGTCGGAACCTGTAGGGCGTGCAGGGGCCCGGCGGTCACGTTGCCGACGCACATGGCCGGCACCGCGGTGCGCATCGCGTGCAATAGCGATTCCAGCGCACCCATCTCGTCGGCCTGCCCCAGCATCGACGCCACCGCGGGTGCGCTGGTGAAGGTGATCGCGTCGAGCTCGCGGTCGATCACCGAGGTGATCATCCGCTGCATTGGTTCGGTGTCCTCCGGCGGAATCCAGCGATACACCGGAACCGGGATCACCTCGGCGCCCGCTTCACGCAGCACCTCGCACAGATCGGGAAGTGGCTCCCAATCGGTGGTGGCACCGTGCAGCTGGACGGCCACCCGCTTCCCGGCGACTCCTTCGTCGAGCAGTTCGCGGATCAACTCGCTCGACGACTCGCTCGGCGGCGACCACTGCTCACGCAGCCCGGCGGCCCGGATCGCCCCCTTGGCCTTGGGGCCACGGGCCAGCAGTCGCACGCCCTCGAGGGTGTCGACGAGGGTGTCGGCCAGTCCCCAGCCGTCGGCGGCCTCCACCCAGCCTCGGAAGCCGATGCCGGTGGTGGCGACGAAGATGTCGGGTGGGTTCGCCAGCACCGATTGGGTGGCGTGCTCGAGCTGGTCGTCGTCGATGAGCGGGATGATCCGGATTGCCGGGGCGTGCTGAACCAGCGCGCCCCGACGCTCCAGGAGTGCGGCGAACTCGTCGGCCCGCCGCGCTGCGGTGATGCCGATGGTGAACCCGGTCAGGGTCTTTTCCACGTTCGCTGTCGGTGCGGACGTGGGTACGAGCGGGTCGACCATCAGCAACCGCGAACCTCGACGAGGGAGTCGACGACGCGGACGTCAAACGTTGCCAACGCGACTGACTCATCGTCGAGGCAGACACCGGTATCCAGCGAGAAGACCTGCTTGAGCAGTGGAGATGCGACGGTCGGGATTCCACCGCGATCGCCGACCAGACCGCGCGACATCACCGCGGCCCGTCCGTAGGGATCGATGTTGTCCACCGCGCGCAGCTCCGGTGCCGACGGGTCGGCGGAGAGCCGGAACAGTGCGACCTGCCGATCGCCGACCAGTGCGGCGACGCCGCGTCCGACGATCAGGTCGTCGAGCCGGCAGATGCCGACCCAGGTTGTCGACGCCGGAGCGTCACGGGTTGTCGACGCCGGGGCGTCATCCAATGCGGTCATTGTGCGGCCTCCAGGGGCTGGTCGGAGGTCCGGACCGACGGTGATCCGAGCAAAACCGGAACTTTACGTCCCGAGGAATCATCGAACTCGATCGTCGGGTCGGGGGTGTCAGGAGCGTTGACGAACGACACGAAACGTCGCAGCTTGTCCTCGTCTTCGAGGACTGCGGCCCACTCGTCGCGGTAGCCGCCAACATGCCGGGCGACCGCCTCTTCGAGGTCGTCGGCTATTCCCAGGATGTCGTCACAGACGATCTCCCGCAACCGATCAAGCCCTCCGTCGAAGCTCTCCTGCCAAGGCGCGGTGCGCTGCAACCGATCTGCGGTGCGGATGTAGAACATCAGGTAGCGGTCGATGTAGCGGACCAGCGTCTCATCGTCGATACCCGAGGCGAGGAGCTGCGCGTGCTTGGGACTCTGGCCGCCGTTGCCGCCGACGTAGAGGTTCCAGCCGTGTTCGGTGGCGATGACGCCGACGTCCTTGCCGCGCGCCTCGGCGCATTCACGGGCGCATCCGGAGACACCGAGTTTGATCTTGTGCGGCGAGCGCAGGCCTCGGTAGCGGTGCTCGAGACGGATCGCCATCGCGACCGAATCCTGCACGCCGTACCGGCACCAACTCGATCCGACGCAGCTCTTCACCGTGCGCAGGCTCTTGCCGTAGGCGTGGCCGGACTCCATCCCGGCGTCGACGAGGCGCTTCCAGATCTGCGGGAGCTGTTCGACGCGGGCGCCGAACATGTCGATGCGCTGGCCGCCGGTGACCTTGGTGTAGAGACCGAAGTCCTTGGCGATCTGCCCGATGACGATCAGCTGATCCGGGGTGCACTCGCCGCCGGGCATCCGCGGCACCACCGAGTAGGTGCCGTTCTTCTGCAGGTTGGCCAGGAAGTGGTCGTTGGTGTCCTGCAGGGCGGCCTGCTCGCCGTCGAGGATGTGATCGCTCGACGTCGACGCCAGGATCGACGCGACGGTGGGTTTGCAGATCTCGCAACCCTTTCCGGTGCCGAACCGGGAGATGAGTTCGGAGAACGTCCGGACGCCGGTGGCCGCGACGATGGAGAACAGCTCGGCCCGCGATTGGGAGAAGTGATCGCACAACGCGGTCGACAGTTCGACGCCCGAGTCGGCGAGCAGTCGCGTGATCGACGGGACGCAACCGCCGCAGGTGGTGCCTGCCGACGTGCACGCCTTGATGTCGGCAACGGTGCAGGAGCCCTCGGCGATGGCGCCGCAGATGGTTCCCTTGGAAACGCCGTTGCAGGAACAGATCTCGGCGTCATCGGGCAGTGCGGACAGGCCGATGCCGCCGCCTTCGCCCGCACTCGGCGCGATCAGCGCCGCCGGATCACCCGGAATCTGCTGGCCCACCATCGGTTTGAGCAGTGCGTAGGCGTCCGCATCGCCAACGAGGATGCCGCCCAACAGGGTCGACGCGTCGTCGGAGAGCACCAGCTTCTTGTAGGTGCCGGCCACCGGATCGGAGTAGACGATCTCCAACGCGTTCTCGGTGACGCCCATCGCGTCGCCGAAGCTGGCCACGTCGACGCCGAGCAGCTTGAGTTTGGTGGACATGTCCGCACCCGGGAACAGCTCGTCCTCGACGCCGAGGATACCGTCGGCGGCGATCGCGGCCATCGTGTAACCGGGGGCGACGAGGCCGTAGCAACGGCCCTCGACCGCGGCCACCTCGCCGATCGCCCAGATGGCAGGATCGCTTGTCCGGCAGCCGGTGTCGGTGATGATTCCGCCACGTTCGCCGACGTCGAGTCCGGACGTGCGGGCGAGCGCGTCCTGGGGTCGCACGCCGGCGGAGAACACCACGAGCGCGGCGTCGAGCACGGTGCCGTCGGACAGGGTGACCGCCAGCAGGTCGGAGTCGGTTGCGTCGGCGATCGCGGTGGTCGACACCCCGGTGTGCACGTGCAGGCCGAGGTCGGTGACCAGTGACGCCAGCAGCGCGCCGCCGCCGTCGTCGACCTGCAGTGGCATCAGCCGCGGCGCGAATTCGACGATGTGCGGGGTCATTCCGAGCAATCGCAGCGCGTTGGCCGCTTCCAGCCCGAGCAGTCCGCCGCCGACCACCACACCCGGCGCACCGGGTCCGGCGGCTTCGGCGGTGGCGCGGATGGCGTCGAGGTCGGCCAGCGTGCGGTAGACGAAGCTACGTGGGTTGTCCTTGCCCTCGACCGGTGGGACGAACGGGTAGGAACCGGTGGCCAACACCATGGTGTCGTAGCTGATCTCGTTGCCCGACGAGGTGATGATCCGTTTGGCGTCGCGGTCGATCTCGGTGGCCGATTCGCCGAGGCGTACCTCGACGAGATCATCGTCGGGGTAGGCGTTGCCGGCCAGGGCCATCGTCGTCGGGTCCCAGGAACCGACGTAGCTCGACAGTCCGACCCGGTCGTAGGCCGCGATCGGCTCCTCACTGAGGACGATCACCCGAAACGTGTTGTCTGTGTCTCGTTCTCGGAGTTCCTGTACGAATCGGTGGCCGACCATGCCGTGGCCGACGACCACGCAGGTCCCCGAGACGGGTGTCGGTGAGCTCATACGCGGGCCTCCGGCTCGGTGGCCTCGGCGGTGGTGGCAGGGGTGCCGGAGCCGACCGCGATGTCGGTGGTCTCGTCGTGCAGCACGATCTCGCGTCGGGCGTAGAAGTACCAGGTGATCACGGCGGCGACGACGTAGAAGATCAGGAACACCCAGAATGCCGCGGTGGCAGACTGATTGGACTTGTAGCTGGAGCGCAGCACCAAGTTGATGCCGACGCCACCGAGTGCGCCGACCGCACCGGCGATACCGATGAGCGCACCCGACATCTTGCGCGACCAGACGACCTTGCCCATGGCGTTGAGGCCGGTCATGTTGCGGGCTTTGTGTTCGAAGACGGTCGGGATGATCTTGTAGACCGAGCCGTTGGCGATGCCCGAGATCAGGAACAGCAGGATGAATCCGACGATGAAGCCGATGAGCTGCGGGGTTTCGATCTTGTGCTTGACGTGGCCGTCGGCCGCCATACCGGCGATCACCAGGATAGCCGCCGAGGCGATCATCGCACCGAAGCAGGCCAGGGTGATCTTGCCACCGCCGAAGCGGTCCGCGAGCTTACCGCCGACCGGGCGGGCCAGCGATCCGAGAAGTGGTCCGATCCAGGCGATCTGGGCTGCGGCCAGGGTCGGGTTGCCGGCGCCGGAGGACTTGAAGCTGATCTGCAGGACCTGCGAGAAAGCGAAGCTGAAGCCGATGAACGAGCCGAAGGTGCCGATGTAGAGCAGCGAGATCAGCCAGGTGTCACGGTATTTCAGCGTTTCGACCATCGACTTGTAGCTCGACGTCTGGTGATCGAGGTTGTCCATGTAGATCGCGGCGCCGATGCCCGCGAAGACCAGTGCGACGAGGTAGACGGCGCAGACGATCTCCGGCTTGTCGGTGGTCAGCCAGATCACCAGCAGACCGATGAGCTGGACCACCGGAACACCGATGTTGCCGCCGCCGGCGTTGAGGCCCAGCGCCCAGCCCTTGAGGCGCTGCGGGAAGAAGGCGTTGATGTTGGTCATCGACGACGCGAAGTTGCCGCCGCCGAGGCCGCACAGCGCTGCGACGAAGAGGAACCAGCCGAAGCCGAACTTGCCCGGGTTCATCATCAGCATCATCACCAGGCCGGTGGGGATGAGCAGCACGATCGCGGAGAAGATGGCCCAGTTACGGCCGCCGAACTTGGCTGTGGCCTGGGTGTAAGGAATGCGCAGGAATCCGCCGAACAAGGTGGCGGTGGCGGTGATGGCGAACTTCTGGTCGAGGCTGATGCCGTACTTCGGCGACATGAACAGCACCATCACCGAGAACAGTGACCACACCGAGAAGCCGATGTGTTCGCACACGATCGACCAGATGAGGTTGCGCTTGGCGACTTCGGCGCCACCGGACTCCCAGGCTTGCCGGTCCTCCGGATCCCAGCCGGTGATGTGATGTTTACGGGTATAGGTGTAGCTCATGAGCTGCCGCTTTCTGGTGGGGGCTGAATGGTGACGCGGCAGTCATTGGCGCGACGAGGAACTGCGAACGACTCTAGGAAACGGCTATTGCGGGAAGTTTTCCCAGCGTGACCGGTCCGTCACGGTTTGCTCACCCACACGAATCCGCACATGTGAGGAAGATTTGTGTGAGGTTTGCTGGCTGCGTCCGCGTCGACTGGGCACACCTATCCGTCGACTGTGCCCGCGATCCTCATCCGGCCAGTCGCTTTATCTCATGGTGGTGGAGTGCGCACCATTAATGCTGGTGGAGTTGGTACCGACGCGCAACCGGAGGAGTCGCGTCGAGATGGAGACAAACGAGAAGTGTTGGCGTGAAGGAGATTTCGCTCAGCAGTCCGAGGGTAGTTCGCCGACGACGCCTGAGTCGCGTCGTAGTACCCGCAGCGATCCCTCGACGCGCACCTCGGTGAACTGCCCGGTCGCCAGAGCCTGCAGGTAGATCTCGTATGGGGGCCGACCACCATCAGCCGGATCGGGGAAGACGTCGTGGATGAGCAACGCGCCGCCGATCCGCACCCACGGCGCCCAGCCGTCGAGGTCGGCCTGCGCGGCGGCCATGCTGTGCCCGCCGTCGATGAAGACGAAGTCGACGGGTTTCGCCCAGGCCCGGGCGGCGACGGTCGACGGGGCGAGCATGCCGATCACGGTGTTCTCCAGCCCGGCGTCGAACATGGTTCGCCGGAACCGCGCGGAGGTGTCCAGCGTGCCGGAGTGCGGATCGACCAGCGAGGGGTCGTGATACTCCCATCCGGGCTGGTGTTCTTCGGATCCGCGGTGGTGGTCGACGGTGACGACGACGGCGCCGCACGATTCGGCGGCTGAGCCGAGGTAGACCGTCGACTTGCCGCAGTAGGTTCCGATCTCGACGCCGACACCCGTCGAATCAGGTTGTGACAGATACTCTCTGGCGATCTCGAAGAGGGTCATCGCCTCGTCGTGCGGCATGAAACCGGGGGCGTCGGCGGCGACGGCGATTCGCTTCGACGACGGTCCGGGGTGCGTCATCTCCGACGATGAGGTCATGGTTGCCAATCCTACCGAGCGGATGTTCCGTGCCGCGTAGGGTTGTTTCCATGAAAGCTCAAGTGCTCACTGCCGAGACCGGGCCCTCGGGCCTTGAACTCACCGACGTCGCCGATCCGAAACCCACCGGCGACCAGGTGCTCATCGACATCAAATCGTGCGGTGTGTGCTTCCCGGACGTGCTGATGAGCCAGGGCAAATATCAGCTGCGCGTGCCCACCCCGTTCACGCCGGGGACCGAGGTCGCGGGTGTGGTGCGCGATGCGCCGGAGTTCTCGTCGGTGCAGCCCGGCGACAAGGTGCTGGTGGCCTCAGTGATCGGCGGTTTCGCCGAGCAGGTGGTTGCCTCGCCAAGCCAACTCCTTCCGCTGCCGGATGGCCTGAGCTTCGAGCAGGGTGCCGCGATGGGCATCAACTATCAGACCGCGCTGTTTGCGTTGAAGGTCCGCGCGCAGACCGCGCCCGGCGAGATAGTAGGCGTGCTCGGCGCCGCCGGCGGCGTCGGAACCGCGTCGATCATGGTGGCAAAAGCCATGGGCGCCAGAGTAATTGCCATCGTGCACCGCACCGGGGCCGACGAACTGCTGCGCAGCGCGGGCGCCGACGAGATCGTGCAACTCTCCGACGGCTGGGGCGATCGTCTTCGTCAGGTGGCCCCGGAGGGTGTCGACGTGATGATCGATCCGTCCGGTGGTGAGGTCTTCGACGAGGCGTTGCGGCAGGTGGCGCCCGACGGCCGGTACGTGGTGGTCGGATTCGCCGCCGGTGGGATCCCGACGGTCAAGCTCAACCGGGTGCTGTTCCGCAACATCTCGGTCGTCGGCGCAGCGTGGGGCGAGTACATCCGCACCCACCCCGACACCATGGCGCTGCTGCACGACGAGCTGATCGAGATGATCGGTGCCGGGATGTCGCCGCAGGTCAACGCCACTTACACGCTTGATCAGGTGCCGCAGGCGTTGACGGATCTGGCCGAGGGCAGGATTCTGGGAAAAGCGGTCGTCAAGATCGCCGACTGACACCCTGCTCCGCTGGTCGAGTGTCGACGAGCGCAGCGAGGAGACGTATCGAGACCCCAGGGAGCCACCCATGTGCCGCAACATCACCGAACTGCGTGGTCTGGAGCCGGCCGCGACCGACGAGGAGATCGAGGCCGCCGCCATCCAATACATCCGGAAGGTCAGTGGGGTGCGTAAGCCGTCGGCAGCCAACGTCGAGGCCTTCGACAAGGCGGTCGCCGCAGTCACCGCCGCGACCCACGAGCTGCTCGACGCCCTGCCGGAACGTCGGCAACCCCCGAAAACCGTTCCGCCGCTTCGGCGTCCGGAGGTTCAGGCCCGGATGGCCCGCCAAGGTTTGTGAGCTGCTGGGCGGCTCGGTCAACTCCGTACATCTGGTCGCTATAAGCGACCAAGACTACGGAGTTGCTCAGCTGACCCCGAACAACTCCGAACCGTTCTCCCAGAACACTTTTCGTAACCAATCGTCGCCGAGACCGAGCCGCACGACGGCGTCGAGCGCATGGGTGTAGCCGTACGGGATGTTGGGGAAGTCGCTGCCGAAGAAGATCTTGTCGCCCGCGTCGGGCAGCATCGCCCGCGCCTCGTCGGGAAGCGGTGCCCCGTCCTCGGAGAAGTCGGTGAACGCCATCGTGGTGTCGAGTCCGACTCCTGCGTAGCGCAGCGCCAGGTCCAGGAATTCGACGTATTCCGGCATACCCATATGCGCGACGATCAGCGGCAACGTCGGAAAGCGTTGCAGCAGTGCTTGAATCGGTTCGACGCCGGTGAAACGGCCGGGTGCCGGTCCGGAGCCGCAATGGATGATCACCGGAACCTGTGCGTCGGCGATCTGTGACCACACGCCGTCGAGCATCGAATCCATCGGCGAGAAGTCGCCGACCTGGATGTGGCACTTGAAGATTCGAGTGCCGCCCTGGATGGCGTGTGAGACGTACTTCGGCGCGGTGGGTTCGGGATAGAAGGTGGCCGTGTGCAGGCAGTCGGGGGTATGTGCGGCGAAGTCCGACGCCCAGCCGTTGAGCCATTCGGCCATGTCGGGCTTGTGCGGATACACCAGGGACGTGAAGGCACGCACCCCGAACGCTCGCAACGTCGACAATCGCTGCTCTTCGTCGGCGCGGTAGGTAATGGGCCATTCGCGTCCGATCAGCGGACCGGCGGAGTCGAAGTAACCCCACACCTTGTCCATCACCGATCGCGGCATGAAATGGGTATGCACGTCGATCAGGCCGGGGAGGCCGAGACGCGCTGTCAGCGCACGTACCTGCTCGGCCTCGTCATCGCTGAATGGTGCAGGGGTTGGAACGTCGTCGTTCACCGGCTCCACGCTACAGCGCGGGGCCGGCAACCGGAGGTGTTGTCCCGTGAGGTGGTATCGACACCCGGTGTTCGGTACACCCGGCCGGACACCGGGCATCGATTCCCCCCTTCAAGGACGCCGGCGTTACCTGGGATGAGCTTCCAGATAGTGGCGTACCTCGTCTGCGGTGGCATCGGGCACCAGCGGATTGTGGTGATACCGCTTGGTCATCGGCACCATGATCGTGATGGCACCGACGATCGACACACCCAGTACGACAGCACCGATGATCGCCATCGACGTTGTGCCCCAGGCAAGTTCGGTGATCATCAGACCCAGTCCGGCGATCACGCCCAGGATGAACAGATATGCCAGGTTCGCCAGCGGGTGCCCGCCGTGCTTGCCGTCGGTGACGCGTTGGGTGAATGTCTTCCGAACCGACATGATGACCTCTTCTCGTCGGACTCTGTGCCTACTCTTCCAGCGTGCGCGCAGGTGGCGGGCCTACGCATGGGCCGAAAGGCCTGATGTGTCGACGAGCTCAATCCACCGCCGAGGTCGGCGTCACACGTGCGCCGGGTGATAGGACAGATTCATGCCACCAACCAACCCCCTCCAGGCCTTTTGCGTGGGCGATGTCCGATTCGACGCCCCGACCGGCCCCGACGCCGCGACTGCCGCCGAATACCGGGGAAGCGCGATCCAGCAGCTCGGGCCGCAGTTCGCCGATCATCGCGGTCGCATTGATCTGCCGGCGTTGGCGGTGCTCTTCGACCACATCGGTGGCCTGCCGTATTACGCGGCACGGCGCTCGGCCACCATCCAGGCCAGGCTTTCGCTGTCGGCGCAGGGCTACGTCGACGTCGACGACCGGCTCACCGGCACCAGCCGGCTCGTCATGCACGACGACGCGTTCGGCACCACCGAGGTCGCGCTGACCACGTCGACGGGCCACACCATCTGCGTCGGCACGGCCCGCAACGTGCGCGTCGGGCGTGCCATCGGCGGTGATGCCGAGATCGGGGACGAGCCGGTACCCGATCACGTCGACGGATCGGTGGTGCTCCCACCGCCCATCTCGCCGGAGGTCGACGGTGCGACGATCGTCGCCGAGATCGCCGCCGGCGCCCGAGCACCCGGACCGATCGTCGAATTCCTCAATGGCCGCATCGAGATCCGTACCGTCGCCGACGACAACGGCGACAGCGACAGCGGCCACGAGGTCGAGGGCCTCCGTTTCATCGCCCGCACCGACCCGTGGATGGGCAACATGTTCGGCACCATGCACGGCGGCGTGATCGCCACCATCCTGGGTCAGGCGTGCTCGCTCGCCGGGCAGGCCCACGCGCCGGCTGGGCGCTCGTATCGCGTCGGCGACCTCACCGCGAGCTTCCTGCGCTCACCCGCGGTGCAGGGGAGCGAGGTGATCGTCGACGTCGTGCCGGTGAAGGTCGGGCGTCGAATCGCATCGCTGCGCGCCACCATGAACTCCCACGACAGCACGCTTCTGGCTGCGGCGACCTCCGATATTCAGTACTTCTGACCTGGGCTTTCGGCGTCCTGGGGGGCCACATACGGACTAAAACAATCATGCGTGCTTGCTTTTTACGCCGTCCTGTGTGACGCTGCTCATATGTCGCTCGTGCATGCCCTCGTGACGGACCTGGCCGCACAATCCGACGATCTGGATCGCCTGGTCGCCGACCTCGACGACGAGTCCTGGCGCCTGCCGACACCGGCCGCCGGCTGGACCGTCGCCCATCAGATCGCGCACCTGGCATGGACCGACGAGGTGTCCGCCATCGCGGCGGCCGACCCGGCCGCATTCAACGCGGTGATCGCCGAGGCGATCGCCCATCCCGACGAATACGTCGACCAGGCGGCCGAGGATGGGGCAGCGGCGGCACCGTCGGAGATCCTGCGTCGCTGGCGGTCCGCGCGAGCCGCACTCGCCGACGCGCTCATCGCGGTGCCCGACGGGGTGAAGGTCCCGTGGTTTGGGCCGCCGATGTCGGCGACGTCCATGGCGACAGCACGACTGATGGAAACCTGGGCCCACGGACTCGACGTCGCCGATGCGCTCGGTGTGCACCTGCCGGCGACTGATCGCATCAAGGCGGTCGCCCACATCGGGGTCCGCACCCGCGACTACGCCTACCTGGTCAATGAGATGACCCCGCCGACAACACCTTTCCGCATCGAGCTCACCGCGCCGTCGGGAGACATCTGGACGTGGGGACCCGACGACGCCACCGACATCGTCCGCGGACCCGCCGTCGACTTCTGTGAACTCGTCACGCAGCGGCGGCATCTCGCCGACCTCGATCTCGATGTCGTCGGTCGAGACGCCACCATCTGGGTCGGCATCGCTCAGTGCTTCGCCGGTCCGCCGGGAGCCGGACGAGAACCACAGCAGGACACCATCACCGCGAGCGCAAAGGAAACCACATCATGACAGGCAGCGACGCGATGACAGGAGACGTGGTGCGGATCGGCAACGCATCGGGCTTCTACGGCGACCGGTTCTCCGCCATGCGGGAAATGCTCGAAGGTGGCGAACTGGACTACCTCACCGGCGACTACCTCGCCGAGCTCACCATGCTCATCCTCGGCCGCGACCGGCTCAAGGACCCCAAGACCGGCTACGCGAAAACCTTTCTGCGCCAAATGGAAGAGTGCCTCGGCATCGCGATCGACAAAGGTGTGCGCATCGTCAGCAACGCCGGCGGGCTCAACCCGCACGGACTTGCCGTCGCACTACGCGAACTCGCCGAGACCCTCGGACTTGACGTCAACGTGGCCTTCGTCGACGGCGACGACCTCGTCGACCGTGCCGCCGAACTCGGCCTCGGCACGCCGCTGACCGCCAACGCCTACCTCGGCGGATTCGGCATCAAGGCCGCCCTCGATTCCGGCGCCGACGTCGTGGTCACCGGTCGCGTCACCGACGCCTCGCTGACCGTCGGCCCGGCAGCAGCCCGATTCGGTTGGCGCTACCAGGATCTCGACGCGCTGGCCGGCGCCGTGGTCGCCGGCCACATCATCGAGTGTGGTGCGCAGGCCACTGGCGGCAACTACTCCTTCTTCACCGAACTCCCACGGATGGGTCACCTCGGATTCCCGATCGCCGAGATCGCCGCCGACGGGTCGTCGGTCATCACCAAACATTCCGGCACCGGGGGCGCGGTCACCGTGGGAACCGTGACCGCTCAACTGCTGTACGAGATCACCGGGCCGCGCTACCTCGGACCCGACGTCACCACCCGCATCGACACCATCGCCCTCGAGCAGGTCGGCGACGACCGGGTATCGGTGACCGGCGTCCGCGGTGAGGCACCGCCGACGACGACAAAGGTCTCGCTCAACCAGCTCGCCGGGGTACGCAACGAGATCGACCTGGTGGTCACCGGACTCGACATCGAAGCCAAAGCCGAACTGTTCCAAGAACAATTCCTGGCCGCGCTACCGAGCGAACCGGAATCGGTCACCTGGGAACTGTCGCGGCTCGATCGCTCCGACGCGGTGACCGAGGAGCAGGCCAGTGCCCTGCTGCGATGTGTCGCGCGCGACCCCGACGCCAAGAAGGTGGGCCGCGTATTCTCGGCCACCGCAGTCGAACTCGCCCTGGCCAGCTATCCCGGCTTCACCATGACCGCACCACCCGGAAACGGCACCCCGTTCGGTGTGTTCGAGCCCGGCTACGTCGACGCCGCGGCCATCGATCACCGAGTCGCGCTCGCCGACGGCGTGGTGGTGCGCATCGAGCCGAGTCCGCTGCGTACCGACACACCCGCCGTCGACGACGCTGCTGCGGATTCCGCGACCATCGCCGCCAGCGAGTGGGGGCCGACAGCGCCGCGACCGTTGGGCCTGATCGCCGGTGCCCGCAGCGGTGACAAGGGCGGCAACGCGAATATCGGTGTGTGGGTGCGTGATCGCGAGCACTACGACTGGCTCGACGCCACCCTCGACGTCGAACTCATCAAAGAATTGCTGCCGGAGATCGCCGAGCTCACCGTGGTGCGCCATCGACTGCCCAACCTGCTGGCCGTCAACTTCGTCATCGAGGGCGTCCTCGGACGAGGCGTCGCCGATAACGTGCGCTTCGACCCGCAGGCCAAGGGCATGGGGGAGTGGCTGCGGTCGCGGCCGGTGCCGATACCGCTGGCCTTCCTGGAATCGGTTGCCGCCTCGACCAATACAGATCAGGGGTGACGCGTGCCGATCACCAATCCGCTCTGGGACACCGACGAGCGCCGCGCGCTACGGGAGACGGTTCGCGACTTCGTTGAGCGTCATGTGCTGCCGCATCAGGACGACTGGGAGCAGACCGGACTCATTCCGCGCGAACTACACGCTGAGGCAGCCAAACTCGGCTTCTTCGGACTCGGGGTCGCCGAGGACGTGGGCGGCTCCGGCGGCGACCTCATCGACGCGACGATCCTCGCCGAGGAATTCCACTACGCCGGCGGTGCTGCCGGAGTCTTCGCCTCACTGTTCACCCACGGCATTGCACTACCGCACCTGATCGGCGCCGGCGATCCCGAACAGATCGACCGCTGGGTCCGCCCGACGCTGGCGGGGGAGAAGATCGGCAGTCTGGCGATCACCGAACCGGGCGGCGGCAGCGACGTCGGCCACCTGCGCACCCGCGCGGTGCGCGACGGCGACGACTTCGTGATCAACGGCGCCAAGACCTACATCACCTCCGCGGTGCGTGCCGACTTCATCGTCGCCGCCGTGCGTACCGGTGGACCGGGCGCAGCCGGTGTCTCGCTGATAGTGATCGATACCGACACGCCCGGTTTCCAGGTGACCCGCAAGCTGGACAAGATGGGTTGGCGCAGTTCGGATACCGCCGAGCTCGCGTTCACCGATGTCCGGGTGCCGGCGTCGAATCTGGTGGGTGCAGAGAACTCGGGTTTCGCCCAGATCGCGACGGCCTTCGTCACCGAGCGGTCGGCGCTGGCCACGCAGGCCTACGCCGGTGCCCAACGCTGCCTGGACCTGACCCTGGAGTGGGCCCGGCAACGCGAGACGTTCGGTAAGCCGATCATCGCGCGTCAATCGGTGCAGGACACCCTGACCGACATGGCCCGACGCATCGACGTCGTACGCGCCTACTCGCGGGCCGTCGTCGAACGCAAGGTGGCATCCGACCGCGACACCCTGGGTGAGGATCTCATCGCTGAGGTCTGCTTTGCCAAGAACACTGCCGTCGAGACCGGAGAATGGGTGGCCGACAAGGCCGTTCAGCTCTTCGGCGGGCTCGGCTACATGACCGGCACCGAGGTGGAGCGGCAGTACCGCGACATGCGCATCCTCGGCATCGGCGGCGGCACCACCGAAATCCTGCGCGGCCTGGCCGCCAAACGATTGGGGTATCAGCAATGACGGTTCTGCGTTCCACCATCGACGCCACCGCCGACGACTGGACGTTGGCCGCGGAGTCGATGGATGCCAAACTGACCGATCTGCAGACCGAGCTGAGCAAAGCGCTCGCCGGTGGCGGTGAGAAGTACGTCGAGCGGCACCGCAAGCGCGGCAAGATGATTCCCCGTGAACGCATCGAACTACTGATCGACGAGGACTCCGCGTTCCTCGAACTGTGCCCGCTTGCCGGCTATGGTTCGGACTTCCAGGTGGGGGCATCGGTGGTTGCCGGCATCGGCGTCGTGGAAGGCGTCGAATGCCTGATCGTCGCCAACGACCCGACGGTGCGCGGCGGTACGTCGAATCCGTGGACGCTACGGAAAATTCTGCGCTGCAACGACATCGCCATGCAGAACCGGCTGCCGGTGATCTCGATGGTGGAATCCGGTGGCGCTGACCTGCCCACGCAGAAAGAGGTCTTCATCCCGGGTGGACGCATGTTCCGGGATCTCACCCGACTCTCGGCGGCCGGAATACCGACCATCGCACTGGTTTTCGGCAACTCGACAGCCGGCGGCGCGTACGTGCCCGGCATGAGCGATCACGTGGTGATGATCGAGGAGCGCTCCAAGGTGTTCCTCGGTGGACCGCCGCTGGTCAAAATGGCCACCGGCGAGGAGAGCGACGACGAATCCCTCGGCGGTGCGCAGATGCACGCCCGCCAATCGGGACTGGCCGACTACTACGCCGTCGACGAGCAGGACGCGGTCCGGATCGGGCGGCGTATTGTTGCCCGCCTGAACTGGCGCAAGCAGGGCCCGGCGCCGGCCCCGGAGGTCCTCGAACCACGCTACGACGCCGAGGAACTGCTCGGCATCGTGCCGTCGGACCTGAAGGTTCCGTTCAACCCGCGCGACGTGATCGCTCGCATCGTCGACGACAGTGACTTCGACGAGTTCAAACCCGAATACGGTTCGTCGCTGTGCACCGGATGGGCTCGGCTGCACGGGTATCCGGTGGGCATCCTCGCCAACGCGCAGGGCGTGCTGTTCAGTCAGGAAGCGCAGAAGGCCACCCAGTTCATCCAGCTCGCCAACCGCTCCGACACGCCATTGTTGTTCCTGCACAACACCACCGGCTACATGGTCGGCAAAGAGTACGAGCAGGGCGGCATCATCAAGCACGGCTCGATGATGATCAACGCGGTGTCGAACTCGAAGGTGCCGCACATCTCGGTCCTGATGGGTGCCAGCTACGGTGCCGGTCACTACGGTATGTGCGGCCGGGCCTTCGATCCGCGGTTCCTGTTCGCTTGGCCCAGTGCGAAATCCGCGGTGATGGGCGCTGCGCAGCTCGCCGGCGTGATCTCCATCGTCAGCCGCGCCGCCACCGAGGCACGCGGCGGGGTCGTCGACGAAGCGGCCGACGCCGGTATGCGGCAGATGATCGAAGCGCAGATCGAAGCCGAGTCGGTGCCGGCATTCCTGTCCGGAATGATCTACGACGACGGCGTCATCGACCCACGCGACACCAGAACCGTTCTGGGACTGTGCTTGTCAGCGATCCACAGTGCCCCGGTGCAGGGCACGTCCGACTTCGGCGTCTTCCGGATGTGAGGCATTCCATGACCAGCAGTACCTCCATAACATCGGTGCTCGTCGCCAACCGAGGCGAGATCGCCTGCCGCGTCTTCACCACCGCCCGAGCCATGGGCATGAAGACCGTCGCGGTGTTCTCTGATCCCGACGCCGCCGCGCCGCACGTCACGCAGGCAGACGCGTCGGTCCGGCTACCCGGGGCGAGTTCGGCCGAAACCTATCTCGACGGCGCAGCCATCATCGCCGCAGCCAAGGCATCCGGTGCCGACGCCATCCACCCCGGCTACGGATTCCTCTCGGAGAATGCCGAATTCGCCCAGGCGGTACGCGACGCCGGTCTGGTCTGGATCGGCCCGCCACCCGAGGCGATCAGCGCGATGGGCTCCAAGGTCAACGCCAAGAAGCTGATGGCCGACGCCGATGTGCCGGTCCTGGACAACATCGACCCGGCCGCCGTCACCGAGGCCGACCTGCCGTTGCTGATCAAGGCGTCGGCCGGCGGTGGTGGTCGCGGCATGCGGATCGTCCGGACGCTCGCCGAACTCTCCGCTGCGGTGGAAGGTGCGCAGCGAGAAGCACAGTCGGCATTCGGCGACGCCACGGTGTTCTGCGAGCCTTATGTGGAACGCGGTCACCACATCGAAGTGCAGATCATGGCCGACACGTACGGCGACGTGTGGGCGGTCGGTGAGCGTGAGTGCTCCATCCAGCGTCGTCACCAGAAGGTCGTCGAAGAAGCACCCGCGCCGCTCGTCGAACGAATCGGCGGAGATCTGCGTGAACGTCTCTATGCCGCAGCACGATCGGCAGCCTCGGCGATCGGCTACACCGGGGCGGGCACCGTGGAATTCCTGGCCGACGAGAAGGGTCGGTTCTTCTTCCTGGAGACCAATACCCGTCTGCAGGTGGAACATCCGGTGACCGAGCTGACCACTGGCGTCGACCTGGTGGAGTGGCAGCTGCGGGTGGCGATGGGCGAACGCCTACCGGTCACCGAATCGTCGCCGTCGGGTCACTCGATCGAGGTCCGGCTCTACGCCGAGGATCCTGGCGCCGACTGGCAACCACAGTCGGGTCCGGTGCACGCCATCCGCATCGACGCCGACGCCACCTTCGGACCGTTGAATCGGCCTGGTGTGCGCGTGGATTCGGGTATCGCCGACGGCAGTGAGATCAGCACCCACTACGACCCGATGCTCGCCAAGGTGATCTCGTGGGCGCCTGACCGTCGACGCGCCGCGGCGATCCTGGCCCGCGCGCTCACCGACGCCGTGCTGCACGGTCCGGCCACCAACCGCGACATGCTGGTGAACACGCTGCGCGACAACAGGTTCCTGGCCGGCGACACCGACACCGGATTCATCGACGACGTCGGACTCGATGTGCTTGCGACGCCACTGGCCGACGAACAGGCCGTGCGCGTCGCGGCCGTCGCCGCCGCATTGGCCGACGCCGCGTCGAACCGACTGGCCGCGCCCGTGCAGGCGGGGTTGCCGTCGGGCTGGCGCAACATGGCGTCCGCACCGCAGGTCAAGCGCTATGCCCCTGCCGGTTCCGGTGACGACGCGGCGATTGAGGTGCGCTATCGGCAGACCCGCACCGACGTCGACCTGCCCGACGACCCCGACGTCACCGTGGTGTCGGCGACGGCCGAGCGCGTCGTCGTCGAGCGTGACGGTGTGCGGACGTCGCTGGCGGTATCGCACTACGCCGATGCCGTGTTCGTCGACGGCCCGACCGGTTCGGTTGCGTTGCGGCGGTTGCCGCGATTCGTCGACCCGTCGTCGGTCCAGCGCCCCGGCTCACTGCTGGCGCCGATGCCCGGTTCGGTGGTGAAGATCGCTGTCGCGCAGGGAGATCGCGTGACCGCGGGGCAGCCGCTGCTCTGGCTGGAGGCGATGAAGATGGAACACACCGTCAGCGCCCCGGCCGACGGCGTCATCACCGCGCTCGAGGTGAGTACCGGCCAGCAATTGGCGGTCGGTGACCTGCTGGCCGTGATCGAAGACGACGCAGAAAACGTTGCTACCGAGAAGGATTCAGACGCATGACATTCGTGGAGACCGAAGAACGAGCACAACTGCGCGCCGCGGTGGCGGGCCTGGCAGGCAAGTACGGTGCCGAATACTTCCGTGCCTGCGCCAAAGAAGGCCGCAAAACCGACGAATTGTGGGCTGATGCCGGCCAACTCGGGTTCATCGGGGTCAATTTGCCCGAGGAGTACGGCGGTGGTGGCGCCGGCATGTATGAGCTGTCGATCGTGATGGAAGAGCTCGCCGCCGGCGGCTGCGGGCTGTTGATGATGGTGGTCTCACCGGCCATCTGCGGCAATGTGATCGCCCGGTTCGGTACCGACGAGCAGAAGCAACGCTGGCTGCCGGGCCTGGCCGACGGCACCATCACCATGGCCTTCGGCATCACCGAACCCGACGCCGGCTCCAACTCGCACAAGATCACCACCACCGCACGCCGCGACGGATCCGACTGGGTGCTCAACGGGCGGAAGATCTACATCTCCGGCGTCGATCAGGCAGATGCTGTGCTCATCGTCGCCCGGACCGAGGACGCGAAAACCGGTGGACTCAAGCCGACTTTGTTCATCGTGCCGACCGACACCGAGAACTTCGAGTACTCCCAGATCGACATGGAACTGCAGAATCCGGAGAAGCAGTTCCTGCTGTTCCTCGACGACGTCCGGCTGCCGTCGGATGCGTTGGTCGGGTCCGAGGATGCCGCGATCAGGCAGCTGTTCGCCGGGCTGAATCCCGAACGCATCATGGGTGCCGCGTCGGCGGTGGGCATGGGGCGGTTCGCACTCGGCAAAGCGGTGGAGTACGTGTCGGATCGGACGGTGTGGAAGCAACCGATCGGTGCGCACCAGGCCATCGCACATCCGTTGGCGCAGGGCAAGATCGAGCTGGAGCTGGCCAAGCTGATGATGCAGAAGGCCGCCACCCTCTACGACGCCGGCGACGACTGGGGTGCCGCCGAACCGGCGAACATGGCCAAATACGCGGCCGCCGAAGCGTGCGTGAAGATCGTCGACCACGCGGTTCATTCGTTGGGCGGCAACGGGTTGACGAGCGAGTACGGTCTGGCGCCGCTGCTCAGTTTGGCTCGCATCGCGCGGATCGCACCGGTGAGCCGTGAGATGATTCTGAACTTCGTCGCACAGAACAGCCTTGGACTACCCAAGTCGTACTGAATCCCAGTCGTACTGAATCCCAGTCTTACTGAATTGCAGTCGTACTGACGTGCAGTCATACTGACCGCCCATGATCGGAGCATGATGACCGAGCTCGTGCACTCGCACATCGACGGTGGAATCCTGACGCTGACCCTTGATTCGCCGGCCAACCGGAACGCGTTGGGGGAGCAACTGGTCGGTGAGCTGCTCGACGGTCTGCGTAGTGCGGAGAAGGATGCCGCGGTACGCGCCGTTGTACTCACCCACACCGGCCGGACCTTCTGCGCGGGAGCCGATCTCAGTGAGGCACTCTCCAAGGGGCGGTCGGTGGAGGAGGCGTCGGCGGTTGGTACGCAGTCGATGATCGACCTGATGCGGACGATCCTCGAGCTCCCGAAACCGGTGATCGCCAAGGTTGACGGACACGTGCGAGCCGGTGGCTTCGGGCTGATCGGGGCCTGCGACATCGCGCTCGCCGGACCGGACAGCACGTTCGCGCTCACCGAATCGCGGCTCGGCCTCGCGCCGTCGGTCATCTCGTTGGTCCTACTGCCGAAGATGACCGCCCGCGCCAGCGGACGATACTTCATCACCGGTGAGACCTTCGACGCCGCGACCGCCGTCGGGCTCGGTGTGATCAGTGAAGCCGCCGAGAGCGCAGCGGATCTCGACGGCCTGTTGGAGCGGCTGCTCGGCGGCGTGCGTAAGGCGTCGCCGCAGGGGTTGGCGGCGTCGAAGGTGTTGACCACCAACGCAATTCTCGCGGAGTTCTCGGCGCATGCCGCCGAGCGCGCGGAACAGTCGGCGAACCTGTTCGGCTCCGACGAGGCGCGCGAAGGTATGTCGGCTTTCCTTCAGAAGCGCCCGCCCACTTGGGATCTGACATGACATCGGTGCGTGAGCCGCAACAGGAACGCTCGCGGCTGACACGTGAGCGGCTGCTGCGTTCGACGATCGAGGTGTTGGCGCGCGACGGCTGGGCGGCGGCGACCGTGGCGGTCGTCGCGGAGAATGCCGGAGTGTCCAGAGGTGCTGCGCAGCACCACTTTCCGACGCGGGAGTCGCTGATCACCGCGACCCTCGAGCAGATCTTCGAGGACATGACCGCTGACGCGTCGCGAGCCGACGCCGAGCTGCCCGACGGAACCGACCGGGTTGCCGCAGTGGTGCAGCGGGCGGTGGCCATCTACACCGGGCCGGTGTTCAAGGCGTCGCTACAGGTGTGGGCGGCCGCGGCGTCGGATGCCGCGCTGCGCGAGTTGATCCTGCCGCTGGAAGCCAAGTTCGCGCGCGCCGCACACCAGATGACGGTGGCCGCGCTGGATCCCGAAGGAAACAACCCGGAAAGTCATCGGCTCGCGCAGGCCACCCTTGACCTGGCCCGCGGACTCGGCCTGGCCGACACCCTCTCCGACGACTCCGCCCGCCGCGCGCAGGTGATGGCGACGTGGACGTCGATGCTCCGGCTGGCCCTCACCGATCGTTGACGGCGCCCTCGCTCGCGTTGACGGCGCCCACCCTCTCGTTGACGGCGCCCTCGCTCGCGTTGACGGCGCCCACCCTCGCGTCGACGGCGCCCACCCTCGCGTCGACGGCGCCCACCCTCGCGTCGACGGCGCCCACCCTCGCGTCGACGGCGCCCACGCTCGCGTTGACGGCGCCCGCTCTCGCGTTGACGGCGCCCGCCCTCGCGTTGACGGCGCCCACCCTCGCGTCGACCGCGCCTTCTGGTCTGCTGGTTGAGTGCGCCCGCGAGCGTAGCGAGTGGACGCGTATCGAAACCTTGTGCGGTGATCTCGATACCGTCCCTTCGCTATCGCTCCGGGTCGTTCTCGATCAGCGGCGGGGCGCGCGTGGTATTCGTTCGACGGCAAAACCGCTACCGTGGGAGCGACACCACCATCTCTGAGGAGAAGCGCATGGTCATTGCAACAGCAATCGTTTCAATCATTCTGGCGCTGGTCTTGCTGGGCTCGGCGTCGGGCAAACTGAAGAAGGCCCCGGCGATCGTCGAGCAACTCACCGGCGTCGGCGTACCCACCGAACGAATCCCCGTCCTGGCCTACCTCGAGATCGCCGGTGCGATAGGACTTCTCGTTGGTCTCTTCTGGTGGCCGATCGGTGTTGCGGCCGCGATCGGCGTCGTCCTGTACTTCGTCGGGGCAGTCATCGCGCACCTGCGTGCCGACGACGCCAAGAACAGCGGTCCCGCTGCCGGTCTCGCACTCCTCGCCATCGCGGCCCTCGTGCTCCGAATCCTCAGCATCTGAGAGCTCGCGTTCTCGCTTGCCAGATCCCTGACGGTAAAGTGCAGTCGTGAGGTGTGCAGTGGCGCGCGAGGCATTGTCGGCGCGCATCGACGGTGAGAACGAGGGTGTGCCCTCGGCGCGGGTCGACGAGCATCTCGCCGGCTGTGCGGACTGCCGCGAGTGGTACGCCGCGGCGTCGGAACAGTCCTTGACGCTGCTGACCGGAGCAACCGGACCCGGCGTCGTCGGACCCGACCCCACCGACGCCATCCTCGCGCATGCCACCGCGACCCGACGAGGCACTGACTCCGGCCGATCTCCTTTCTCCGCGAACGCGGTTCGCATCGGGCTCACCGCCGCCGGAGTCGCGCAGATCATCGTAGCCATGGTCGCGATGACCGGCTCCGACTTCGGGATGGATGCCCACGGCGCCACGATGTCGGGGCATCACCTGATGAACGAGACCACTGCATGGTCGATGGCGCTCGGGGTCGGCATGGTGGTCGCCGCTTGGTGGCGCCGAGCGCTGCCAGGGTTGCTGGTGGTGCTGGCCGTGTTCACCGTCGTGCTTGGCGGGTATGTGATCACCGACGCCATGCACGACGACGTGACCGGCTGGCGCGTGTTGTCGCACCTGCCGGTCGTCGTCGGACTTGTGTTCGCGGCGTGGGGAATTCGGCTGGAGTCGGTCAGACCGTCGGGAAGAACATGATCGCCATACCGAGCGCCATGAACACCTGGCTGAGTTCCCCGGCGTGGGTGAGCATCCCCGACGGCTCCTCCGACGCACGGCGTCGGGCGAAGTAGACGTACAACCACACCACGGTCGCCAGCAGGAACGCCACGATCATGAACCAGTTGATCCCGGTGATCCACAACGGTTTTGCCGGCGACATATCCATGTCCATATCCATGTCGCCGTGCGAGTGGGCGAGCACGAGCGTCTCGCCCATGGCCAACGCCATGTGATCCGACGACGTCCCCGGAAGCAGGCCCGGCGTCATGATCGCGTACATCCAGGCCATCGCGGCCATCATGAACGCGTGGTAGCTGTCGGCGATTCGGGTGAGCCGATCAGGTGAATACAGCACAATCGCAACGATGAACCACGCGGTCGCGGCGACGAAGAACCACATCGGCGGCACCGTCGGCCACGACATGCTGAACGGCCACGCCATCACCAGCATCGCCACCGACATGATCAGATGCAGAATGTGCCCGATCGTCGCCGGCCATCGCATCCGATGTGTGGCAAGGGAATACACGCATTCGGCGGTGGCCAGAGCGAACAGGATGGTGACGATCCACCGGAGGAATAGACCCTCTATCATGCGCACGCCCCCGAATGATTCTGTCGCGCACCGACGGAGCGGTTGCGGATGGCGTCGACGATGACGTCGACGGCGATGAACACCGCGAGTGGGATACCGAACAGCGGGATGAACCAACCGAGGAAGGCGATGACCGCCACCACGATGACCGCCTCGATCGGCTTGAGCTGACCGAGTGCACCACGACGAGGTGCGACCGGCAATGCGCGCTCCGACGTCGACGGTCGTCGTCGCCACCACATCACATATCCGACGACGACCATCACGATAAGCCCGATTCCCAACGCCGCCAACAGGATCTGGTTGACCACGCCGAACAGGATGCCCATGTGGGCGCCGATGATCCAGTCGGTCATCTTCGCCATGAACGGCCAGCTGGCGAAGTTGACCCGATCGATCACCTGATAGCTCTGCGGATTCACCGAGATGGAGTCGTAATGCGTTGGCGCACTGCGCTTGTTCTCCGACACCGTCCAGGCGCTGTCGGAGTCCGACGGCGGGCTCAGGTTCATCGGACTGCGTAACCCAGCCTGCTGCGCAGTGCGCAGGACGCCGTCGACCGATGCGATCGCCGCTGCCTCAGCAGCTTTCGGCGACTGCTCGGGTGCCTCGGCAGCCGGGGCGTCGTGATGATGGCCGCCGGTGGCGGGTGCGTCGTCGTGGCCGGTCAAGGTGGTCGAGACCGACGGCGTCGTCCACGAGAGACTTGTTCGAAGGTCGGCGACGTTGGCGCCGGCCCAACGCGACCAGGTCAGACCCGACACCGACAGTGCCAGCAATCCGATCACGATCCAAATGCCCACGGCGCCATGCAAAGTCAGGAGTCGGTGACGTTTGGGGCCGGTGCGGTCCGGGGTCAGCAGGCGTCGAAGTTTCTTGGTGCGCCGTCGATACCCGATCCACAGGATCAGGCCACCGAGCGCGACGAACCACAACCAACTCGCGGCGAGCTCACTGTAGTTGCGGCCGAAGGCCCCCAGGTGCAGGTTGCGGTGCAGTTCGTCGAACCAGGCCCGCGTCGGCAGCCATTGGCCGAGCGTGGTCAGGTTGCCGCGCACCTCGCCGGTGTACGGATCGACGAACACCGTCTGGGCGTAGCTCTCCGGCAGGCCGTCGACGGCGAAGACCACCCGGGTGGTGTCGGTCGCGGTGGGCGGAGGGGTGATGCTGCTCAGCGTGCCCGTCGGCTGGGCCGCGCGAGCCCGGGCGATCTGCTCGCTCAGCGGAAGCGGTGGGGTGCCGGGGTTGTCGACGACGAGCTCGTGGCGGTGCACCGCGGAATCGATCTGCGGGATGAGCGCATAAAGGGTGCCGCTGACCGCCGCGACCAATAGAAACGGACCCACCAACAGGCCCGCGTAGAAGTGCCAGCGCAGCAGCAACGGACGCCAGCGGTCCCAGGCGGGCGCCGTCGACGTGGGGGTGGGCGCTGTCGACGTGGGGGTGGGCGCTGTCGACGTCGAACCGGGCGCTGTCGACGCCGGGGAGGGCGCTGTCGACGGGTCGTCGGGGGTGGTGGATGGGCTGCTCGTCACGTACCTACTCCATGGGCTGTTGCCGACTCACATGGTCGGCCTCACCCAACTAGTCGGTGGAGCAGTCCCTACGGTTCCCAAGAATTCCCGATCGCGGGGTGTCGTGCATCACAGTCGACGAACGTCGAGGCAGGACGCGTTTTCCGCCTAACGACGCCGAGTCGTAGAGTTGATCCGTAATGACTGAAACCGCGACCCTTCGTCGGAGCACGATCCGCCCCGAAGCCTTGGTCACCGCGCTGGTGGCCATCGGCGTGCTGGCGTTGATCGGCTACGCCGCGGTCTCCGGTGACACCCGCTTCGGCGAAACCGGCGACAGCTTCCCCGGCTATTTCACCGCCATCGCCGCACCCGTCGGCTACTTCATCACCACGATGCTGGTCACGCTGACCGTCGGCGGCCTTCTCTATGTCGCACTGTGCGCGCGTGCGGGCAAGGACGGCATCATCGGCGTCGAGGCATACCGCGCGCATCGATTGGCGTCGCGAGCATCGGTCGCATGGCTGGTCGCGGCGCTGGTGATGGTGGTCATCACGGCTTCCGAACGGGCCGGTCAGTCGGTCGGGACGCTGCTGACCTCGCCGCACGTGTGGTCGCTGATCGACGCTTCCGAGCAGGCGGTCGCCTGGCTGGTCAGCGCGTTCTGCGCCCTGCTGATCGTCGTCTTCCTCCGGCTGTTCCTCACCTGGGCGACACACGCGATCCTGCTGCTCTACGGCGCCACCGGCGCGGTCGCGCTGCCGGTCGCGGGCAACGCCGGCCAGGGACCGGGGCACGACTACACGACGACCGCCGTCATCGTGTTCGCCACCGCGGTGACCATGGTCGTGGGCTTGAAGATCGCGGCTGCGCTGACCGTCGGCCGCGACACCCCCGACGACGACCAAGGCGAGTCGCTCAAACGGGTACTGATCGTTGCCGTCATCGGCGATGCCGCAGCACTGATCTACGGGCTGATCCTGGTCGGCTTCCTGGTGCCGATGCAGTACCTGTTCACCACCGCGTACGGCCGGTGGACGGTCATCGCGGCGATCGGACTGATCGTCGCCACCGTCGTCGACGTCATCGCGCTGCGTCGGGTGCATCGGGGCCAGCCGCTGCCGTCGGCTGCGCTCTCGCTCCTGTGGACGTCGGTGACCGCCGGAATCGCCGTGCAGGCGGCGATCGCGGGCATGGCCACCCGGATCGCGCCCGGACTGCTTGCCCACACCTTTACCGGCTGGGATGTCTACCTCGGCTACGAACTTCCCGACCCGCCGTCGGTGTGGCGGCTGATCTCCATGTGGCGGCTAGACCTGTTCCTGGGCGTGCTGGCGATCGTGATGGCTGCCGGTTATCTGGTCGGCGTCATACATCTTCGACGCAAGGGCATCGACTGGGCGTGGGGCCGAACGCTGGCCTGGGTGTCGGGCTGTGTGATGCTGCTGATCGCGACGTCGTCGGGAATGCGGACCTACGGCATGGGTATGTTCAGCGTGCACATGGCCGAGCACATGACGCTGAACATGTTTGTGCCGGTGCTCCTGGTGCTCGGTGCGCCGGTCACGTTGGCGTTGCGTGCGTTGCCCACCGCGCCGCACGGCGGAATGCCCGGACCGCGCGAATGGATTGTCTCGCTGGTGCATTCGCGCTTCACGCAGATCTTCTCCAACCCGGCCGTCGCGTTCCTGATGTTCGTGCTGGGCCTCTACGTCGTCTACTTCACGCCGCTGTTCGACACCCTGTCGCGCTATCACTGGGGTCACGACCTGATGAGCGTGCACTTCCTGATGACCGGCTACATCTTCTACTGGATCATCATCGGCATCGATCCCGGTCCCAAACGTCTGCCGTTCCTCGCACGGCTCGGATTGTTGTTCGCCATCATGCCTTTTCACGCCTTCTTCGGCATCGCGACGATGACGATGAATACGCTGATAGGCGGCACGTTCTACCAGTCACTGGCGCTGCCGTGGATGGGCAACCTGCATCAGGATCAGTTCCTCGGTGGCGCGATCGCCTGGGGCACAAGCGAAGTGCCCGCTGTGCTGGTGGTGACCGCGCTGGTCTACCAGTGGGCCAAGTCAGATCGACGCTCCGCCAACCGCTCCGACCGCAAAGCCGACGTCTACGCCGACGACGAACTCGACGCCTACAACCGGATGCTCACGGAGTTGTCGAAGCACCGGTGATCCGCCGCGGCTACTGCACGGCTTGGCGGATCGCTTCCTCGTAACGCTCACGCAGGTCCTGTGCAGATCCGTTGGGCGGGAAGGTGACCACCAAATCCAGCACCTGGTAGGCGCCGTCGACCGAGCCGTTGTAGAGCTCGGCTTTACCGGTCGTCGGGAACTTGAGAATGGTGAGCTGGTCGAATTCGTATGCGTCGGAACAACCCGCCGCGGCACACACCTGTGCGGCCACGTCGCGCTCACCGGTGAGCGTCAGACCGCGGTTGCGTACCGAATCGGCGATGCGGTTGATGGTCGCCGGGTCGATGGAGTTGTTGACGTTGGCCGAAGCCGAGGGTTCCGGAACGTTTGTCGCGCCGTCGGAGCTGTCGGCGGGGGAGCAGGCACTCACCAGAAACGTCGCCGAAAGGGCGACGATACCCGACGCGATGAGGCCGATCCGTCGTCGTCTCATGAGTTGCCCGACCAGCTTCGCTCGCCGGCGAACTTGCGCAGCCGCAGACTGTTGGACACCACGAAGAACGACGAGAACGCCATCGCCGCGCCAGCGATCAACGGATTGAGCAGGCCGGCCGCGGCGATCGGGATGGCCGCGACGTTGTAGCCGAATGCCCAGATCATGTTGGTGCGGATAGTGTTTCGGGTGGCGTGTGCCAGGCCGAGCGCTTCGACGACGCTGTGCAGGTCGTTGCGCACCAGGATGATGTCGGCGGCGGCGATCGCGACGTCGGTGCCGCGACCGATCGCCAGGCCGAGATCGGCGGTGGCCAGCGCGGGCCCGTCGTTGATACCGTCGCCGACCATCGCGACCACCCGCCCCTCCTCGCGCAGGCGCTCGATGCGACGCACCTTCTCCTCGGGCAGCACCTCGGCGAGTACCTCGTCGATGCCCACCTGATCGGCGACGATCCGTGCGGCCGCGGCGTTGTCGCCGGTGACCAGCAAGGTGCGCATGCCCATCTCGCGTAGCTCGGAAATGGTCGCGGCGGCAGAGTCTTTCACCGTGTCGGCGACGGCGATCGCGGCGCACACCTCGTCGTCGACGGCCACGTACACCACGGTCTGTCCGCGATCCTCGGCCTCGCGTCGGGCGCGGGCGAGGTCGGTCGGGATGGCGAATCCCTTCGCCACCCAGCGCGGGGAGCCGACGCGCACCGCGACCCCGTCGACGTCGGCGCGCACCCCGCGTCCGGGTTCGGCGACGAAATCGGTGACGGTCCGACCGTCGGGGTCACCGGCGGCGACGATGGCCGCGGCGACGGCATGCTCGGAGGCGTCCTCGACGGCGGCCGCCAGCGCCAGCACATCGGCGCGGTCATAACGCGGTGCAACGGCCACGTCGACGACGGTCAGTTCACCGTTGGTCAGGGTGCCGGTCTTGTCGAAGACGACGGTGTCGACGTCGCGTGAGGCGTCGAGCGCCTGGTGTCCCTTGAGGAAGATGCCCAGCTGGGCGCCGCGACCCGAGGCGACCATCAGCGCCGTCGGCGTGGCCAATCCGAGGGCGCACGGGCACGCGATGACCAGCACCGCGAGGCCCGCTGCGACCGCTTTGTCGACGTCGGCGCCGGCGATCAACCAGCCGGCCACGGTCGCGATGGCGATCGCGATGACCACCGGCACGAAGACGCCGGCGATCCGATCGGCGAGGCGCTGCACATTGGCCTTGCCGGTTTGGGCCTGCTCGACGAGGCGGACCATCGCCGCGAACTGGGTGTCGTCGCCGACCGCAGCGGCCTCCACGACGAGCCGCCCGTTGATGCTGACGGTGCCACCGACGACGCTGTCGCCGGCCTCGACATCGGACGGTTTCGATTCGCCGGTCATCGCGCTCATGTCGATGGCGGCGGAGCCCGAGATCACGAGGCCGTCGGCGGCGATCGTCTCGCCCGGCCGCACGACGAACTGGCGTCCCTCCTTCAGCTCACCGACCGGGATCCGCATCTCGGTGCCGTTGGGAAGGATCACCGACACGTCCTTGGCGCCGAGCGCGGCCAGTGCACGCAATGCGCCGCCGGCCCGGGAGCGTGCGCGGGCCTCGAAATAGCGTCCGGCGAGCACGAACACCGTGACACCCGCGGCGACCTCGAGGTAGATCGAGTCGCTGCCCAGAATCGTCTGCCACACACCACGATCGGCCGCGGGCGCGTCCTGGGTGAACATCGAATAGAGCGACCACAGGGCCGCGGAGATGACGCCGATACTGATCAGCGTCTCCATCGACAGCGCGCGAACCTTCAGGTTGCGGTAGGCGACCGAGTAGAACGGCCACGCACACCACGTCAGAATCGGGGTGGCCAGCGCGATCAGCAGCCACTGCCAACCGGGGAAGCGGATCTGCGGGATCGTCGCGAACATGATCGAGAAGTCGGCGAGTGGCACGAACAGGACAAGTGCGATGACCAGGCGTCGGAAAATCGACGCGGCGTAGCGCTGATCGGGGTCGTCGTCGGGATCGACGGGCCCGGTGGACCGACGCTGCGCCGAGTATCCGGCCTTGTCGACGACGTCGCACAGGTCGTCGGGTCCGAGTGAATCGGGGGCATCGATGGTGGCGATCCGGGTCGCGTAGTTGACCGAGGCGGCGACGCCGTCGACCTTGTTGAGCTTGCGTTCCACCCGCGCCGCGCACGCGCCGCACGTCATGCCGGATACCTCGAGCTCGATCCGACGAAGAGTGGCCGACTCGACCACTTCTTCCTGTGGCGTGACGGACGTCACCGCGCCTCCCAAGGTTGTACTGCGGGTCGGTTACCTGCGCCGACACATATCTCCTTGATACAGGTCGGATGGGGTGCGGGAAAAGTTCCCAAGGACCTCAAACTGCTGATCGAGGAGAGCGCAGCGACTCGGTACCGCCGCTGGTTGAGTGCGTCCGCGAGCGAAGCGCGTGGTGGCCACTCGCTGCGCCCGATCCAGGTCCGATACGGTGAGCGGGTGAGCCAGCGACCCGACGACGCCGAGATCAGCGATCTCGCCGTCGCCGCTGCCCGTGGCGACGACCGCGCGCTCGAACGATTCATCCGGCTGACCCGCGACGACGTGTGGCGGCTCGTCGGCTACCTCGGGGACCGTCGCAACGCCGACGACCTCACCCAGGAAACCTATCTGCGGGCCATCAAGTCGTTGCCGCGCTATTCTGGCACCGCACCGGCACGCACGTGGTTGCTCTCCATCGCCCGACGCGTCGTCGTCGATCAGGTGCGCTATGACATGTCACGCCCACGGATGGATCTGCATTCCTCGGCCGACACCATCGCGTCGATCACCGCGCGATCCGAGCGCCACGAGATGCGCGTCGAGGTGCAGATGCTCATCGACGCTCTCGACACCGATCGTCGGGAGGCGTTTGTGCTGACGCAGGTGCTCGGGGTCAGCTACGCCGAGGCCGCGTCGATCTGCGGGTGCCCCGTCGGAACCATCCGGTCCCGGATCGCCCGCGCCCGCGACGACCTGCAGGCCGCGATGACGGCGGATCGTCGGCGGTACGGGTAGCAGCTGCGAACTCCGGCGACGTGCTCCTGGGCTACGCGACGCCCAACTCGTCTTCTCGATAGAAGGTCGCAACCGAATGGTCCGAGCCTGGATCAACGGTGACGTACACGCGGCCATTGCGCACATCGGTAACCACCGCCGTGTGTTTCCCGGCACCAAAGGGCACCTCGATGCGTTGGCCGCGCTTCACCTTTGATCGGCCAGCCGTCATCTTGTCCTCCATCACCACGGGGCGACGCCCGTCATCTGTGTCAAGTGTGTACCAACGACCGCATCCAGACCAGCGCAAAGTCCGTTCAGGGAGCGCCGCCATTCGCGGGCGCGGCGCATCGTCAGATCATGCCGCGCTCGGCAGACGATCAACTTGTCGTCATCGGCGTGGGCAATCGCGTTGCGGGCATACAGCGCGGCATCGAGCTTCGTTCGCCAGCGCGGACCGTTGACGGCATAGCGCAGGTCGACTGCGGACTTGAGGCTGAGGCCGAGCTGGCCGAAATCGGTGGTCAGCGCCGTCCAGGTCGGATTGCCCTTGCTGAGCGCGGATGTCGACACGAATGCACCGCGAAGCATTCCGACCAGCGCCGGGGGAGCGTGAAACTGGTCGACGACATGATCTACGGCATCGGTGAGTAGGTCGCGGGAGAACCCTTGAAACTCGGCGAGCAGGCGCGTGATTACCGCGCAGTTCACATACTCGGAG
This sequence comes from Actinomycetes bacterium, assembly GCA_023461275.1. Lineage (GTDB taxonomy): Bacteria > Actinomycetota > Actinomycetes > Mycobacteriales > Mycobacteriaceae > Gordonia. The sequence continues at coordinate 15,787 of JAEYMI010000019.1, read as the reverse complement.
TCCCAGCGGCGTCCTCGCTCGGTGCCTGTGACCACCCGATGTAGGTCCTCAATACGGTCAAGATCGCGAGCGCGTTGGGTGTGCCATGCGCGAAGCGCAAGCGACGTACTCACGTCACCTGCTCGATTTCGAAGCGCGGAATCCACGTCCAACAACTCGGTCCGACCAACCATTCGTGACTGCCATGACCCCCCCTTGAACCGGCAGAACTCTGAGGTCTTCCACCGTATGCGGTGGCACTGACAAGGTTGGACCATCCGGTCCCGGATCGCCCGCGCCCGCGACGACCTGAGGCCGCGATGACGGCGGATCGTCGGCGGTACGGCTGAGCGTCCGATTATCACCCGGGAGCCGTGGCACAGCCTCGGTAGGACCGGGAATCGGCGTCAACTATCGACGCCGTCATCCGCTTCTACCGAGGCTGTGCCACCGGGAGTATGGGGACGGGGCGATTCGGCGATCACGACGGGATGACGCGGATCTTCGGTCGCTCTCCGTGTGGCCCGAACATGTGCAGCACCTCAACCGGGTGATTGTCGGCCGGGCCGAACCAATGTGGTTGCTGCGCATCGAATTCCGCGACTTCTCCCGGTCGCAGTAGGTGTTCGTCCCGGCCGAGGATGAGTCGGAGTTCACCGGCCAGCACATAGATCCAGGCGTGCCCGGAATGACTCGATAATACCGGCGTGCGCGGTGCGATGACATGTTTGAACACCTGGATCGGACCCGGCTGCTCGGTCAGCGGAACCACTTGTCCGCCGCGTCGAATCTGCTTGGGAACCAGATGAATTCGCGGGTTTCCGGTGGGCGGGGCATCGACGAGGGAGTCAAGAGTGACACGGTAGAGCCGCGCCAGTGGCAGCAGTAGCTCCAACGTCGGGCGTCGCTGCGTCGACTCCAGTCGTGACAGCACGCTGATCGAGATGCCGGTTTGGTCCGAGACCTCCTGCAGCGTCAGGTCCGACGACGTGCGCAGTGCACGAAGTCGCGGCCCGATGTCGGCGATGAGTGCCGCAGTGTCTTCACTGCCTGCGTTGGACATGCCGCCATTTTGCCAAAACAGCAAGGTTTGTGGTCATGGACGGTGTTCGACGACGACGATCTGCGGCCATGACCTCGAACGACCTCACACATCAACGCCCCGCCGATCCGACCGACCACCCTCGACCCTGGCTGGTTCTCGCCGTCTGCGCGATGGCGCTGTTCCTTGTCGGTCTCGACACCACTATCGTCGCGGTCGCACTGCCCGACATCGGCGACGACCTCGACATCGGCCTCGGGCGGCTCGCCTGGGTGGTCGACGCCTACACGCTCACCGTCGCGAGCCTGATGATCTCGGCGGGTGCGGTGGCCGACCGCTTCGGTCGACGACGCGTATTCCGTTGGGGCTTGGCTATTTTCGGTGCGGCATCGGCGGTTGCGGCACTGGCACCCACGGCCGCGGTGCTGATCGGCGCCCGTGTGGTGCAAGGTGTCGGCGGGGCGATGCTCGCCCCGGTCGCATTGGCGATCGTGGTCAACGTCTTCACCGATCCACGACGACGCGCCCAGGCGATCGGCGTGTGGGCGAGCGTCTTCGGCATCAGCATGGCCGCCGGGCCGCTGCTGGGTGGTGCGCTGATCGAGGCATTCGGTTGGCGCGCGGTGCTGTGGGTGGTCGTCCCATTCGTGGTGCTGACCTGGTTGGCCACCTTCGCTGTGGTGCCCGAATCGATTGCGGCACAACCGCGTCAACTCGACCCGCTCGGTCAGGTTCTCGCGATCACGATCATCGCCGGCCTCGTGGGGCTGCTCATCGAGGGCGGGCAGCGTGGCGCGCTGTCGTCGTGGATGGCTGTCGGAGCGCTCGTAGTGGTGGTGGCCGGCGTGGCGTTCTGGCGAGTGGAAAGCCTTGTGGCGCAACCTCTGATCGAGCTCGAACTGTTCCGGGCAGGCAGTTTTCGCGGAGCGGTGGCCGGGGCGGTGGCCACCTTTATCGCCCTCACGGTGACCATCGTGGTGATGTCGGTCCACCTGCAGCGCCACCTCGGCCTGACTCCGTTGGCCGCTGGGCTGACACTGCTGGCGCTGGCGGCCGGCGCCACGCTGTGTGCCCCGATGTCCGGGGCGCTGGTCGGCCGGCGTGGCCCGCGCCCGCCGCTGGTCGTCGCGGGATCGGCATTGCTGATCGGGGGAGTCGCGGGTGCCGTTGCCTCGTCGGCAAGCTCGGCGTGGCCGATCATTCCCGGGCTGATCGCCGTCGGAATCGGATTCGGCTTCGCCAATCCGCCATTGACCGCGACGGCCGTCGCCGGCTTACCCCTCGACCGGAGCGGAGTCGCGGGCGGCATCGTCGCCGCATCACGTCAGGTGGGTGCCGCCATCGGTGCGGCTGTCGCCGGAGTGCTGCTGGCCGGCCACGTCGTCGCCGGACCACTGATGCCGAGTGGTCTGGTGGTGGTCGCGTGCGGTGTGGTGGTGCTGGTCGTCGGGCGTGGTCACGCGGCGGCGCGTTGAGTCGTGTCGTGGCGACCGCGAGTCCCCAACCAGAACACCCCGAACGCCAACGCCGCCATACCGAGAAGCACCACCACGATCGACAACGTCATCGACAGATATCCCTGGCCGCGCGGGTCGATGAAGGGATACGGATACCAGTCGACGACCGGTCCTCGGATCAGCGTGTAAACGCCGTAGAACAGCGGGAATGCCAGCCAGGTCCACCAGGAATGCGACGGCAACCGGCGCGGCCGCAGCAAGGCCCAATCGAGCAGTAGCACGACGGGCATGAGCCGGTGGACGACGTCGTTGACCCAATCGCTGCCGGTATGGACGTCGATCCCGGAGAGCAGCAGCGCGTAGACGATGCCGGTGATCACCATGCACGTCGTGACAGCGCCTCGAAACCATTGCCACGCAGCACTTTCCGGTGCGGCTATCGCTTCGACGAACAGCACGAGCACCGCAGCGATATTCGACAGCACGGTGAAGTAGCTGAGGTAGTTCGCGATGGTGAATCCGGGGACGTCGGCCTGTCGGATCGGCAGCACGATGACTGCCGCCGCGCCGAGTCCGGCAGCCATCAGGCGTAGCACCCGAACCCACCAGACGCGATCGGAGATGGGGGACATGGCGACGATCCTGCCATGTCGGCCATCAATTACGGTGAAGGTCATGCGCGTCACCACGTGGAATGTGAACTCGGTCAAGCAGCGGATCCCACGGTTGCTGCCGTGGCTCGACGAACGCAAACCAGACGTCGTCTGTCTGCAGGAGACCAAACTCTCCGACGAGGCGTTCGACGAGGTGTTGGGCGCCGACCTCGCCGAGCGCGGCTACGACTACGTCCACGTCGGGCAGGGGCAGTGGAACGGGGTGGCGCTGCTGTCACGGGTCGGACTCGACGATGTTCGACGCGGATTCGACGGCGCGCCAGGCTATCCCGACCCGGAGTCACCCGCCGAGGCACGTGCGGTGTCGGCGGTGTGCGACGGCGTGCGAATCTACTCGTTGTACGTGCCCAACGGCCGCGAACCCGACTCCGATCACTACACGTACAAGCTGGCCTGGCTCGAACGGCTGCGCGAAGTGGTTGCCGGAGAAGCAGATTCGACGATGCTCTGCGGCGACATGAACATCGCCCCCGCCGATGCCGACGTCTTCGATCCGGCCGCCTACGTCGGGCACACGCACGTCACCGAGCCCGAGCGGTCGGCACTGGGCGGTTTCGAGGCGCTCGGCCTGCGTGACGTGGTCCGCGAACGGTGGCCGAACGAGCGGGTATTCAGTTACTGGGACTACCGTGCCGGAATGTTCCACAAGGACCTCGGCATGCGCATCGACCTGATCCTCGCCGGCGGACCGATCGCCGAACGGGCCGCGGCAGCGTGGGTGGATCGCAAGGCGCGCAAGGGAACCAAGCCCAGCGACCACGCGCCGGTGATCGTCGACCTCGACGAAGCCCCAGACGGCGACATCGGCCCGGTGGTGCCGCCGCCGTCGAATCCGGCGAAGCCCGGGGCTTCGAAGGTGAAACTGCCGCAGACTCCGGAGTAGACCGAGAACGCGTCGCTCCCAGAATGGTTGTTCGCGATTGATGTATCGGTCGCGAACAACGAGATCGTTCGCGAACCCGTTGAGCCCGTCGCTCGTCCCCGGTTTCCGCTGGGGTTATCCAACTACGCTGGCTTTGCAACATGAGCGCAATTCGCCAGCCCCAGCGCGAACTGGCTACCCCTCGCGAGAACGCTATGGAAAGCTGCGTCCCATGTTTGGTCGCAGGATCCGGACCCGACCGCTGACTGCCGACGAGCGGCACGTCGCGTCGTCGGTGTTCGGCCAGGCGTCGTGGCTCGACGACGTCCGCGTCACCGACATTCGTGGGCTGCGCGGTCGGGCGTTCACCATTCCCGGTGCGCGGCAACGGATTTACTGCAACATGGGCACCCGATTCGACGCGACGCTGGCACCCAGCGGCGCCTACCCGGTGCCCGGGCAGTTGCTGATCCACGAACTGGCGCATGCCTGGCAGATCCATCACGCGCGGTCGAGTGTCGGGTTCCTCGCGCGGGGCGCGTGGGTGCAGGTGCGGCACGAGATCGGGTCGAGGCGACGCGCCGGCCGCGGGTACAACGCCTATGCGCTTCCGTTCACCTCTGGCGTCGACGACGGGATAGCGGACACCGGGGACTGGGCGTCCCGTCCCGATTGGGAGTCGTTGACGATCGAGCAGCAGGCGACCGTCGTCGACCGATGGTTCGCCAGACGTGGACCGAATCTCTAGACGCGGTGCGTTTACGTCGGAACCGCTGAGGAGCCCCCGGTCACCTCGGTAACCTGCCTGCATGAGCGAGCGGCGTGATGACTGATCGCCGATCCCGGAGTCGGCGACCGTGGAGTCGGCGACCAAGCGGTTCCAAGGCCGTGTGGCACGGCATTCTGACCGAGCGCAACGGAGCGCCGTTGCCGCCGCGGCGTGCGGCGTCTCGATTGTCGGCCTATGTATACGGAAACATCCTCATTCTGGGCGCGGTCGCGGTGGTCGACGGGCACCAAATCGATCACGGGTATGCCGTGTGGCTGGTGCTGGGTACGGGCCTGACCACCTATGTCGCGCACGTGCTCGCTGACCTCATTGCCAAGAGCAGCATTCCGGAGGCACACGGCGACGGTGCGCCCGGGGACCAGAAACACGGGGACCGGAAACACGGGGAGCAGAAACACTCGGACCAGGCACACGAATACGCGGGCGTCGACGGCATGTTCGACGAGTCACAGCGTCGAGTCCTCCTCGACGAGTTGCGTGATGCTCTGCCGATCATCTCGTCGGCGACTGCGCCGGCCATCGCGTTGGCGTTCGGGTGGTGGGGCGTGGTGTCGTGGCAGGTCGCGCAGCTGATCGCGGGCGGCATCGTGGTGTTCCGGATAGCAACGGTGCAGATCGTCGCCGAACGGGTGCGCGGGCATCCGACGAGCGCCCGGCTCGTGCTGGCCGGACTCGTCACTGCCGCGCTGGCCGCGATCATCGTCGCGCTGAAGGTGTTCATCGGGCACTGAACAGCAAGGGAACACCAGCCCCTCACCGTTCGTTTACCTGCAGGAATACCGCCGGACGGCCGATGGATCCGTTTTTTGACCTGTGCAAATCAGATCGGTAGAGTGGTCCGTCGGTGCCCGGCCAATGCTGGGCCAGTCTGCATGCCCGCCGACTCCGAGCTTTGGTGATCGCGGGAGAACGACTGACAGACGCGTGACCCGTGCGACGTTCGACACGCCCGACCACGGGGTAACGATATATGTACTGACCAGCGCAGACGCGCTGGTGGGGCGAGTTGCGGAAGCAAACAGAATCGTCGACGACGGCTCTGTCTGCTTGCCCGGAGCACAAACCGCGACACGAGAACAGCATTACGCCGACAAAAGGAAGAACACCTAGTGCCAACGATTAATCAGCTGGTCCGCAAGGGCCGTCACGACAAGGCTGCCAAGACCAAGACCGCGGCCCTCAAGGGGAGCCCGCAGCGTCGTGGTGTGTGCACCCGCGTCTACACCACCACCCCGAAGAAGCCGAACTCCGCGCTGCGTAAGGTCGCCCGTGTGCGCCTGACCAGCTCCGTCGAGGTCACCGCTTACATCCCGGGTGAGGGCCACAACCTCCAGGAGCACTCGATGGTGCTCGTCCGCGGCGGTCGTGTGAAGGACCTCCCCGGTGTTCGTTACAAGGTCATCCGCGGCTCGCTGGACACCCAGGGTGTCAAGGACCGCAAGCAGGCACGTAGCCGCTACGGCGCGAAGAAGGGCTGATCGAGATGCCACGTAAAGGACCCGCACCCAAGCGTCCCCTGATCAACGACCCGGTCTACGGCTCGCCCGTCGTCACCCAGCTGGTCAACAAGATCCTGCTGGACGGCAAGAAGTCGACCGCCGAGCGCATCGTCTACGGCGCACTCGAGCAGGCCCGCGAGAAGACCGGTACCGATCCGGTCGTCACCCTCAAGCGCGCGCTGGACAACGTCAAGCCGACCCTCGAGGTCAAGAGCCGTCGCGTCGGTGGCGCCACCTACCAGGTGCCGATCGAGGTCAAGCCGAACCGCGCCAACACCTTGGCGCTGCGTTGGCTGGTCACCTTCAGCCGTCAGCGTCGTGAGAAGACGATGGTCGAGCGTCTGGCCAACGAGCTCCTCGACGCCTCCAACGGCCTCGGCGCTTCGGTGAAGCGTCGCGAGGACACCCACAAGATGGCCGAGGCCAACCGGGCGTTCGCGCACTACCGCTGGTGATCGCACGCTTCGCGTGACCTCGCGGCCCACCGGGCGTGCGGAGTCACGCGAAGCGGACAGCTCTCAAGTCAAAAGCTATTCCCGAAGGGAAACCACGTGGCACAGGAAGTGCTCAGCGACCTGAACAAGGTTCGCAACATCGGCATCATGGCCCACATCGATGCCGGCAAGACCACCACCACCGAGCGAATCCTCTTCTACACCGGTGTCAACTACAAGATCGGTGAAACCCACGACGGTGCCTCGACCACCGACTGGATGGAGCAGGAGAAGGAGCGGGGTATCACCATCACCTCCGCTGCGGTGACCTGTTTCTGGAACAAGAACCAGATCAACATCATCGACACCCCCGGCCACGTCGACTTCACCGTCGAGGTCGAGCGCAGCCTCCGTGTCCTCGACGGCGCGGTCGCGGTGTTCGACGGCAAGGAAGGCGTCGAGCCGCAGTCCGAGCAGGTGTGGCGTCAGGCCGAGAAGTACGACGTCCCGCGTATCTGCTTCGTCAACAAGATGGACAAGCTGGGCGCCGACTTCTACTTCACCGTCCGCACCATCGAGGAGCGCCTGGGCGCCAAGCCGCTGGTCCTGCAGCTGCCGATCGGCGCTGAGGACAACTTCGACGGCGTCGTCGACCTGATCGAGCAGAAGGCCATCACCTGGCGCGGGACCGTCGACATCGGCGCCGAGCCGACGTTCGAGGAGATCCCCGCCGACTTGGTCGACAAGGCTGCCGAGTACCGCGAGAAGCTGCTCGAGACGGTCGCCGAGACCGACGAGGCTCTGCTCGAGAAGTACTTCGGTGGCGAAGAGCTCTCGATCGAGGAGATCAAGGCGGCCATCCGCAAGGTCACCATCGCGCGCGAGTACTACCCGGTCATCTGTGGTTCGGCGTTCAAGAACAAGGGTGTCCAGCCCATGCTCGACGCCGTCATCGACTACCTGCCGTCCCCGTTGGACGTGCCGAGCGTCGAGGGCCACGCCGTCGGAAACGAAGAGGAAATCCTCTCGCGTAAGCCGTCGGCCGACGAGCCGTTCTCGGCTCTGGCGTTCAAGATCGCGGCTCACCCGTTCTTCGGCAAGCTGACCTTCGTGCGTGTCTACTCGGGTCACATCACCGCCGGCACCCAGGTGCTCAACGCGACCAAGGGCAAGAAGGAGCGCATCGGAAAGCTCTTCCAGATGCACGCCAACAAGGAAATGCCGGTCGAGGATGCGACCGCGGGCCACATCTACGCGATGATCGGACTGAAGGACACCACCACCGGTGACACCTTGTGCGATTCGAACGCGCCGATCGTCCTGGAGTCGATGAGCTTCCCGGACCCGGTCATCAACGTCTCGATCGAGCCGAAGACCAAGTCCGACCAGGAGAAGCTGGGCACCGCGATCCAGAAGCTCGCCGAAGAGGACCCGACCTTCTCGGTCAAGCTCGACGACGAGACCGGCCAGACCGTCATCGGCGGCATGGGCGAGCTCCACCTCGACATCCTCGTCGACCGTATGCGTCGCGAGTTCAAGGTCGAGGCCAACGTCGGTAAGCCGCAGGTGGCCTACCGCGAGACGATCCGCAAGACCGTCGAGAAGCACGAGTACACCCACAAGAAGCAGACCGGTGGTTCCGGTCAGTTCGCGAAGGTGATCATCAAGCTCGAGCCGCTGGTCGACGCCGAGGACGGCGCGACCTACGAGTTCGAGAATGCGGTCACCGGTGGTCGTGTTCCGCGCGAGTACATCCCGTCGGTGGATGCCGGTGCGCAGGACGCGATGCAGTACGGCGTGCTCGCCGGTTATCCGCTGGTCAACTTGAAGGTCACCCTGCTCGACGGTCAGTACCACGACGTCGACTCGTCGGAAATGGCCTTCAAGATCGCCGGTTCGCAGGCCCTCAAGGAGGCCGCGAAGATGGCGAGCCCGGTCATCCTGGAGCCGATCATGGCCGTTGAGGTCACGACTCCGGAGGACTACATGGGTGACGTGATCGGCGACCTGAACTCCCGCCGTGGCCAGATCCAGGCCATGGAGGAGCGCAGTGGTGCCCGTGTCGTGAAGGCACAGGTTCCGCTGTCGGAGATGTTCGGCTACATCGGAGACCTTCGGTCGAAGACCCAGGGCCGGGCAAACTACTCCATGGTGTTCGACTCCTACGCCGAAGTTCCGGCGAACGTGTCGAAGGAAATCATCGCCAAGGCGACAGGCGAGTAATTCACTTACCTGCCAACAACTTTGGCGACGCGCTGCCTGACCATCATGGCGGGGCAACAACCTCATAGAAAGAAACCCCTGCTGGGATCCGCCCAGTAGAGCAACAAGTCCAGGAGGACAATCAAGTGGCGAAGGCGAAGTTCGAGCGGACCAAGCCGCACGTGAACATCGGCACCATCGGTCACGTCGACCACGGCAAGACCACCCTGACCGCGGCGATCACCAAGGTGCTGCACGACAAGTACCCGGATCTCAACAAGAGCTTTGCGTTCGACCAGATCGACAAGGCTCCTGAAGAGAAGGCTCGTGGTATCACGATCAACATCTCGCACGTCGAGTACGAGACCGACAAGCGTCACTACGCGCACGTCGACGCTCCCGGTCACGCCGACTACATCAAGAACATGATCACCGGTGCTGCCCAGATGGACGGCGCGATCCTCGTGGTCGCCGCCACCGACGGCCCGATGCCGCAGACCCGCGAGCACGTGCTGCTGGCCCGCCAGGTGGGTGTTCCTTACATCCTGGTCGCGCTGAACAAGGCCGACATGGTCGACGACGAAGAGATCATCGAGCTCGTTGAGATGGAGGTCCGCGAACTGCTGGCCGCCCAGGACTTCGACGAGGAAGCCCCCGTGATCAAGGTCTCGGCTCTCAAGGCACTCGAGGGTGACCCGGAGTGGGCCAAGTCGGTCGAGGAGCTCATGCAGGCCGTTGACGACTCGATCCCGGATCCGGTCCGCGAGACCGACAAGCCGTTCCTGATGCCCGTCGAGGACGTCTTCACCATCACCGGCCGCGGCACCGTGGTCACCGGTCGTGTGGAGCGCGGCGAGGTCAACGTGAACGAGGAAGTCGAGATCGTCGGTATCCGCGAGAAGTCGCAGAAGACCACCGTCACCGGTATCGAGATGTTCCACAAGCTGCTCGACTCGGCACAGGCGGGCGACAACGCCGGTCTGCTGCTGCGTGGCCTCAAGCGTGAGGACGTCGAGCGCGGTCAGGTCATCGTGAAGCCGGGCACCACGACTCCCCACACGGAGTTCGAGGGCCAGGCCTACATCCTGAGCAAGGACGAGGGCGGCCGTCACACGCCGTTCTTCAACAACTACCGTCCGCAGTTCTACTTCCGTACCACCGACGTGACCGGCGTCGTTACCCTCCCCGAGGGCACCGAAATGGTCATGCCGGGCGACAACACCGAGATGAGCGTCAAGCTCATCCAGCCGGTCGCCATGGACGAGGGCCTGCGTTTCGCCATCCGCGAGGGTGGCCGCACCGTTGGTGCGGGTCGAGTCACCAAGATCATCAAGTGATTTCGTTTCACCGATGATCTGACTCACTGAGTCAGACGAAAGGCGCCCGGTCACGAAAGTGGCCGGGCGCCTTTCATTTTGCTCGCCCCCGCCAGAGGATTCGACGACGCGCTCGGGGTGGCGACCACAGCCCGGTGTCGGTCAGGTGTGCGATGAAACCAGTTGCGTCGCGCGAGGATCCGGCCGGTGCCCGCCCGCGTGCCCAGGCGACGAACGCGTCGTCGAACTGTGTCCCGAGATGTGCACGAAGCTGCGGTAGCCGCCGCGCGACTTCGCCACATCGCTTGCCCAGCAACGCATTTTCCGCTGCCTTCAGACGATCGACGTCGAATCCCGGCGGAGGCGAGCCGCCCGAGACGAGCGCGCTCACCAGAGCGCTCTGGCGTTCGGCGAGCGTCGGCATACCGTCTAGGTGTGATCCGACGGGGTGCGATTCGATGGTTTTGCGCGCGTTCATGATGCGTTCTCCCAGGGGTGATTCCACATCGGCCGGTCGACGCCCGCGGCGTCGGCGATGGCGTTCAACTCGTCGACGAGTTCGGTTGCCGGCGGATAGTGCCCGTCGCGCTCGAGCAGGAACGCACTGGTACGACCTGTTGCCGCGAGTTGCGTGACCAAGGCGAGCACGTCGTCTGGCACCGGGGCCGTGTGGGTGTCGTGGTAGAGCCGGCCGTCGGGCTCGCCGCCTGCCACATGGCAGTACGCGACCCGCTCCAGCGGGAGTCGGGCCAGGTCTGAGGCGGGGTCGGAACCCCGATTGACAGCGCACGCATACACATTCGCGACGTCGATGAGGAGATACACGCCGGTGCGCTCGACGAGTTCGGCAAGGAACTCGCCGTCGGTGTACTCGTCGTCGGGCCACTCGAACAGCGATGCGATGTTCTCCACCGCCAGTGGCACGGGTAGGTAATCCTGGGTGCGTCGAATATTGTCGGTCAGCGCATCGAGGGCCTCGCGACTACGTGGGACCGGGAGGAGGTGTCCCGCCTCGACGCCGCCTGCTCGGACGAAGGCGATGTGTTCGCTGACCAATGGTGCGTTGAGAGTCTCGGCGCAGCGAGTCAGTACTGAGATCCGCTGTGCGGTAACGGGTTCTGCGCCGCCGAGGGAGAGTCCCACGCCGTGCGGGATGATCGGGACGTTCAGTGCCATGAGGTCGGGAAGCCAGGAGTGGGGATCGTCGAGTGCGGGTACCGACTCCGCGATGACCTCGCAGAATCCGAGGCCCGACAGTTGTGCGATCACCCCGGAGATCTCCGGACGCCACCCGATGCCGATTCCGGCAGGCAATTCAAGTGTCATGGGACTGCTCCTTTTCGTGTTGTGATCCGGGTAGGTGGGTGGGACTTGCTCACCCGCCGCAGCCTCCGCCACCGCCCCCGCAACTGCTTGACGAACCGCAACTGCTCGACGTACTGCAACCACTCGTCGAATCGAAACCGCCTCCGAAATAGCCGCCCGTGCCCCACGAGGCTGCGATGTGGCCCCTCGACACTGTCGCGTTCGCTGCAAAGAGGGGGTCGATGAGCTCGACGATGCGAATTCCGAAGAGCGCGACGCCGATCGCTGCGGCCGTCGGACCATACGTGCGTACGGCCGGCCGCAGTTCAGGTCGAAGGTGTCGGTTCCTCGATCTCGCGGCGTCCAGGGCTTTGTCGCCGCGGATCGTGCGTCGTTGCTGGAGCCCTGACACGAACATCAGGGACACCATGTCGACGACGAGGACGGCGACCAGCAGGCCGGTCGGCTTTGCGTTACTCAGCCCTGCGAACATCCTGATCACGCCGACGACCATGAAGAGCGCCAACGCAATTCGCACACCTCGGGCCGTGGGCTCGGTGAGGTAGCCGCGTACGCGCAGTTCGTTTCGTAGGTCGACGCGGGCGGACCGGGTTGTTCGCGCCACATCTTTGTGCCTTCCCGACTGGTTACGGAGCGCCTCGAGTGTCGTGCGGGACAATTGATCGAGTCGGGATTTCGTGCGTGACGGCGTCGGGTTCGGCTGGCCGTCGGAGTCGATGTAGCCCTGGGTGAGCAATTGGGTGAGCGCCGCGAGGTGAGCGTTGCGATCGGAGACCAGCATGCCGATCTCGGTGGGTGTCAGTCGGTCGATCGGATCGTCGAGGCGGATGCGTCGTGCGAGGTAGATGTCGCAGAGCGCCCAGACCAAGCATGCGACGGAGGCTGTGGCGAAAATGGTGAGGAAGACCGGGCCGGAGATTCCCCAGGTGTTGTGACTGTGCATGTGTTCCACCACCTTTCGTGAAGGGTCGACCATGTGTCGCCATCGGAGCGGTAACGCGTCATCGCGCACATCCGCGGCGCTGGCAGGTCGATATGTGGGGTGCCCGACAGGCCCCGTGGCGGGGTCGGGCAGATGGGAGTGCGGCGTACGGGGCGTGGCCATCAGCCGTGTCGGGAGTTGTTGCCGCGCTGGATGACCCGTGGACCAGAAAGGTCAGAGCTGGGTCGCATGGAGGTGATCGTGTACGTCATCTGTTGTCTCGGTGTCGTTGTTCATGACCACCTCCTTCTTCTTCGTATCGAAGAGCTGCGTGGCGTGGAATGTTCACCGCACCAGGTCATCTCAGTATCGGGGTGGCGTCGCAAATCGCCACTTCTCGGCGCACTTCGTCACCGATTCGTGACCGTCGACCAACTGTTTCGACGACACGCTGTCGAGCGCGTGAACGACTACACGCCCCAGCCGTAGACGTAGTCGGCGAGTCCGGTTCCGTGGGCTGGTGAGACGCCCGGCAGATTCGGTGTGCTGTTGAGGACGTAGTACGTGTTGGGCGTGCCGGCGTCGATGACGGCGATCGACTGCGTGTACATCGCCTCGCCCTTGGGAAGTTGCTTGTGCAGGACTCGGAACAGATTCGGCAGCGAGCCCGTGTACTTCACGACGCGGAACTGCGCGCTCACCTTCGTCTTATGCGGATCATTCACCGGGAGGTTCACGTTGGTCGTGGTCCACCTATCGAGGTTCCGCTGTGGGTTCTTGATCGCCTTGAGCGCCGACACGATCGCGGGATTGGCCACCGCGAGATGGATGTGAAGCTGATCCTTGCCACGCGCCTCCGCTGAATTCACGCCAATGGCAAGGGGTTTCGCGGGTACCTTGGCGACCCACTTCTGGGCCTCCGCCCACGCGGAGTACCAGAGGTTCAACTGCGAACCGTCCCACAGATACGAGCATTCGATGCCCTTGATGCGATTGGTCGGAACCAGCAGGTAGTCGTCGCCGTGCCCGGGATGATCGCCGCCGAGGCGTATCGCATAACGCTTGGGGTGCTTTTTGTCGGGTTGGTACTTCGCCGCGGGCGTCACGACGTCGAGGTTGCCGGGCTTGAACGGCTTGACGCCCGTCTCACCCTTCACATCGTCCCAGAGCGTGAATCGGGGGTCCGTCTTTCCGGAGTCCGAGTCGAGTCCGCAGCCTGCCGGTGGCGGCGCGACCGTGGGTGCGGCGGTGGCGATGCCCCCTCCGAATGCCGTGCTGATGGCGATCGCCGCACCGATGGCGAGTGTGGCGAGTCGTCGACTCCCGCTCGTTCGTGGTCGTGGCGCCATCCGAAGCGACGTCTCCCGCAATCGAGACTTCATGTCTGGCCTCTCGCCAATTCAGGTCGCCTACTGCGCCGGTTCAGGTGGCCTACGGCGGCTCGTGCGGGAATCATCGTTCCACGTTCAGGCACGGTCCAGCGGTGGAAAAGGGCGAATCCGTGTCCTGCGTTCGGCGGACATCAGCGGAGTTCCGGCGTTGTCGACTCGACTGCAGAGGCGTCATCGAAACCAAGCAAACGAGTAACTCTAATTAACACAAGTCACATCCGCCACTTTGGTAACTGACCGGTCTCAATGTCGGAGACCTGTGGTCACGACGCCCGATTGGCCTGGCCCGGGTGTGGGCGGTCGCAATACGGTTCACCGGTGCGTAGGAGATCGTGGTGGTCCGTCATGTCCGTGCGACGTGTGATCGTTCTGGTGGTACTCGTGGCGACGGCACTGTGTGTCGGACTGGTCAATGCTGGATCGGCTAATGCCGCATCCTTCGGACGGTTCTACGTCGGCGGCTGCGGGATGCCTGCCACCCCCGTTGACATGTGGACGCGTGCGGGCAATTACAAGACGGTCATCGCGCTCGACGGACTGCGCGCCACGAGCGATATGAGTGGATGGCGCCACGAGACGCACATCCAGCGCATGGCGGATTCCGGAGTGAATGTCATCCAGCCGGTCGGCGGCCTCGCGAGCTTCTACTCCGACTGGGAGGCCAAGAGCCCGGGAAACAAGATCGCCTACCGGTACCGCTGGACCTGCCGCCTCGACAGCATCATCCGCGCACTCGACGCACGCGGTCTCGCGGTGGGTCCGAAGCAGAAGTACGCCATGATGGGGATCTCGATGGGCGGCAACGCCGCGATGATCTACGGCGCCTACCACCGCAACCGCATCTCCGACATCTTCTCGATGTCGGGCTACCTCAACCTCTCCGCGCCGACCATGCGCGAGGCGATTCGCGTCGCGCTCATCGACGCCGGTGTCGAGGCGGGCGTCGGACCGCTGAGCGCGGACGCAATGTGGGGTCCGCCGTGGAATCCGCGCTGGGAGCGCAACGACCCGCTCGTCCAGCTACCCAGGATGCGAGGGATGAAGATCCGCATCGCCTCGGGTTCGGCAACGTGGGGGCGCCACAACACCGATGCGGTGTCGTCGATCAAAGGAACCCCGCTAGAGGTCGCGGCGCTGGCACAGACGCGCGCCTTCGAGGTCGCCGCTGCCCTACAGAAGATCCCCGTCACAACCGACTTCCCGAGTACCGGCACCCATACGTGGGCGTACTGGGAAGACATGGTCTGGCGGGCCAAGAACAGCAGGTGGTTCCACGACAGGTGACCGATGCTTCCGCGCGTTTTCAGGGGATGCGACGCGCGGATCGGTCAGAGTCTCGTGGACGTCCTGTGCGACGCCGATGTCACGCCCGTGACCGAGGATGGGGAGCGGTTGCCCGTCACACCAACGCGGCCGCGGGCGTGACATCGACGATCTGCGATGAGGACGATCGGCAATGTGGACGATCGGCAAAGTGGACGATCGGCAAAGTGGACGATCGGCAATATGGACGATCGGCAATATGCACGATCCGTCATACCGACAATCCGCAACACCGACGATCCGTCATACCGACGATCCGTCATACCGACGATCGGCGATCCGACACCGAAGCCGGCGTCACCAATCGGCGAGGTCGACGTAGCCGTCCTGGATGGCCCGGACGAACAGCGCGGCCTTCGACGGGGCGGGCCTGCCGACGGCGGTGTACTTCGCCCGGATTCGGGAGATGTGGGTGTTGACGGTCGTCGCACCCAGATACAGCCGTCGAGCGGCCTCCTCTTTGGACTCCGAGTGCAGCCACGCCACGAGCACCTCGACCTCGCGCGCGGACAGGCGCGCGCGCAACGGCATCGGGCCGGCAGCATCGGCATCGATCTGACGGAGAGGTAC
>JAEYMI010000018.1 GCA_023461275.1 Actinomycetes bacterium | reverse complement strand
AGGCATGGCTCAGGGCACCGTCAAGTGGTTCAACGCGGAGAAGGGGTACGGCTTCATCGCGGTCGACGGTGGTGCGGATGTTTTCGTCCACTACAGCGCGATTCAGATGGACGGCTACCGCACCCTCGAAGAAGGCCAGCGGGTCGAGTTCGAGATCTCGCAGGGTCAGAAGGGCCCGCAGGCCGACATGGTGCGCCTCAGCGCCTGAGACGTCCGGCCACCGCAGCACCGGTCTTCAGTCCGAAGGGCCCGTACCCGCTGGGTACGGGCCCTTCGGGCTGTTCGCGGGCGGCCCCCGGCCCTGCCGGGCCGCTGTTCGCGGGTGGCTGAGCGGGGCCCCCGATCCCCGAGAGGCGCTTGCACTCGGCATGGTCGAGTGCTAATCATTGCGTTAGCACTCTGAAGGTGAGAGTGACAACGAAGGACCGGGTCGGTGAGGCCCGCAGGCCGGGTGGGGAAGGAACCACAAGGCCGGCGAGCCGTCCGTCGCGGGCGCGGGCGCGGTCCGAAGGAATCACCCCCAGTCCTGGAGGGACCACTTCACATGGCCAAGATCATCGCGTTCGACGAGGAGGCACGGCGCGGCCTCGAGCGCGGCATGAACCAGCTCGCGGACGCCGTCAAGGTGACGCTCGGCCCCAAGGGCCGCAACGTCGTCCTCGAGAAGAAGTGGGGCGCTCCCACGATCACCAACGATGGTGTCTCCATCGCCAAGGAGATCGAGCTCGAGGACCCGTACGAGAAGATCGGCGCCGAGCTGGTCAAGGAAGTCGCCAAGAAGACCGACGACGTCGCAGGTGACGGCACCACCACCGCTACCGTCCTCGCCCAGGCTCTGGTTCGCGAAGGTCTGCGCAACGTCGCGGCCGGCGCCAACCCGCTGGGCCTCAAGCGCGGCATCGAGAAGGCCGTGGAGGCCGTCACCGAGTCGCTGCTGAAGAGCGCCAAGGAGGTCGAGACCAAGGAGCAGATCGCTCAGACGGCCGGCATCTCCGCGGGCGACGCCTCGATCGGCGAGCTCATCGCCGAGGCGATGGACAAGGTCGGCAAGGAAGGTGTCATCACCGTCGAGGAGTCCAACACCTTCGGGCTTCAGCTGGAGCTCACCGAGGGCATGCGCTTCGACAAGGGCTACATCTCGGGCTACTTCGTGACCGACGCCGATCGTCAGGAAGCGGTCCTCGAAGACCCCTACATCCTGCTGGTCTCGGGCAAGGTCTCGACCGTCAAGGACCTGCTGCCGCTGCTGGAGAAGGTCATCCAGGCCGGCAAGCCGCTGCTGATCATCGCCGAAGACGTTGAGGGCGAAGCTCTTTCGACCCTGGTCGTCAACAAGATCCGTGGCACCTTCAAGTCCGTCGCCGTCAAGGCTCCGGGCTTCGGTGACCGTCGCAAGGCCATGCTGGCCGACATCGCCATCCTCACCGGTGGCGAGGTCATCAGCGAAGAGGTCGGCCTCTCGCTCGAGGGCGCAGGCGTCGAGCTGCTCGGCACCGCCCGCAAGGTCGTCGTGACCAAGGACGAGACCACCATCGTCGACGGCGCAGGCGATGCCGACGCGATCGCCGGTCGCGTCGCGCAGATCCGCACCGAGATCGAGAACAGCGACTCCGACTACGACCGTGAGAAGCTGCAGGAGCGTCTGGCCAAGCTGGCCGGCGGTGTTGCGGTCATCAAGGCGGGCGCGGCCACCGAGGTCGAGCTCAAGGAGCGCAAGCACCGCATCGAGGACGCCGTCCGCAACGCGAAGGCTGCCGTCGAAGAGGGCATCGTCGCCGGTGGTGGCGTGGCCCTGCTGCAGTCGGAGCCGGCCATCGCGGGTCTGACCCTCGAAGGTGACGAGGCCACCGGCGCCAACATCGTGCGTGTCGCGCTGTCGGCCCCGGCCAAGCAGATCGCCGTCAACGCGGGCCTCGAGCCCGGCGTCGTCGCCGACAAGATCCTCAACTCGCCGCTGGGCACCGGCCTCAACGCCGCCACCAACGAGTACGAGGACCTGCTCGCCGCAGGCATCAACGACCCGGTCAAGGTCACCCGCTCGGCGCTGCAGAACGCAGCCTCGATCGCGGCTCTGTTCCTCACCACCGAGGCCGTCGTCGCCGACAAGCCGGAGAAGAACCCGGCCCCGGCCATGCCGGGTGGCGACGAGATGGGCGGAATGGGATTCTGATCTCGCCTCCGGCGAGGATGGGCTTCTGATCCAGCCCCCGCTTTCTCGAAGACAACACCGAAAGCCGGTCACCCTCGCGGGTGGCCGGCTTTCGGCTTTGAGTCGGTGCTGCGTGAGCGGGAACGCCGCATCCGGCCTATCGCACCGGAGCGGTGATTTAGAATAGCGATCTGTCGATTCGCTATTTTGGTCGGCACGTGAAGCGCGAAGGGAACTGTCATACACGCGCAACATCGGGCCGAATCAGCGCCGACAGGTGTGAGCGGGCGCGTGCGCACGCGGCCGATGCGGGAACTTCGACGACTCGCAGTCGGGGTGCGCACCACCACGCGCGACCTGTGGCGCTCTCCGGACCCCTTTGCGTGGACGGTTCGCTACCTGGAATCGCGCGACTACCGATTCAACGTGGTCAATGTCATCTGGTTGGGCTTTCTTTTCTCCACGACGACCGGGTCACTGGAAGGGCTCGATACGGATGCGTATTCGATTCCCTGGCTGCGGTTCGTCGTCGGTATCTGTTACGGCGTCTCGGCACTGACCGCCGCGGTCATGTTGGTAGTCAAGGCCGCTCGCTACCGCCTGGTGTCCTACTTCGGTATCGCGATCGCCGACGTGGCGATTGCCGCCAGCGTGATCGGCATACCGTCGGCGGCCTTCTACGTCCTGGCCATCACCCAATTCGGTTTGGTCGTGGGGTATCTCGCCTGGATGCACACGCTGCGCGCGCAGGTTCTTCATCTTGCGTTCAGCACGGTGGTGCTCCTCGGTGTGCTGGTGGCACGCGGCTACGCCATGTCACCGACCGACAGGTGGACGATCCCCACGCTGCTCTACCTGGCGATGACCCCGTTGATCGTCGGAGTGTCCACCCTCATCCTCGCGCAGCACCTGCGGGCCGAAGCCGCGATGGTCGACATCGACGCGCTCACCGGGGTGCGGGCGCGGTTCGCGATGCTCCGGTCGATCTCACTGCTACTCGCCTCGCGTGATGCGCGAGCAGCGGGCGTCTCCATGTGCTTGTTCGATCTGGACCGCTTCAAGGCGATCAACGACGAGTACGGTCACGGCGTCGGCGATCAGGTCCTGCAAGTTCTCGGCCGCGAGCTGCTGGAACGCGCATCAGGTGACATCATCGTCGGTCGGCTCGGCGGCGAGGAGTTCGTGGTCGCCGCGTGTGGTGCATCGCGTGCGGAAGAAATGGCCACGATGATCTCCGACGCGGTCCGGGCGACGGATATGCGGCTGGGACTGACGCGCGGGCTGACCGCCAGCGTCGGGATCGCCACCGTGGATTGGGTACCGCCGGTGTACCGGATCTCGCAGTCGGCGCGTGCAGCGCTCACCGCCGAACTGCTCAGCTCTGCGGATGCGTCGATGTACACCGCCAAGTCCTCCGGCGGCGACGGATGGGTTGCCACCGAGTTCACCCACCCGGTCTCCGACGTGGAGGACGAGTTCGACGCCGACACCACCATCAGGGATTGGCGGGTTCACCTTCTCGACAAGGGTCGGTTCGCCCGCAACGTGGTCCACTTGAAAACCACGGTAGCGCCCGAGCGATACCCCATCGGCCTGGTTCATTTGTGCATGGTCGTCGTCCCGCCGGTCATGGCAGTGCTCGCGATCGCGATCATGTTCCTGCAGACGCACACTCCGACCCAGATGCGGATAACGCTGGTCGGTGCCGGGATCGTGGTCGCCGCCGGTGTCCTGGCGGCCAGTGGTCGACAGCGGATCGAGGGTCTGGCGCGGATGGGCTCGGTGCTGTTCATGGCCGGGGTGATCGTGATAGCGGCGGGATCGCCCAACCCGGTCCTCATGCTCATCCCGTTGGCGACGACGGGGATCTACGTCGCCTCGTTCTACCGCTACCGCGACTTCGCGTACTACGTGGTCGTCTGCGTTGCCGCGGTGGCCGCCATGCTGGCGTGGAGTCCGTATGACGCGACCGGCCGGGAACTGGCGACGTTTGCCGCACTCAATGTCACCACCAACACATTGATGGTGATCCTGGCCGTGCCCTGCACGCTGGTGATGATGTTCGCGGTGTTGGAGTTCGATGCGCGGCGTTCGGCCATCGACGAGATGACCGGTGCGCTCAATCGCCTCGGTCTCGATAGACACATGTGGTGGTTCGCTGCCCACCGCCACGACATCGGTGCACCGCGGTGCGATATGGCGGTGCTGGTCATCGACCTCGACAACTTCAAACAGATCAATGACACGTGGGGGCATCGGACCGGTGATCGGGTACTGGTCGCAGTCGCCACCACGTTGCGCCGGACGCTCGACGATCTCGGGGTTTTCGCGTTCGTGGCACGTACCGGCGGCGACGAGTTCGTTGTGGTCTCGACGATGGCCGGTGTCGCCGACGGCTCAATTGAACTGTTGCGCAACGATCATCGGGTGGCGACCCCCGGCAGTCTGATGACCCCGATGCGACCCGGCCGATCGGTGTCGCCGACAGCGCTGGCCTCGACGGTGCGCCATGGTTTGTCGACCATCGAGGAGGGCATCACCGTCAGCGTGGGGGTGTCGGTCATCGGTGACGACGGGGTGATGTCGTCACCGGGCGCCGAGCTGGGTCTTGCGGTCGCGCAGGCGGTCGGAATCGCGGATCGTCTGATGTATGAGGCCAAGTCCGCCGGCGGTGATCGAATCTGTGTGGCGGGCGAGGGTGCCGACGCCGGGACGAAGGCCCCTGAAAACCGCACAGCAGGATGACCGGCGACGGCGTGTCGCCCGTCAGGGCCTGCTCTCGTGCGGTTTTCAGGGGCGTTCGACTACTGAACCCGCCTTACTGAACTTTCGTGTCGATGAACTGGGTCGAGTAGATCTCGGTGGCCGGCAGCTGGGCGGGCAGGCCGGCGCCGTCCTTGTTCAGGATCGGGAGCAGTTCATCGATCGTCTTCTGCGCCTTGGCCATGTCGTATCCGCCCCACACGCCTTGCGCGTCCGGTCCGATGACGGCCTTGTCTTTCAGGAGCTTGGCGGAGTACGCCGCCTCGCCGGCCGAGTACGGGCTGAACGAGACGTCCTGCGAGACCCAGTCGGTGATCGTGGTGTTGATCGCCTCCGGCGACGCCACATAGTTCTTCCCGGTCTGCTGGATCATCGGCACCAGCTTCTGCAGGCACGGTGTCATCTTCGCCAGCTTGTCCGCTCGCACACTGACATTCGACGCGTAGACGTCGTATCCGGCGTCCTTCACCATGGCGTAGGCAACCGGCTTGTTCCACGACGGCGTCTCGTGCTCGTAGGTGTAGGGCTCGGAGTTGGCGAAGCCCTGTTGCGCGATTGTCGGGTCACCGACGAAGCGGGCGGGCGCACCGTCGTATCCGGTGTCGAGCTGGCTCTGCTTGAGCAGCCCCTTGGCCACCAGCCACTGCGGGAACACCTGCTCCTTGGAAACCACCACTGTCGCATCGGATTTCCCGATGTCGGCGATGGTGTGCCACTCGGGATGCGCGGCGCTGTCCCACATCAGGATCGACGGGTTGTACTGCAGTAGCGGAGTGACCCCGACGACGCGTTGTTTGGCCGCGGCCGACACCAACTGGTCGCCGTGCACCAGGCCGAGGTCGATGGTGTCGTCGGCGTACATCACCGACGGCACGGACTGGAAGCCGATGGCCGGTCCGCCGGCACGCAGCGTGATCTTCACGCCGGTGTCCTTGCCGTCGTACACCAGCGGGCCGGTGGCGGATTTCTGATCGGCGTTGACGGTGTAGCCGGGACCCATCAGGCCGATGACACCTGCCATGTCGGACTGAGGCTGCCATTGCAGCTGCACCACAACGTCTTTCGGGCAGACCCCGGCCAGGTTGAACTCCGCGAGGGCGGCGGGCAGTGATGAGGCTGCGGTGGTCGACGAGCTCGAGTCACTGCAACCGGCGGCCGCGAGCATTGCGGCGGCGGACAGTGCGATCAGCGCGACGCGCGACCGCCCATGAGACATACGGAAACGGGTGGACATGGGTGTTCTCCTGACAAGTGAATCCCCGACGAGTGCGGGGGAGTGGACGGCTACATGTAATGTAAGCGCACTTTCGGCTCGGCGCCACTTGTCTACATGTAGACCGATTTGCGAGCCAGTTCTCGTCAAACAGGCTTTCCTGCAGCGATATTCCGCCATCTAGCTCGTATTTCATGCCAGCACGGGGCCTGTCGTCATCCGAAATTTACATTCGGTCACAACTACGTAATACATGTAACTCAGACTCGACAACCAGAAAGTGTCCACACATTACATGTAGGAGTACGCGGCTTGTCCCGGTCGCGCCAGAACCACGGAGAGTCCCGATGAACCTGATCGATACGGTCAATGATGCCGACGCCCGGCATCTCACCAAGGGGGTGATGATCTCGGCGTCGGGAGTGTCCAAACAGTTCGACTCGGGCACCCGCGCGCTCGCCGACGTCGACCTCGACATCCACCAGGGCGACTTCGTCGCCATCGTCGGACCGTCGGGGTGCGGCAAGTCGACGCTGCTGCGGATGGCCGCCGGACTCGAGGCGCCGACGACGGGAAGTGTTGCGCTGGCAACGGATTCGGTCGGCGTCATCTTCCAGGAACCCACCCTGCTGCCGTGGCGGTCGGTGCGCGGCAACGTGGAACTGTGTGCCGAACTGGCCGGCGAACCGCGCTCGGTGCGTCGTAGCCGGGCCGCGGCGTCCATCGAGGCAGTCGGACTCACCGGCTTCGAGAAGCAACTCCCACGCATGCTGTCCGGTGGTATGAAGATGCGAGTGTCGTTGGCGCGCATGCTGACCAAGGACCCCGACGTGATGCTGCTCGACGAGCCGTTCGCCGCGCTCGACGAGATGACGCGGATGGACATGCAGGCCGAGTTGCTGCGTCTCTACGTCGACCGTGGCTTCACCGCGCTGTTCATCACCCACTCGATGTCGGAGGCGGTGTTCTTGGCCAACCGGGTCATCGTGATGTCGGCCCGGCCGGGCCGGATCGCCGCCGACATCCGCGTCGATCTCCCGTATCCGCGGGAACCCGAACTGCGATTCGACCCGACCTACACCTCCTATGTCGCGGCCGTCTCCGAAACCCTGCGAGGTGTGGCATGAGTGGCGCACTCACCACGGTCACCGCACCGTCCGCGGTGCAATCGCCCTCCACCGGTGACGCCGCCGGTGAATCGGCACCCGCACCCTCGGCGGCCCGGAAGAGGGTGCGTCGCGGACTGGGACTGGTTCTCCCGCCCACTGTTTCGTTTCTGGTCGGTATCGGAATCTGGTACCTCGTCAGCACAGTCATCCTCAGCCCCTCACGGCGATTCCTGCTCCCGCCGCCGCACGAGGTGCTGACCACGTCGTTGCTCGACAAGGCGCACGTCGGTCCCATGCTCGACGCCCTGCTGGTGACGGCCAGGGTTAGCCTGATCGGGTTCGTGTTCGCCGCGGTGATCGGTGTCAGCGTTGGGATCCTGATGAGCCGAGGGTCGCTGATGGAACGGGCCATCTACCCGTGGGCTGTTGTCATGCAGGTCATTCCGGTGCTGGCCATCGTTCCGCTGATCGGTCTGTGGTTCGGCTACGGCATGGTCGCCCGCACCATCGTGTGCGTGATCATCGCGCTGTTCCCGATCATCGCCAACACCCATTTCGGCCTGACCTCGGTGGATCGCGGAATGCATGAACTGTTCACCCTGTCGCGTGCCTCGGGCGTTCAGCGTTTGGTGAAACTCGAACTCCCCGCGGCACTTCCGTCGATGATGACCGGATTCCGCACGGCGTCGGGTCTGGTGGTGGTCGGCGCGATCATCGGCGACATGTTCTTTGCGAAAGGCCAGCCGGGCATCGGCACCCTGCTGGACATCTACCGTGCGCGACTGCAATCGGAGGATCTGATCGCCGCGATCGTGCTCGCCTCCCTGTTCGGCATCGCGGTCTTCGCGGTGTTCAGCGTGCTCAACGCGGCCGTCGCCCGTCGGCGCTGATCGCACTCAACTCTGACAGTCCGCTGATTTCAAGGAGATTCACCAATGCTCACCATTCCGATCGTCGACATCTCGGCCTACGTCGATCCACACGGCTCAGCAGCCGACCGCGCCGAGGTGGCACGCCAACTCGACGACGCCGCGACCGCTGTCGGCTTCATGCAGATCGTCGGGCACGGTGTTCCGCAGAACGCGATCGACGGCCTCACCGACGCCCTCGACGCGTTCTACGAACTGCCGCTCGAGGTCAAGAAGAACTACACGCGGCCCGGTGAGAACCGCGGATACAGCCCGCCGAAAAGTGAGTCGCTGAGCATGAGTCTCGGTGTGGCGGCGGCGAATCAGATGAACGACTTCTACGAGGCGTTCACCGTCGGATCCGAGGCATCCTGGTATCCCGAGTGCACCGTCGACCTGCCGACGCCGAGTTATCCGATCAACACCTGGCCTGCCGACACCGTGCCCACTTTCCGCCCGGCCGTCGATGAGTGGTTCGCGCAAGCTCGCGGAGTGTCGCGAATCTTGTTGCGCGCGTTCACTGATGCCCTCGGGTTGCCCAGTGGGTATTTCGATCCGATGGTCGATCACTCCATCGACGCGTTGAAGATGAACAACTACACGCTGCCCGAGGGTGAGATCGAACTCGCCGGTGAGCTGACCGGGATGGGCGCGCACACCGACTTCGGCATCCTGACCGTCCTGTGGGCCGATCGGGTCCCCGGACTCCAGGTTCTCGGGCCCGACGGCACGTGGCACGATGTGCAGCCGGCCGAGGGCGCGTTGATCGTCAATCTCGGCGACGCGCTGGCGCGGTGGACCAATGATCGGTGGATGTCGACCATCCACCGGGTCGACCCGCCGGTCGTCGACGGCCGCATCATCCGACGTCGTTCCGCGGCATTCTTCTTCGACGGCAACGCCGACGCGGTGATCGAGACGCTGCCCGGGTGCGCACGTACTGATCAGCCCGGTTACCCGCCGATCACCGTGGCGGACAACATCAACGCCAAGCTGGCCGGAATGAAGCAGGGAGTGGCGCCCGAGGGCGCCGATCGCGAGGCACAGCGTCTGATGTCCGCGCAGCAGGCCGGGTGAGAACTACAGTCGATGACTGTGAATGCGGTCAACAATGAGGGTGCGCTGCTGACCCAGTCGGTCCTACGACGGCTTCGGCACGAGATCTTCGCCGGTGACATGGCCCCGGGCGCGCCGCTGAGCGTGCCCGGGCTCGCCGCCCGGCTGGAGGTCTCCCGGAGCCCCGTACGCGAGGCGGTCCAGCAACTCGTCGTCGACGGCCTTGCCGAGTACACGCCCCGACTCGGGGCCAAGGTCGCTGTGCTCGACGAGCAGACCCTGCGCCACGTCTTCGAGGTCCGCGAGGTGCTCGACGGCCTGGCGGCCCGGCAGGCGGCGTCGAAGGTCACCTACTCGGAGATCGAAGAGCTGTGGACGCACGTGCAGCGACAAGAGGAGTTGCTCGCCGGCCCGGCCGATCGCCATCGCGACGCCGAACTCGACCTCGATTTCCACACCACGGTGCGCGCACTCAGCGACAACAAGCCGCTGTGCGACGCATTGCTGAGGCTCGATACCCAAGCCCACCTCTACCGCTCGGACATGTGGGAGCACGACGTGAATCGTCGGCTCGCGGTCACCGAACACCGACGGATCGTCACCGCGCTGGAGGCCGGCGACGCGGCCGGCGCTGCGACGGCCGCGCAAGCCCACGCCGCGGGTCTGCTCGTGCGGCTGCTGCGCAACTGATCGTCGGCCCGCCAGATCACGGACCCGTCCCCGGCTGACTACGGAATGTCGGGCGTGAGGCGTCGTACTCCGGCGAATCGGTCGAAGTCGTTGTCGAAGGTGACGACGTCGGCGTCGTGGGAGATCGCTATCGCGGCGATGTGGGCGTCGGTGACCAGGTTCCCGGCTGTACCGAGCGGCTCGAGCAAGGTGGCCATGCGTCGTGCGTGATCCGAATCAGGTTCGGGGATAACCACATTGGGATTGCTGAGTAATAAGTTGGCAACGTCGAATGCCTGTGTGGTGCTCAGTGGGTGGGGATAGATTCGACGGTTTGTGGCGATACGGATGAACGCCAGCGTCGAAACCCAGGGAATGCCAACCGGCTCGGCGCCGTTGAGGGCGGTCTCGAGCCAGCGCCGTGCCGCGTCATGGCGGGGAGCGCTGCGGTCCGCGGCGTAGATCAGAACGTTGGCGTCGACGATCTTCATTTGCCGAGTTCCCGCTTGCGCGTGAACTCTTCGGCGTCGAACTCGGCGAGTACTGTGTGCGGGCGGCTCAGATCGACGCGGGCCGGTCCCAGATCGAAGGTGGGCATCTCAAACGAAGTGCGCGTCTTCGGGGCCAGTCCGTCGCGCAGTAGATCGTTGACCACTGTCTTGAAGCTGGCCCCGGTTTCTTTCATGCGGCGCTCGACGAGGGCGGCGACGTCGGGTTCGAGGGTGATCGTCGTTCGCATCACTGCATCATATCCGTCAACATCACTGCATCACGGCACGTCGCATCAAACGACGAGGCCGCCGCTCAGCTCCGTACGTCTGGTCGCATATGACGACCAAAAATACGGAGGTAACCGCCTGGGTTCGGCCCGGCTGGCAGGATCAAGGAATGCCACAAGCTCCCGGCGCCCCGAGTCCGATTCCGTCGCTACCGAACCTGCGTGACCTGGGTGGCTATCGCGGCCTCGACGGCAGGACCGTGCGCGGCGCGGAGGTCTTCCGTTCCACGGACTTCTCCGGCCTCGCCCCCGACGACCTGCCCGGCCTGGAGAAGCTGGGCCTGCGGACCGTCTACGACCTGCGCTCGACCGCAGAACGCGACGCGATCCCCGATCCGACGTTGCCCGACGTCACCGACATCCACCTCGACGTGCTCGCCGACGCCGGCATGTCGATTCCGGGCAACATCGGCGCGTTCCTCAGCGATCCCGACACCGTCGCACAGGCCAGCGCGGGACTCTCCGACGGCAAGGCCCGCGACATGATCGCCGGCACCTACCGCGAGATTGTCTCGATACCCAGCGGCGTGAACGGCTACCGTCGCTTCTACCAGGGACTTCTCGGAGAAGACGCCGGCCCGGTCCTGTTTCACTGCACCACCGGCAAAGACCGCACCGGGTGGGCGGCCGCCTCCTTGCTGACCCTGCTCGGTGTCAACAAGGACGACGTCTATCACGACTACCTGCTCACCAACGAGCGACTCATCCCGTCGCTGAAACCCGTCTTCGACGGCTTTGCCAAGGCCGGCGGCGACCCGCAACTGCTCGTGCCGGTGCTCGGCGTGGATGCGGCCTACCTCGACGCCGCGTTTGCCGAGGTCGACGAAAAGCACGGCGGCATTGAGCAGTACTTCGTCGAAACACTGGGTCTGGGCGCCGACGCTCTGAGCGCGATGCGCGAGAAGTATCTGACTTAGCCCCTGTGTTCGGCGGCCGCGGCAATATACTGACCGCGGCAGATATCGCGGGGGCCATCACGAGATCGGGCGCGCGCATGACCGACGATTCCCCCACCGCCGACGTTCAGCGCAGCGGACTCCGCGGCTCCAATCTGCTTCGCGCTTTTATCAATTCGCCGTTCTCCGGCTTGGCCCCGTGGATCCTGCTGTCGATGATCTCGGGTCCGGGCCGATTCGAGGAGGCCGCGTCGGCCGCACTCGGCGTGGCGATCATGGTCTTGTTCGTCAACTGGCGACTCGGCGGATCGATCAAGCTGCTGGAATGGTTCGACGTCGCGTTCTTCGGGATCTACGCGCTGATCGGGCTGTTCGCATCCAACGCGGTGATCGAATGGTTGGAACTCTGGGGCGGCGAGGTCTCCAACATCGCGCTGGTGTCCTTCGCCGTCGGGTCGATCCTGCTGCGTCGGCCGTTCACCCTGGAGTACGCGCGCGAGCAGGTGGATGAGAAGTTCTGGGAGCAGCCGATCTTCATCCGCACCAACTACGTCATCACCTGGGCGTGGGCGGCGGCGTTCGGAGTCCAGGCACTCTCGGGTCTGTTCGGCGACCTCGTGCTGCACACGTCGAACAACTTCTGGACCGGCTGGATCATCCAGATCGGTGCGATCATCTTCGCCATCGCGTTCACCGAGTTCTATCCCGACTACGGGCCGAACAAGGCGATGCAGAAACTGGGACTCGAGACCGATCCGCCGGTGTCGGTGGCGCGCCTGTTCGACTGGCTGCCGATCTTCATCCTCATCACCGGCATCGCCGCGCTGGTCACCGACTCGACGTCGACGACGGTGGGCGTGACCCTGATCGTCGTCGGTGTGGTCGGCGGCTTGGCCTTCCGCCGCATCTTTCCCGACGACCGGCCCGCCACCGCCGGCACGCCGCCCACGTCTGCCGGCGACGCGGAGATTCCGAAACCGCCTGTCGGATAACGCTATTCGACGATCAGCGGAACACCATGCAGGTCGTCGAACCGTGTGCGACGAGTTTGCCGTCGGCGGAGAACACCTTGCCTTCGGCGGTGGCGGTCCGACCGCCGACGTGGATGACCGCGCCGGTCCCGGTCAGTTCACCGGCGTCGACGGCGACCGGCCGGATGTAGTTCACCTTCAATTCCAGCGTCGTATAGCCGGCGCCGGGCGGCAGCGTGGTGTGCACCGCACATCCCATCGCCGAGTCGAGCAGGGTCGCGCAGATCCCGCCGTGCACGGTGCCCAGCGGGTTGGCGAAGTCGGGTTGCGGGGTCACCGCGAAGCTGACGATGCCCTCGTCGAGCTGTCGTACGTCCATGCCGAGCAGTCGCCAGATCCCCGGGCGGTCGGGGTCCGGCTCCGCCATGTGGGCGCGCAGCAGTTCGAGGCCGGACAGGGTCGCCGGATCCACGCGATTCGTCGGGGCGGGTTCAGTTCCAGGGGTTCTCACGCTGTTCATGGCTATGTATGGTTGCATAAAAGGACGGAATTATGAAGACCTGCATAATCCATCGAGCACCTTCCACCGGCCGTCGCGTACCGTCGGCTGGCATGCGAGGCGCGTCTGTCATGCGAAGCGAGTACTGATCACGATGGCACCCGAACCGCCGTTGGATGAGCGTCCCGACATGGAATCCGCCGGGCCGCGCGAGCGGATGATCGTGCACGCGGCCGATCTGATCGGTCGCGACGGTGTCGCCGCGACCTCCATCGGTGACGTCATCGCCGCGAGTTCGGCGCCGCGCGGATCGATCTATCACCACTTCCCGGGCGGCAAGACCGAGCTGATGACCGAAGCGGTCCGCTACGCCGGTGAGGTCATCTCCACCCGGATCGGTTCACAACGTTCGGCAACCCCGGCCGACGCCGTCGCCGACATCGGCCATATCTGGCGTCGGATGCTGGTCAGCACGGATTTCCAGTTCGGGTGCCCGGTGCTGGCCGGCGGTCTGGCACGTCGGAGCGAGCCCGCCGTCGCCGACGAGGCCGAGCAGGTTTTCACCCGCTGGACCCGGCTGATCGCGGCACGCCTGATCGCCGAGGGCGTCGACGCCGATCGGGCCGATGCGCTGGCCAACCTCATCATCGCCTCCATCGAGGGGGCTGTCGGACTCTGCCAGACCTGGCGCAGCGTCGAGCCGCTCGATCGGGTGATCAGCGAACTGCAGACGCTGTGCGAGACCGCGGTCGACTGATTCGGGCGAGTTGGGCGGATACCGCGCCGGTGATGTCGGATGGGGGCCGTGGTGTTCGATGAGGGGCATTGCCCTTCACACTCGTAGTAAGTTTCTTCTGCATCTGGCAGCAGACGTGTCCGACGGCGATGGGGGTGGATGACGTGACACCGGTGTACCGGGCGGCGCTGGGCAGCGACTTCGACCGTCTCCATCCCAATGTCGCCTGGCGCTACAGCATCGATTCGACGTCGGGTGTCGCCCAGATCGGCACCGGAATCTACGAGTCGGTGTACGTCTCGTCGGCGCTGCCGCCCCCGGTCATCTGGCGATATGCCAAACGCAGCGCCTTCCCGTCCAAGTCGAGCCGGATGGTGCCGTTCACCCAGTCGCATTTCTGCTACATCGATGAGCTCGGGCGCGAGTGTCTGGCGGTGCTGCGCAACTTCGAGTACACGTCGGGGGCCCGGCAGCTCAATTCACTTCTCGTCGACGGACTCTCCGGACTCGTCGACTATTTCGGCGACGGCCCGGAGTTGCTGTGGCCGATCGAACCGTCGGTCACCCGGGCCGGAGAACTCCTGTTGGAGAGCGGTCCGATGCGCTGGCTGGGCCGCGGACCCAACGTCGGGATGCGTGGGCCGTTCACCGCGCAGATGAAGTACATCGAGGGCTGGGACGATGCGCGGCAACGATTCCGCTGCGACGCGACGGTCCGCAATCCCGTCCTGGGCGAGGTCATCCACTTCCGCGGCTGGTTCACCGCGGTCGACCAGGCATGTACGGTCCGCGACATTCCCGACGAGGCGTGGCCGCTCAATCTCGTCGACCGCGAGCGCTGAACCTCGTCGACCGCGCGCGATGACAGTCCGCCGGTAGGCATGTCGGCGGACGGTTAGCCGGGCATGTCGGCTCGGCTCTTCGGCGAGGGAGTACGTTCACTTCATGACCGTCTCCGCGAGTATCGATTTCGATGTGAAGGCGCCACCGTCGGTGGTCATGGACGTTCTGCGGGATGTGGAGTCACTGCCGAGTTGGTCGGGTCCCCACAAAGAAGCCGAGATCGTCACCACCGACGCCGACGGCAACCCCGACCAGGTCCGGGTCGTCGTCACCGCCGCAGGCATCTCCGACGAGCAGCTGCTGACCTACACCTGGACCGAGAACAGTTGCACCTGGGATCTGGTGGAGGCCAACCAGCTCAGCGAGCAGCACGGCGTCTACACCGTCACCCCCACCGACGACGGCGGGTCGCACATCGACTTCACCCTCGAGGTGGAGCTCAAGATCAAGCTGCCCGGTCTCATCGTCAAGCGCGCGCAGAAGATGGCGGTCGAGACCGCCCGCAAGGGCCTGCAGACCGAAGTGGAACGACGCGCCGCCGAGTGATCTCCGCGGTCGTGCGCGCACGACCGGCACTCGGTGATCACCGGCGTGTGATCGTGACCTTCTTGTAGCCGACGGTGCCCGTTCGAGGCATCGTCAGACGACGGCCCGTGGCGTAGGGTGACTCGCAGTCCACCACGCTCATCCCAGTTGCCGAGTCGTCTACAGGAGCCAGTTAAATTGCGTATCAACAAGTTTGGGTTTCGTTCGGTTGTGCTGATGATCGGTGCCGCCGGGGCTCTCGGGTTCGCCGGGCTCGGTGCCGGACACGCCGATGCGGGCACCAACTGTGTTGCGGTCAACGGCCAGCAGGTGCAGAAGGTCGTCGGGCAGGGTGGCTGTGGAGCCAAGGCCGGAGCGGGCTCGCGGGCGTCGGCCGATGAGACCAGCGGCCAGGGTGTCGCCGTCGCCGTCGCCGACCGCGGTGGCAACGCGACCGCGCGCAATCTGCAACCGGGTTCGTCGGCGTTGGCCGGTGCCAACTCGGGCGGCACCGCCTATTCGGTGACCACCGGCGCCAAGGCGCTCTCGGTGGCGCAGGCGCGGCGCGGTGGCGTGTCGGCCTCGATCGGTGGCTGGGGTGGCCAGGCGATCTCCGGACCGCAAGGCGTGCAGTGCACCGGCGGGTTCGCGACCGCGATCGACACCACCACCGGCAAGGCCTGCCTGCACTCGGGATCGATCGATCTGCGCAACTGACACGTTGACTGTGCGCGCCTGCACGTTGACTGGGCGTAGCCGAAGGATCGAGATTTGAGGGTGTGTAGTTCACCCCTTCGTCATGTTTGGTTGGCCGACTCCACATATCGTTGATCCGTGACCGACCTACATGACGATGTTCAAGAGATCGGCCCCGACTTCAGTGCGGTGGCCGGTCGCGAGGCGCTGCAGCAGCTGGTGGACCTCCGAAACACCACTCAATTCACCGTCAACGACGATGATGACGACGACCCGATCCTGTTGACCCTGCCCGACCGCAACGTGGTCGACACCTGGCGTCAGGACTACCCCTACGACGAGCGGATGAGTCGTCGGGAGTACGAGATCACCAAGCGTCGTCTGCAGATCGAGCTTCTCAAATTGCAGAAGTGGTCCAAGCAGAACGGTCAGCGGCATCTGCTGGTGTTCGAGGGCCGCGACGCCGCGGGTAAGGGCGGCACCATCAAGCGCTTCAACGAGCACCTCAATCCGCGCGGTGCACGCATCGTCGCGCTGGAAAAGCCCAGCGAGCGTGAATCCACCGAGTGGTACTTCCAGCGCTACGTGCAGCATCTGCCCGCCGGCGGCGAGATGGTCTTCTTCGACCGCTCCTGGTACAACCGCGCGGGCGTCGAACGGGTGATGGGGTTCGCCACGCCTGAGCAGTACAACCAGTTCATGGAGCAGGTGCCGGCGTTCGAGAAGATGCTCGTCGACGACGGCATCAACCTGGTCAAGTTCTGGTTCTCGGTGACCCCGCTGGAACAGCGCACCCGCTTCGCGATCCGTCAGATCGACCCGGTCCGGCAGTGGAAGCTCTCGCCGATGGACTTGGCCTCGCTCGACAAGTGGGACGGCTACACCGCCGCCAAGGAGGCGATGTTCGCCAAGACCGACACCGATCACGCGCCCTGGACCGTGGTGAAGAGCAACGACAAGAAGCGCGCCCGCATCAACGCGATGCGCCACGTGTTGTCGCTGTTCGACTACGAGGGCAAGAACGCGGAATTGGTCGGGGAACCCGACCCGCTGATCGTCGGGCGTGCTCGCGACCTCGCCGGGGAGTGACCTGACCGCTGCGCGCCACGAGGGCTACCGGCCGGTGTTCGGCCGGTAGCCTCGACGCCGTGCGTACTTTTCTCAGCGGTGTCCTGACCATCGTCGCGATGGCGGCCATCGTCTTGGCGTTGCCGTCGGTGTGGATGCAGCTGCGGCTCGTCGACTCCGCCGGCTTCGACGCCACGGTGGCCCCGATGGCACGCAATGCGCAGGTCCAGGACTACCTGGCCACCGAGATCTCCACGCAGGTCGCGCAGGCGACCGGGGTGGGGATCAGTGCGGGGCTCGTCCGGCCGGTGGCGCAGGCGTACACGCGGTCGGATCAATTCCCGACCGACTTCGCCGACATCGTGTCCCAACAACACGCCTGGTTGTTCAACGAGCCCGCACCCGGCACGAACACGTCGGTGATGCAGCTCGACATCACCTCGATGGTCAACCGGGTCATCGCGCAGCAGAAGCTGATCAACGTGACCGTGCCCGGTCCGATCCTCGTGCCGTTGGCCAACGGATCCAACGGCTTGGAAGCCGGCCGATACCACCAGGTGGGCCAACAGATCACCCGGATCGCCTACGCGTCGGTGGTCATCGCGGTGATTGCTGGGCTGCTGGCGTTGATCATCGCCCGACGCCGCGGCACCGTCCTGGCGATGCTGGGGCTGGGCGCGGTCGCCTCGGCGGCGTTCGCGTGGGCGGTCGCGCTCTACTTCTCCGACCGCGCACACACCGAGGTCGACGCCGCCGGGCACGCCGCGGGTGACGCCACCAACGTCGTCATCAACGCGCTGCGCGACGACCTGCAGCACGTCGCGTTGATCGCCGGCGCCATCGGAGCCGGGGTCATCGTCGTGGGCGTCGTCTGGCGAATGCTCGCCGGCAGCAGCAGTCGGTGATTCGACGACAAACGCGCGCCGCCTCTGCGGCGCACCATGTCTGGGCGTTCCTGCGGAGCGCGCCGCTGACCTTCATCTGGCTGGCTATCCTGCTGGGCACCACGATCGCGCAACGCTCGATGTCGCCGGCCGAATTGGACCGGACGCTGGGGCAACGTTCGACGAACCTCGCCCACCTGTCCCACGATCCGCTGCGGGTGCTGTGGTCGAGCCTGTTCTGGATCGACGGCTACTTCTGGTTTCCGTATGCCTTGGCGTTCTTGATCTTTCACGTGCCGGCCGAGCGGTGGCTCGGCTCGCTGCGGTGGTTGCTGGTGGGGCTCACCGGTCACGTGGTGGCCACCTACCTCAGTGAGGGGATCCTCTCGCTGGCCATCCGGTCCGGGATTCGCGGGCCGGAGATGGTCAACGTCCAGGACGTCGGCGTCAGCTACTTCCTGGCAGCGGTGATCGCGGTGCTGACCTACCACATCGCCACACCCTGGCGGTACCTGTATCTCGTTGGCGTGCTGGGCTTCTACGTGGTGCCGGTGGTCACCGGATTCACGTTCACCACCTTCGGCCACCTGTGCGCGGCGCTCGTCGGGTTCGCCTGGTACCCGATGGTTCGGCACCGTGGTGCGCCCTGGAATCCGATGGCCGCGATTCGGCAATACAAAAACCCCACCTCTCGCTAAAAACACTGCGCGCGCGGAGTGTTTCTGACGAGAAGTGGGGTTTCTGTGCCGTGGCCTGCTCGGGATTGGCTACACGTCTCCGATTGTCCGCCACAGGAACTCGTAGGCAAGTGCGGACTTGAACGCCGACTGCTTGTTGTCCGCGGCACCACCGTGGCCGCCCTCGATGTTCTCGTAGTAGTGCACCTCATGACCGGTTTCCTGCAGGCGCGCAACGAGTTTGCGGGCATGGCCGGGGTGGACGCGGTCGTCGCGGGTCGACGTCGTGACCAGGATCGGCGGGTACTCTGCGTCGACGGACACGTTCTGGTACGGCGAGAACGGTTCGATGTAGGCCCACTGCTCCGGGTCGTCGGGGTTGCCGTACTCGGCCACCCATGATGCGCCGGCCAGCAGCAGGTGGTAGCGCCGCATGTCGATGAGCGGAACCTGACACACCAACGCGCCGAACAACTCCGGGTACCGGGTGAGCATGACGCCCATCAGCAGGCCGCCGTTGGAGCCGCCCTGTGCGCCGAGCTGCGCGGCCGTCGTGAGGCCCCGGGTCACCAGATCCTTGGCGACGCTGGAGAAGTCCTCGTACACCAGATGCCGGCCGGCCTTCTGCGCCTGGGTATGCCACGTCGGACCGTATTCGCCGCCGCCGCGGATGTTGGCGATCACGTAGATGCCGCCGCGCATGATCCAACTCCGGCCGGCGGTGGCGGCGTATCCCGGGGTGAGCGAGTTCTCGAAACCGCCGTACCCGTAGAGCAGCGTCGGGCCCGACGTCACGTCGCGTCGTCGAATCACGAAGTACGGCACCGCGGTTCCGTCGTCGGAGGTGGCGAAGAACTGCTCTGCGACCACCTGCTCGGCGTCGAAGAACGCCGGGGACTGTTTGATGACCTCGACGGTGATGGCACCGGTCTGGCCTGCCGCAGTGTGCAGCAGGCTCGGTGGTTCGGTGAAAGAGCTTGCCGTCCAGAAGAGTTCATCGGACTCGTCCGGGTCGGTGTCGATGATGCCGATGGTCGCGAGCTCCGGCAGGCCGCTCACCGTCACCGGCGCCCAGTCGCCGAGGGTGAACGCCGAAATCTCGGTGTGCACGTCGTGCAGCGTGGTGAGGATCAGGTATGAGCGGGTGACGGTGAAGTTCTGCAGGCTGGTGTGCGGGTCCGGGGTGAACAGCACGGTCGCGTCGCGGTTGCCGTCGAGGAAGGACGGATAGTCGAAGACCAGCAGCGAACCCGAAACATGGTTGGTGTCAGCGATTTCCCAGTCCGAGCGGGGCATCACGAACAGCCAGTTATGACGTACCGACGACGCGGAGTCGGTCGGCACGTCGATGAGGATCTGCTCTCCGTCGCGTAGTTCGTAGTCCAGGGCGTTGTAGAAGTCGGTCGCCTGGCTGATGAAATGCCGCTCATAGCCTGGTGTGTCGTCGTATCCGACGCCGACCGAGACGTCGGAGACCTCACCGGCGAACACGGTCTGTGCGTCGGCGAGGTCGGTGCCACGCGTCCACCGTTTCACCACCCGCGGATAGCCCGACGCCGTCACCGACGGCCGGCCGTCCGGCTGCTCACCGAAATCTGTTCCCACATAGACGTTGTCGACGTCGATCCAGCTGATGCTCGACTTGTTCTCCGGCAACCCGAAGCCGTCGGTGACCCATTCCCGGGTGGTCACGTCGAACTCGCGGATGACCTTGGCGTCGGCCCCGCCGCGCGACAGTGACACCAGAAAACGGTCATAGTCGGGTCGCAATCCGGTGGCGCCGGCCCACACCCAGTTCTCGTCCTCGGCGGCGGCCAGCGCGTCGACGTCGATGATGACGTCCCACTCGGGCCTATCAGTGAGATAGGACTCCAGGGTGGTCCGACGCCACAGGCCCTTCGGGTGCGCGGCGTCGCGCCAGAAGTTGTACAGGTACTCACCGCGCCGCCGGACGTACGGGATGCGGTCGTCGGTGTCGAGGATCTCCAACGTCTGCGATTCGAGCTCGGCGAACCGGTCCGATGAGGTGAGCGCATCAACGGTCGGCTGATTGTGCGCGCGGACCCACTCCAGAGCGTTGTCGCCGGTGACCTCCTCCAACCAGAGGAACGGGTCGTCGGTGGGGGCCTGATTCGCAGAGTTCTCAGCGGTCATCCGGTGCGGTCCTTCGGCGTTGGAAAACAAATCCTTACCCCAGCGACCCTAGCTTGGCGGTGCACTGTCCCCGCAGTGTCGTGGTCGTCGATAGAAAATGTGGTCGTCGAAAGAAAATCGGTTGACTCCGACGACCCGCCGCGGGCTAGGGTGGTCAAGACGTCCCCGACACATCTCTGGAGTGATCACCGCAATGAACATCTGAGGCCGGCATCTACTGCGCGCTTGCGCGCATCGAATCCCACCTCAGGAGTTCCCGCATGGCATCACCCACCCCTACGCCGTCGGTGCACGAGACATCCCCCTCGATCGCTGTCACCGACCTGCACTTTTCCTGGCCCGACGGCACAACCGTCTTCGACGGTTCGGCATTCTCGGTTCCGCAGGCCACCTACTCGCTGATCGGCGCCAATGGCTCCGGTAAGAGCACACTGCTGCAGCTGATCGCGGGTGTGCTGACCCCGGCATCGGGCACCATCACCACCGAGGGTGACGTGGTAATCATCGGCCAGCATCCCTTCGACGAACCGGGCCGCACCGTCGCCGAGATGCTCGGCGTGGCGCCGATCCTCGCTGCGATCGCCGAGATCGAAGCCGGCTCGATCGACGAGCGCCACTACGAAACCGTCGGCGACGCTTGGGATAGCGGACCGCGCGCGTCGGCGCTACTGTCCGCGCACGGCCTACCCGCCGACCTCGGCCGCGCCGTCGGAACCCTCTCGGGCGGCGAGGCAACCCTGCTCGCGATCATCGCGGCGATGGCTCGTCGGCCCGACATACTGCTGCTCGACGAACCGACCAATAACCTCGACACTGCTTCCCGCGCAGTGCTATTCGACGCCATAGCAGGCTTCACCGGTACGGTCTTGGCGGTATCACACGACCTGGAGTTTCTTGAGGCGGTCGATGCCACCTTGGAGCTCTACCACGGTGACATCCGGCTCTTCGGCGGACCGTACTCGCTGTATCGCGAGACCATCGACGCCGAGCAGGACGCGGCTGCCGCCGCAGTTGCCAACGCCGCCAACGACCTTCGCCGACAGCGCCACGACCTGGCCAGAGCCCGGGTGACGTTGGACCGACGGGCGCGCACCGCTGCCCGCGCCGAACGTGAGAAGCGGGTTCCGAAGATCATCGCCCACGGCCGGCGAGATGCGGCGCAGAAGTCGGCGGGCCGCCTGCGCAACGAACACCGCGATCATGCCGCCGCCGCGGCGGAACGCCTCGACACCACCCGCGACACCGTCCGTGATGACCGGACCGCACGAATCACGATGCCGCCGACCGAGTTGGCGTCGCACGCTCAGGTGATCGTCGACTCGCGACTGCGGATCGATGGTCCCGAGCGCGTCGCACTGATCGGACCCAACGGTGCGGGCAAATCGACCTTGATCGCCGACCTCATCGGCAACGAACGCATCGTGACACCGTATGCGTATGTGCCACAACGTCTCCGCGTCGACGATCCGAGCCGAACGATCGTCGATCAGGTAACTGCCCACCATCCTGACGTCGGACGCGAACAGGTGCGCGCGCATCTCGCGCGGTTCCTGTTCCGTGGGCAGCTCGCGGAGCGGATGGTCGGGGATTTGTCCGGCGGGGAGCGCCTGCGGGTCGCGTTCGCGACCGAGTTGCTGGCCGACCCGGTCCCGTCGTTGCTGATTCTCGACGAACCGACCAACAACCTCGACATCGAGACCACCGAGGAATTGGTGGCGGCGCTTGCTGATTGGTCGGGTGCCCTGTTGCTCGTATCGCACGACGCCGGGTTCCGGGAACGGGTCGGGATCACCCGCGAGGTTCGGGTGTACGCACGACCGACCCGCGGCGATCCTGATGTCAGGCGTTGACGTGGTTAATCCCGATTCCGGGATAGTGGTCGCTTGCAGCGGATATGCTCACACCGTTATCCGTCCCCGCCACCACGTCGGGGGCGGTGGCGGTACGAGAATCGAGTGATCATGACGCGTCGCTGCCCCTCTCCGACGATATCCGGACGACGTCGGACGCGGTTCAGAACGGCAGCGATGTCGATGCTCGTGGTGACCTGTATGGCGCTCACCGCCTGCGAATCCGCCACCACCGACAGTGGGACGCAGTCTTCGGAGGCTGCTGCGTCGAGCGCTGAGGCCCAGCCACAGAACCCCAACGCACAAGCCGGTGTGCCGCTGCCCGCCGACGCCGTCGACAATGCGGTCGCCAAGCTCGACGATCTCGTCAGTTCGATGATGTCCAGCACCAAGATCCCCGGCCTCGCGGTGGCCGTGGTGCAGGGCTCAACGAGTAAGTACGCCAAGGGATTCGGCGTCACCGACGTCAAGACGGGCGCGAAAGTCGACGCCGACACCGTCTTCCCGCTCGCATCGCTTTCCAAACCGGTCGGCTCGACGGTCATCGCGAAAGAGATCACCGACGGCGTGATCGCCTGGGACACACCGGTGTCGGCGAATCTACCCGGGTTCACGCTGTCTGATCCGTACGTCACGCAGACGGCCACCGTCGCCGACTTCTACGCCCATCGTTCCGGCCTGCCCGACCATGCCGGCGACAAGGTCGAGGACCTCGGTTACAACCGGCAGCAGGTGCTCGAACGGCTGCGCTTCATCCCGCTGCAGCCGTTCCGGATCACCTACGACTACACGAACTTCGGGATCACGGCCGCAGCCGAGTCGGTGGCCCGCAAAGCCGGTCAGCCGTGGGATGTGCTCTCCCGTAACGCCATCTACACCCCGCTCGGGATGGCTCGGACGTCGTCGAGCTTCGCGGAGTTCGAGACGCGCAGCAACCGGGTCGTCGGGCACGTGAAGGTCGGTGGCCAGTGGGTGCCGACGCCGGCGCAGCGGGATCCGGACGAGCAATCACCCGCCGGCGGGGTGAGCTCATCGATCAACGACATGCAGCGCTGGCTGGAGATGGTGCTGGCCAACGGACGGTACGACGGCAAGCAACTCCTCAGCCCGGAGGCGCTGACCCCGGCGATCACCGCGCAGATCATCTCCTCCCCGTCGGCCGATGTCGACGCGCGTCCGGGCTTTTACGGCTACGGATTCAACACCTCGGTGACCGAGGCCGGCCGAACCCAGATCAGCCACTCCGGTGCGTTCTCGATGGGTGCGG
Source organism: Actinomycetes bacterium (assembly GCA_023461275.1). GTDB lineage: Bacteria > Actinomycetota > Actinomycetes > Mycobacteriales > Mycobacteriaceae > Gordonia. The sequence continues at coordinate 20,593 of JAEYMI010000018.1, read as the reverse complement.
CCACCAACTTCCTGGCCATTCCGTCGGCGAATGTGGCCATCGTGGTGCTCTCGAACGCGGCACCTATCGGCGCGGTCGAGGCGCTGACCGGCGAGTTCGCCGATCTCGTGCAGTTCGGCGAGGTCAAGCACCAGTGGCGCGAGCTCTACGGCGCCGCGTTCGAGAAGATGTCGAAACCGTCGGGCGAGTTGTCCGGACAGAAGCCGCCGTCGAATCCGGTTGCGCCCCAACCGCTACCTACCTACGAGGGCACCTATCAGAACGATCTGTACGGTCCGGCGGTAGTGCGTCAGGACAACGGTGGGCTCGTCCTGGCGATGGGCCCCGACGGGCAGAAGGTGTTCCGGCTGGCACCGTGGGACGGCAACACCTTCACCTACTCCCTGCGTAACGAGAACGCCGAGTTGGGTTCGGTCGCCAAGGTCGTCTTCGATCCCGCGGCCAACACGATGACCATCGACTACTACGCCGACGACGTCAACAACGGAGTCTTCACCCGCTCGGCTGCGGCGCTCAACTAGCTCCGCCCGACCAAGGTCCGCCCACGCTTTCCGCGTGATCAGCTCCGTAGGTTTGGTCGTCAAATGGCGACCAAAGGTACGGAGTTGACGGGACGCGCATCGCTGACCTGCGGTTTACTCGGGCCAGCGTGAGCTTGCGCCTTAGCGGCGTCGGTGCCGACGGCCGCGCAGATCACTGATGGAAACTTCTGTTCACGGGCCGGTCTGGGGGACGCTCTGCGCTGAGGTCATCACGCGAAGTAGGGTGAACACCGTGGCTGAACACTTTGAAACAGTTGTATTAGGTGCAGGTCCAGGTGGGTACGTGGCCGCGATCCGGTCGGCTCAGCTGGGCAAGAAAACGGCAGTGATCGAAGAGAAGTACTGGGGTGGCGTCTGTCTGAACGTCGGGTGTATCCCGTCGAAGGCGCTGCTGCGGAACGCCGAACTGGCGCACATCTTCAACCATCAGGCAAAGACCTTCGGAATGTCGGGTGAGGTCTCCTTTGATTTCGGCGCGGCATTCGACCGCAGCCGCACGGTGTCCGACGGCATCGTCAAGGGCGTTCACTTCCTGATGAAGAAGAACAAGATCACCGAGATCGACGGCTACGGTGTCTTCAAGGACGCCAAGACCATTGTCGTCGGCGACCGTGAGATCACCTTCGACAACGTCATCATCGACACCGGATCCACAGTGAGATTGCTTCCGGGAGTAGAACTTTCGGACAACGTGGTCACCTACGAGACTCAAATCCTCACGCGTGAACTGCCCGGCTCCATCGTCATCGTCGGTGCGGGTGCGATCGGCATGGAGTTCGGGTACGTGCTGGCCAACTACGGCGTCGACGTCACCATCATCGAGTTCATGGACCGAGTCCTGCCGAACGAAGACATCGACGTCTCCAAGGCAATTGCCAAGGAGTACAAGAAACTTGGCGTCAAGGTGCTCACCTCCACAGGTGTGCAGACCGTCACCGACAACGGTTCCGACGTCACTGTCACCTACAAGGACGCCAAGGGCGCCGAGGGTTCGGTGACCGTCGACAAGGTCCTGATGTCGGTCGGATTCGCCCCTCGCGTCGAGGGATTCGGTCTGGAGAAGACCGGCGTCGAACTCACCGAACGTGGTGCCATCAAGATCGACGACTACATGCGTACCAACGTCGACGGCATCTATGCGATCGGTGATGTCACTGCGAAGCTGCAACTCGCGCACGTCGCTGAAGCGCAGGGAGTCGTTGCCGCAGAAGTAATCTCGGGTGCCGAGACCATGCTGCTGGGCGACTACCGGTTCATGCCCCGAGCCACCTTCTGTCAGCCGCAGGTCGCGTCGTTCGGACTCACCGAGGCGCAGGCCAAGGATGAAGGCTACAACGTCAAGGCGACGCAGTTCCCGTTCAGCGCCAACGGAAAAGCTCAGGGCCTGGCCGAGACGGCCGGCTTCGTCAAGCTCATCACCAACGCCGACACCGACGAACTACTCGGCGGACATCTGGTGGGCGACAACGTCTCCGAGATGCTCCCGGAGCTGACCCTGGCCCACAAGTGGGACCTGACCGCCAAGGAACTCGCCCGCAACGTGCACACTCACCCGACACTGAGTGAGGCCCTGCAGGAGACCTTCCACGGCGCGATCGGGCACATGATCAACCTGTAAGTAATCGGGCTGCCGTCGACTACAGCCTTCGCCGACGTCGACGGCGCCCACCCTCTCGTTGACGGCGCCCACCTTCTCGTTGACGGCGCCCTGCCTGGCGTCGACGGCGCCCTGCCTGGCGTCGACGGCGCCCTGTCTGGCGTTGATGGCGCCCGTCGCTGCGCTTGTCGATGTCGGCATGGGCGCCGTCAAGGTTTCCGAGGGCGCTGTGGATGCTCAGGTGGGCGCCGTCAACGGGGTTGTGGGCGCTGTCGACGTGGGCGAGGGCGCTGTCGACGGGGCGGTGTCAGTGCGGCGGGCCCGGCGGCCAGGCCGTTGGCTGCCCGAACTCCTGCTGGCCGAACTCCTGCTGGCCGAACCCTTGCTGCCCGAACTGCTGTGGTTGCGCCGGCTGCCCGAACTGCGGCGGTGGTCCGAACTGCTGCTGCGGCATCGGTGGCGGCGCGGGGAAGGAGTCCGCAACTGTCGCAGCAAGTTCCAGGAAAGCGATGCGGGTTCTACGATGCATCTGCTCGAGGTCGAGCACCGACCCGGTGGCCAGATGGTCGTCGAACGGAATGATTTGCACCGCCCGGGTGCGTCCCAGGAAATGGTTGGTCAGCATATCCAGATCGATCGGTGCGTTCCCTGACTTGGACGCCGAGATCACCACCACAGCCTGCCCGACGAGGTGCTCGTACCCGTGCGCGTTGAGCCAGTCCAGCGTGGCCGACGCACTCTGCGCGCCGTCGATGGCCGGTGAGGTCACCAGCACGATGGCGTTGGCCATGCTCAGCACGCCGGTCATCGCCGAGTGCATCAATCCGGTGCCGCAGTCGGTGATGATGATGTTGTAGTAGCTCTCCAGAATCGAGAGCACCTTGCGGTACTCGTCCTCGCTGAAGGACTCCGACACTGCCGGATCACGTTCGGAGGCAAGCACTTCCAGATTGCTCGACGACTGGCTGGTATGCCGACGCACGTCGGCGTAGCTCGAGGTGTTCGGATCGTTGAGCAGTGTCCGAACCGTCGAATGTGTTTGTTGCGGAACGCGTCCGGCAAGTGTGCCGAGGTCGGGGTTGGCGTCGACGGCGATGACGCGATCACCACGCAGCGACGCGAACACCGATCCGAGCCCGACGCTCATGGTGGTCTTGCCGACGCCACCCTTGAGAGACAGCACCGCGACCCGGAAGTCACCGCGGATCGGCTGACGGATGCGGGCCATCATCTCGTGGACCTGCTGTTCGGACTTGCTCTCGCCCAGGTTGATCAACCCGCCCGACACTGCACGCAAGGCCTGGCGCCAGCCACCTTTGGTAGGTATCGCGGTTTGGGTGCGCACCGGTCGATCCGGGTGCGCGATGGGTGGGGGCGCCTGCTGCGGCGAGTTCGGAGAGTACGGAGCATTCGGAGCGTACGGCGCCGCACCGGGCCCTTGTGGACCGAACGCCTGCGGAAGGTTCTGTGGCGGAAGGTTCTGGGGCGGAAAGTTCTGGGGCGCAAAGTGTTGCGGTGGCGGCCCCGGCGGCGGAAAGCCCTGCGGCGGAGGCCCCTGCGGCGGAAAGTGCTGCGGTGCAGGCCCCTGCGGTGGCGCGTACTGCGGCGGCGTGTGCTGGGGTGGAAAGTTCTGAGGCGGCACCTCGTCGAGTGGTGCGCGGAAATGCCCGGGCGCACGCGTTGCCGGTTGATACGGCACAAACTGTTGCGGTGCACCGCCTTGCGGATACTCGGGCGGCGGCACGGGTCCACCGAAACGCGGGTCACCTTGGGGCCGTTGCGGTGTCGGTCGGTCTGCTTGTGCGGGTCCGTCGGCATCGGCGGCGCTGTGCCACGGTGGCAGCGGTGGCGGAGTCGCCGGGCCCTGCGGATACTGATTCGGAAAGTACTGCTGGGGGGCATAATTCATGCCCGGCCAGGTCGGCGTGCCATTGGCGTCGGGCCCGGAAACCGTCACGGCCGGACCTGACGGGAACGGGTCGGTCGACGGCGGCGTACCACCCGGGACGGCCCCACCACCTGATCGACCATTCGGAGTGCCCTCATCAGAAGACGCGGCCGGCGCAGGTTCGGCCTCCGCTGACCCGGGACGAACAGCCCCGGCCGGTCGTTGTTCCACCAGTGCGGGCTCCGACGTCGTCGTAGACGTGTCCGCGTCGTCGTCGGATTCCGCGCCAAACCATGGTGGCGGCTTCGATCCCCCGGCGTGCGACATACTGACTACCCCTCCTGACTCAACGCGGAGCCTCCCCGAATACCGATTGCGCGCTCGCGAGTGTTCTGTGCGAGCGCGCAATCGGTGGACTGCTCTCAACGATAGTAGGGCGTCTGTCCTGACCGATCGTGGCGAAGGCTGCCCGGGGCGTCCCCAGGGCAGCCCGGCACGTCAGTGCGTCGCGCCTGCTTTGGCCTTCTCCTGTGCGGCTTCGAGCTGATCGAGCAGCTTCAGCGACAGGAAGGTCATCGGCCCGGCATCCTCGAAATCCCCGGACACGTTGCCGGCGATCCCGCCTTCGACGGCATGCCTGCCGACCAGGTCGAGCTTGAGCTGCGGTGATCCCTCGCTGAAGTCGAGGTCGTCGAGATCCACCCACACGACGTTGGGTCGGGTCGTCGAGTCGTAGACATAGCGCTTGTTGGTGAGGTCGAGGACAACTTGCCAGATGGTCTCCGACGCGTCCGGGTGCTCCGGATCATCGCCGACGCGGAAGGGCTGCGCAGCGTTGCGGATCACGCTGAACATCGACGCAATGGCCTGGAGCTGCGTCTCGGGCTGCGGAAGGCGGCTCGAGTAGTACGCGGCCCGCGCGAAGCGATGTTCGGCGAGGCAATCGCCGGGCAGTGCCTCGTTGCCACCGAGGCCCTCCCAGCGCTTGAGCAGCTCGATCTGCTGATCGTAGGGCGGCGAATTGGTCATCACGCGGTACTCGGGGCTGTGATAAACCTTCGCTTGGCCGTCGATGTACTCGATGATCGCCGAGTCGCCGGTCGGGTCGTTGAGTGCGAGGTGGATGGTCGGCGGATCGCCACCGGTGGGATCGGGCATCTGGACCACCTGCACCTGGGACTCGGTGATCCACGCCACAGCCTCGGTGACGGTGGCGAAGTTGTCGAGAAAGTACTGCAGCCACATCGATTGGCCCAGCACCGGTCGCGATGGGTCGATCGAATCCATCGTCGGGTAGACCGACTCGGTCAGCCACAGGACATGGCCGCCCAGACCCGCCTCGTTCATGCCGTCGGCGGAGATGATGTCGAAGGCGGCCGCGATCACACTTCCGTACTTGGAAGTCCAGGTGAGCTCGCCGGTGACGCCGTCGTCGCGTTGAACGCCGCGCGGCAGTTTCCATAGGTTGGTGAGCAGGTCACGGCGGAAATCCATGTTCCTGCCGACGATGACTGCCCCATTGGCGTCGGGCCAGATTACGCGAGTGCACATGGTGCGGGTCCCTTTCACGGGATCGGGTCACGTCACGGGAGGGGTGTGACGTCGTCCCCGTCCTCACAACTATCGCGCGTCGACGCTTCACGGTGCTGAATTTCGCTGGAATCTCCGGTTGTCGCCGAGCGGTTCGTCGACGACGCGGGCCACCTACTGTGGACGGGTGTCTGCTGAGCTGTCCCGCGCCTGGTCACCGCCGTGGCCACTCGACGTGCGGGCCACCATCGGGATTCATCGACGCGGCAGCGGCGACCCGGCCTTCCGCTACGCGCCCGACGGGTCGGTGTGGCGCGCCGTGCACACGCCCGACGGTCCGGGGACGCTGGCCATCGGCGGTGACGGATCGGCAGTGCTCGGCCGAGCGTGGGGACCGGGTGCGGCGTGGCTACTCGAGCAGATGCCCGACATGCTCGGCGCGAGCGACGATCCGGAGGGCATGCCGGTCGGCGACGACGTCGTCGCGCGACTGGTCAAGAATGCGCATGGCCTGCGGATCGGGCGGTCGGGTCGCGTGTGGGAAGCGCTCGCCCCGGCGATCCTGGAGCAGAAAGTGGTGGGGCGCGAGGCATTTCGGGCCTGGCGCATTCTTCTCCGACGATTCGGCGAACCCGCGCCCGGACCGGTACCCGACACCATGAGAGTTCCTCCGCCGCAAGATGTCTGGGCCCGGATCCCGAGCTGGGAGTGGCATCGTGCCGGAGTCGAACCGGTCCGGATGCGCACCATTCGCGGGGCGACGTCGATGGACGTCGAACGCCACACGGACAAGCTGACCGTGCTGCGTGGCGTCGGGCCGTGGACCGAGGCCGAGGCGCGTGCCCGCGCGGTCGGTGACGCCGACGCCGTCCCGGTCGGCGACTATCACATCCCATCGTTGGTGGGGCAGACGTTGATCGGAGAGCCGGTCGACGACGCGGGCATGCTCGAATTGCTCGAACCCTATCGGGGACATCGCTATCGGATCATCCGGATGGCCGAACGGCATGGCGTCTACAAAGAGCGTCGCGGACACCGGATGTCGGTGCGGGACTACCGGGACATCTGAAGTCGGGAACATCTGATGTCGACGGCCGGCCGGCGCGGTCGCTGTGGGATTTTTCGTTCGCGCCGATCGTAACCCTGGCCTACCCGCGTCACCTGCACGGATAGTGCACCGAATCGGACTGTCGACGTCGCGCCGTGATGGGTGTGCCGCATCGCACCCGACAATTTCAGGAACAGGTATGCCCGAGGGGGCCGTCCGGCGAGAGGGAGCACACAGTGGGGCGCAAGCGTTCAGGGTTGGGTTTGACGAAGCGGTGGGGTGTGGTTGCTGCCGCCGCGGTGGCGACGTTGGCGCTGTCGGTGAGCGCCTGCTCGTCGAGTGAACCCGCTGCGTCGAGCAGTTCGGCTGCCGCCCAACGCATCACACTCACCATCGGCGACCAGGTGAAGCAGACCGAATCGCTGCTGCAGGCCGCCGGTCAGCTCAAGGACCTGCCCTACGACGTCCAGTGGGCGGCCTTCGAGTCCGGACCTCCGCTGCTCGAGGCGGCCGCGGCCGGCAAGGTGGACATCGGTGGAACCGGTGATGTGCCACCGGTTTTCGCCCAATCCAGCGGCGCCCCGCTGAAGATCGTCGCCGTGCAAGCGCGTCGCAAGCCAACCGACTTCCTGTTGGTCAAGGCCGATTCCCCGGTCAAGTCGATCGCCGACCTCAAGGGCAAGAAGATCGCCTTCACCAAGGGATCGAGCTCCAACGGTCTGGTGCTCGCGCTGCTCGATCACGCCGGACTCAAGCCGGCCGACATTCAGCAGACGCTCCTCACCCCGACCGAGGGCCTGTCGGCGTTCACCAACTCCCAAGTCGACGCGTGGGCGGTGTGGAACCCGTTCGCCGAGGTGGCCATTTCGCAGCACGGTGCCAGGGTCGTCACCGACGGCGCGGGTCTGACCACCCAGCAGGCCTACTACCTGGCCTCCTCGCAGTCGCTGGGAGATCCGGTGAAGCAGAAGGCGATCGCGGACTTCGTCGCCCGACTGGGCCGGGCGCAGGAGTGGGCGGTCACCCACGAAGACCAGTGGATTCCCACCTACAGCAAGCTCACCAAACTCTCCGAACCGGTTGCGCGCGCGACGTTCGCCACCGGCTCGGGTCCGCTGGTTCCGATCGGAGACGAGCAGATCGCCAAGCATCAGCGACTGATCGACCTCTTCGCCAACGGCAAGGTGATCCCCAACGATCCCAAGGCCGCCGACTACTTTGACGCACAGTTCAACTCGGCCGTGAGCGGAACGGGCACAAGCTGATGACCGACATCCTGGCGGGATCATCGGTACAGTCTGCAACGCGTGAAAAGCCCACGGCCGCTTCGTCGTCGGCTTCATCATCGACCGTGAGCGTGGCGTCGTCGGCCGGTGACCGGCATACGCCGGGTCGATCGGAGCGGGTGCGCCGAGGTCTGACCCGCGCGGCCAACGGTCCGTGGTTGCGTCTGCTGTCGCCGTTGGCGCTGCTGGCGGCCTGGCAGGTGCTCTCCAGCCGGGGCGTCATCCCGGAGAGCAAACTCGCGCCACCCACCCAGGTCTTCGCCGCCGCCAAGGAACTACTGGCAACCGGCGAACTGCAAGAGGCGCTGCTGGTTTCGTTGCAGCGCGTCGCCATCGGACTGACCTTGGGCGTTACCTTGGCGGTCACGTTGGGCCTGCTGGTCGGGTTCTTCCGGGTCGCCGACGTCGCGATCGACCCGCCGCTGCAGATGCTGCGCACCGTCCCATTCCTCGGACTCATCCCGTTGTTCGTCGTCTGGTTCGGAATCGGCGAGGAACCCAAGGTGTACATGGTCGCCCTCGGTGTGCTCTTTCCGCTCTACCTCAACCTGGTGTCGGGAATCCACGGCGTGGAGAAGAAGCTGATCGAGGCGGGTCGCTCATTGGGACTCGGCCGGCTCGGGCTGGCGCGCACGGTGATCCTGCCGGGTGCGATGCCCAGTGCGCTCACCGGATTTCGGCTGTCCCTGGGTGTTGCGTGGCTGTCGCTGATCGTTGCCGAACAGATCAACGCCGACGCCGGACTCGGCTACCTGGTGATGAACGCACGCACCTACTTCCGCAACGACATCATCGTGATGGGACTGGTGATCTACGCATGTCTCGGATTGCTCAGTGACTCGATCGTGCGCGGACTCGAAGCATGGCTGCTGCGCTGGCGGGTGAACCGATGAGCGCCAACAGTGTGACGGCAAACGGTAAGTCGGCCAATAGCAAGACGTCCAATAGCAAGACGTCCAATAGCATTGTGGTGCAGGCGGAATCGGTCACCCGATCCTTCAACGACATCGAGATTCTGCACGGCATCGACCTGACACTGCGATCGGGTGAGATCGTCGCGCTCGTCGGACGATCCGGGTCGGGCAAGTCGACGCTGCTGCGGATCATTGCCGGGCTCGACGGTGGCCACGGCGGTCGACTCGTCGTCGAGGGGTCGCGGGCGGTGGCGTTTCAGGAACCGCGGCTGCTGCCGTGGCGTTCGGTTCGAAAGAACGTGTCGCTCAACCTGTCCGGCGGCAACGCCGCCGAGCGTGCCGCACAGGCGCTCGGAGAGGTGGGCTTGAGCCATCGCGTCGACGCGTGGCCCCGGACGCTGTCCGGTGGTGAGGCGCAACGTGCTTCGCTGGCGCGCGCCCTCGTCCGCAACCCGGACGTCCTGCTCCTCGACGAACCGTTCGGGGCGCTCGACGCCTTGACCCGCCTCGAAGCGCACGCCTTGCTGACGCGGCTCTGGGAGCGGCACGGATTCGCCGCACTCTTGGTGACCCACGACGTCGAAGAAGCAGTAGTGCTGGCCGACCGAGTGCTGGTGCTCGAGGACGGCGCGATCGCACACGAGGTGCCCGTCGATATCGAACGGCCTCGGTACCGCGACGATCTGCGGTTGGTGGAGTTACGCGAACGGGTGCTCGGGCACCTTGGTGTTGGCAGTTCGGGTGTCGGCAAGTCGGGTGTTGGCGATTCGAGTGGTGGTGCTTCCGGCGGCGATAACGCACAGTCTGATCGTGACGCCGACGAGTTCGTCTCGTGAGCGCCACTTTTCACTGGTTTCTACCCACCACCGGCGACGGCCGGGACGTGGTCGGGGCCTTCGGCACCTCCGACAACGGGATCGCTTCGGTGTACCGCGCGCCCGATCTGGACTACCTGGCGCTGGTGGCGCGGACGGCCGAGAACCTGGGCTTCGAATCGGTGCTGACGCCCACCGGCACATGGTGTCTCGACTCGTGGGTGACCACTGCCGCGCTGATCCGGGAGACACGTCGACTCAAGTTCCTGGTCGCCTTCCGCCCCGGACTCATCACGCCCACCCTGGCTGCGCAGCAGGCCGCCACTTTCAGCGAATTATCTGGGGGCAGAATCGCTCTCAACATCGTGACCGGCGGTGACCGGGAGGAGCAGGAACGCTTCGGGGATCGCCTGACCAAGGAGCAGCGCTACGCGCGTACCGCGGAGTTCCTACAGGTCGTTCGTGGCGCGTGGTCGGGGACGCCGTACGACTTCGCCGGCGAGTACTTCGACGTCACCGGGGCATCGGTGGCCCGTGCGCCCCAGCCGACGCCGTCGGTGTTCTTCGGCGGCGCAAGCGAACCCGCGCGTGACGTCGCGGCCGCACACGTCGACACCTACCTCACCTGGACCGAGCCGCCGGACAAGGTTGCGGCACTGATCGACGACGTCCGGGCCCGCGCTGCCCGGCATGGCCGCACTCTGTCCTTCGGGATTCGTGCGCATGTGATCGCGCGGGATACGCACGAGCAGGCGTGGGCGCAGGCGCGGCGACTCATCGACGGGATGGACCCCAATCTGATCGCACTGGCCCGGGAACGGTTGTCGCAGTCGGAATCCGAAGGGCAGCGTCGACAACTGGAGCTCAATACCGACATCGCCGGCCTCGAGGTCTATCCGGGACTGTGGGCGGGCTACGGTCTGGTCCGTCAGGGTGCCGGCACGGCATTCGTCGGCAGCCACGCCGAGGTCGCCGACCTGATCGCCCAGTACCGGGCCATCGGCGTCGACCACTTCATCCTGTCCGGACAGCCGCATATCGAAGAGGCGTATTGGTTCGCCGAAGGCGTTGCGCCGCTGGTACGTCGGGCCGAGCAGCGCGTGGCGGCTTCAGGTGTTGGAGTATCCGGCGTCGGGGTCTCAGGCGCGGCGGTCTAGCGGCGGGGGTCTCAGGCAGGTAGTCGGGCGAGGACGAACTGACCCTGGCCGGTGATGGTCTGCTCGACGTCGACAGCGCCGGCCGCTTTGAGGCGGTCGATGATCTCGGTGCGCCCGAAGATCCGGTACCCGGTGAGCGAGGCGACCGCTTGCACGCCGGGCAGTGACGAGAGGTCGGTGGCCACGGAGGTGAACACCACGACCTCGCCGCCGGGTTTCGTGACCCGGACGAGTTCGTCGAGTACCGGCAGCGGATCCGGGATCAGATACAGTGCGGCCAGACAGATCACCGAGTCGAAGGTGTTGTCGCCGAACGGAACTGAATGTGCGTCGCCGCGGATGTAGCTCACCCGCTCACCGCTGTTGGTCGCCACGGCTTTGGCCAGCATCGTCGGAGAGAAGTCGATGCCGATGCAGCGGCCGTCGCCGGTCAGTTCGGTCGACAGCCTGCGAGTGTAATTGCCTGGGCCGCAAGCGACGTCGAGGATGGTGCGGTCGCCGGGTCGCGACAGGTAGGCCACCAGGGCGCGGTCGGTGACCTCCGTCGACGACCCGCCGAAGCTGAACAGCCGGGTGAACATCGGCCGCCATAGCCGCTCGTAGACGTCGCTGAGCAGCGGGTTGTTCATCGCACGCTGCGCCAGCGAGGTCACGGGTTGGCCTTCACACGCGCTCGTCGCGCTGGATGCGCAACGTGTGAATCGTGGTGGCCAGCATGTCGTACTGGCCGACGAGCAGGGTGAAACCGATCAGCTCCGACGGCTTCAGGTGGCGTTCGAGGGCGGCCCAATTGAGATCGGTGATGTCCTTGGTGGTCACCAGTTCATCGGTGGCCCGCAGCAGTGCACGTTCCCGGTCACCCCAGCCGGCGTCGGGCCCCTCGAGAATGCGGGCGAGCTCCTCACGGCTGATCCCGGCGCGCGCGCCGAGCCTCTTGTGGTGGTCGAGTTCGTAGTCACACTCGCGCAGGTGTGCGGTGCGGATGATGATCATCTCGCTGTCCTTGCGGGACAGCTGTCCGAAGGGCATGAGGCGTGCGCCGAAGTAGAGCCAGCCTTTGAACAGACCTTTGGCTCGGCCGAGTGTGGAGAAGATGTGGGCGTCGGACACGCCGATCGCGCGTGCGGCGCCGCGTGCAAAGACCCAGTTGACGGGGCCGAGCTCGCGGAAGCCGCCGGGTGGTACCCGTGGAGTACTCATACGACGACGGTAAACTACCGATGTTATGAGTAGTGAGACGCAGCGCACATTTACCAGTGTTGATGAATTGCGAGACGCGATCGGCGACGACCTCGGGTCCGGCGACTGGCTGGAGATCACCCAGGATCGGGTCAATCAGTTCGCCGACGCGACCGGTGATCACCAGTGGATTCACGTCGACGTCGAGCGGGCCAAAGAGGGTCCGTTCGGTGCGCCGATCGCGCACGGATACCTGACGCTGTCGCTACTGCCGCTCCTGGCCGGTGGCATCTTCACCGTCGAGGGCCCCAAGCTCGTCATCAACTATGGGTTGAACAAGGTGCGATTCCCGAATCCGGTTCCGGTCGGTTCCCGCATCCGCGCCAACGCGGTCATCACCTCGGTCGAGGAGACTCCCGTCGGTGTGAACGTGGTGGTCCGCAACACGGTGGAGATCGATGGCGTCGACAAGCCCGCCTGCGTCGCCGAGAACGTCCGCGTTCTCGTCTACTGACCGCAGGGTCGACGGCGCCCTCCCGTCCATCGACGGCGCCCTCGCTCGCGTTGAACGCGCCCTCGTGACCATCGACGGCGCCCTTGCTCCCGTTGAGCGCGCCCTCCCGTCCATCGACAGCGCCCCTAACGCTGGTCGAGTAAGGCCGGAGCGCTAGCGGAGGTCCGTATCGAGGCCACGGTGCGTCGAATGATGTTGGTGCGGTTGTGATCTCGATACGCGTCGGGCTCGCTGCGCTCGCTCGTCGCTACTCGATCAGCGTCAGGTGGGCGCCGTCAACGCGTTGGAGGGCGCTCTCGACGTGAGGTTGGGCGCCGTCGACGACGGGCCGGGCGCTCTCGACGTGAGGTTGGGCGCCGTCGACGGCTAACGTGGGCATCCGTTGCGTGGCGGGACTCCTTGCAGCCGTTGGTCGAGCCACTGCAGCGCACCGGGAAATCCGAACACCGCGGTGGTGAGGTGTTCTCCCGGGATGTCCTGGTAGGTGGCGTTGGTACCCATCCGGCACTGCTCACCGAACAGGTTGCGGGCACCGGCGGCGGGGATCCACCACTCGTAGGTTCCCTGGTAGATATACAGCGGCACAACCGATTTCACGTCGGCCATCTTGGTGATCCGATAGATGTTCTCGGCTACCGGGGAGTGGAACGGATCGGGGTCCGACGACAACAGCTGCATCGGGAACATCGACACACCGCCCACCGACGACGGCGTCGAGCAGATGTCCTTCAGCGGTGATGTCGCCAGCCATCGGGCCAGATTGTTGGCCATCGGGATGATCTCGGGACGTTCACGCGAGATACCGAATGTCGCGGCGTGGAAGAGCCCGGTGCCCAGGTTGGCGTTCATGCTGCCCACCAGCATTCGGAAATCGGCCGGTACGCCGCCCATCGCCGCGCCGACGATCCGGGAGGCCAACTCCGGTGCGTACGATCCGACGAGCTTGGTCGCGCCGTTGGTTGCGATGGCGCCGCCGGAGTAGCCGGTCATCGCAATTCGGCTCTGTCCGAACGCCTGTGGGTCGAGGTTGGTGATCGCGCGGATGGCGTCGAGGATGACGTGCGCGGCGACGGTCGGCTCGCCGTAGGCCATTCGTGGACCCTCGTGATCGGGCACGAGAACCGAGTAGCCGCGTGCCAGTGCGAGTTGTGTCGTCGGTGGGAACAGATCGGTCTTCCCGCTGGTGATCAACGAAAAGCCATGCGCCATTGTGTATCCCGCGGTGCACTTGGAGCCCAACGAATCGGTGGGCAGGTTGTTCACCAGGATCGGACGGGGTCCGCGATGTGGTTGGTTGGGCACCAGGATGGTCGCGGTTCCCCACGACGGCTGACCCGTCGCGTCGGTGCTGCGGAACTTCAGCAGGCGTGCCGAGATGATCGGTGCCGTGACGATCGGTGCCGCGGTGGCCGTGACGTTGCGTTGGGCGATGATAGTCCCGGGTTGCAGCGCCGCGAGATCTGTTGGCCAGCGGTCGAATAGCGGATCGCCGGTGGGCGAGGGCATGGTGGCCTCGCGGAGTTCCTGCATGGCGAAGTTCAGCTCAGGTGTGCGCGATCGTGCCGGAATGGCCGTGAGCTTGGGTATCGGCGGCAGTGGTACCGCCCGATTGATGTCCTTGGGAATTTGTCCCGGAATGGGCATCATGTTCGGTGGATCTGCGGAAGCCGTTGGCGCAGTGATCAATACGATCACGCACGTCAGCGCGGCGGTCATCAGGCCGATTCCGCAGCCCAGTTTTCGATTGTCCCCCCGATGGCCGGTCTTTCTCGAAAGTCCCCCGGCCGCAATCCTTGACAGTGTTCGCACCATGGCGCACTCCCTTTGGGGGCATGCAGATCCTCGTTGACCTGCATACTGTTCAGTATCGTAAAGGAGTGGCACGAACGTGTGTATGGGACATGCGACCCAGACGCTATGCTGTAATAAAGTTGTGACCTAGCTCACAGCTGTTCGGTCATGTACGGCGACACCAGACTGCGGTGTTCGTCGATGCGCAGCGTCGCGCCCAACGGCGGGAAGGCTCGCTGCGCGCAGTTATGGCGATCGCAGACCCGGCAACCGGCTCCGATCGGAGTGACCCTGGCCTGCGGCCCGATCTCCAATCCGTCGGAGTAGATGACCCGAGCGGCATGTCGCAGTTCGCATCCCAGTCCGATGGCGAAGGTCTTGCCCGGCTGTCCATATCGGGCGGCTCGACGCTCCACCGTGCGGGCGACCCAGAAATACTCGCGGCCGTCGGGCATTTCGGCGATCTGGGTGAGGATCTTGCCGGGGGAGGCGAACGTCTCGTAGACGTTCCACAGCGGACAGGTACCGCCGCTCGACGAGAAGTGGAAGCCGGTGGCGGACTGGCGCTTCGACATGTTGCCCGCGCGGTCGACGCGAACGAACGACCACGGGATGCCGCGCAGATTGGGGCGCTGCAGGGTGGACAGCCGGTGGCAGATGGTCTCATACGACACCGAGTAGAACGCCGACAGCCGCTCGATGTCGTAGCGGAAATCCTCTGCGGCGCCGTGGAATTGGCTGTAGGGCAGCACGACGGCCGCGGCGAAGTAGTTGGCCAGCCCGAGGAGTGCGAGCTTGCGGGCCTGGTCGCTGGTGAAGTTGCCCTCCTCGACCAGTTCGTCGAACAACTCGCCGTGCTCCAGATAGCCCAGTTCGGCCGCCAGCTTCAGCGTCCGCTGCCCGGCCGATAGCGCCGCGGAGTACTCGAGCCGTCGGGCGGCAGGGTCGAAATGATGTAACACGTAGTCGCCCATGTCGACTCGACGGACGATGCTGACCCCGTGCACGGTGTCGAGGCGGTTGATGATCTCGCGTCGAATGTCGGCCGAATGCATACGCATCCGCGCGGTCATCTCCTCGGCGGCGATATCGAGGGCGTGAATGTAGTTACGGCGCTGATAGAAATAGTCACGCACCTCCTCATGCGGGGCGGTGATCGAGCCGCGCATGCTGCGATCGCCGCGTTCGTCGGTGGCGGCGGCGAGCTGATCGGTGGCAATCCGGTAGCGGCGATGCAGATTCACCATCGCCTGGGCCACCGACGGGTGACCGGCCACCAGCGAACTGATCTCTGTGGCATCGAGGGCGGCGGTCGGCGCTTCGACGTCGTCGTCGAGCAGGACCTCACGCAACTCCGCGACGAGCCGGACGTTGTCCTGGGAGTCGAAGAACCCGGCGTCGACTCCGAATACCTCGGTGATCTTGGAGAGCACCGGGACGGTCAGCGGACGCGAGTCGTGCTCGATCTGGTTGAGGTACGACGCCGAGATCTCCAGCGTCTGGGCCAGGGCGACCTGCGAGAGGCCGCGTTCGGAGCGCAGTTGGCGCAGCCGCGATCCGACGTACGTCTTGTTCATCGCCCACCTCCTTCAGGTGCGTGGATGTGGTCTGTGAACGGACTCCGACGGCCGTTCTCGCCAGGGTACGGTGGCGGCGTGATCTCTCCGGTGGCGCAACGTGGCGCAGCACCGGCCCGACGCGGCAGGTGGGTGGTGCTCGCCGCACTGGCCACGACGGTCGGTCTGCTGGCCGTCGCATGCGGCTCGACGCCACCGCAGGTTGCCGCACGAGCCCCCGCCGACCTCATCCTGCCCGCCACCGACCTGCCCGACGGCTGGGCGCCCACCGAACTGTCGATCCCGGATCTCGTTGCGGGCAATAAGCCCAACATCGACGAGTTCGCGCGGGCGACCATCGCGCCGCCGTTTTGCCGGCCGACCGCCGACGCGCAGCTCAACGGCCGACTCACCCCGGCGAACTCCGCGGTCTCGGCCGCGCGCAGCTCGTCGGGCACACTCGTCGAACTCGTCACCACCGTCGGTCGGGACATCACCGCCGATGTCGCCACCACCACCGGGCGGTGTGCGCGTACCCAGACCGTCATGGGTGCCGGTGCGATGGCCGGCACGCGCGTGGATACCGAGTACACGACGCTGCCGGACCCGGAACCGACGGACCGCGCGGTACAGCAGATGGTGCTCACCCGGTCGTCGGGCCAGACCACGCTGACCGACGGTGCGGTCAGCAATCGGATCGGATATGCCGGATACGCCATCGTCGACGTGCCTGCAGGCGGCACGTTCACCATGCAGTTGACGGTGTCCGGGGCGGCCACCTCGGCGTCGAATCCACCGACTCCCGCGGTGGCCCCGATGGACGACGCGACGTTCGTCGAACTCTTCGGCAGTGCCCTGCAAGCGGCCACGAGGTAGCCCGACGACCATCCGAATTTGTGAAACTGCTCACATGTGAACGGGTGTCGCGCATTCGTCGGAGCGGCTTGGCTCGGCCGACCGGTTACCCGTCGGTCACATATCCTTGCAGTACGCGCGTACTTTTTTATGGTCCTGCACCGAACCTTCACAGGGGTATCTTCGCAAACTTTGCAAAACGTAGCTAAAAGCTGGCCCAATTTTGCATCAGAACATTATTTGAACTGCACGTTTGCCCTATGGCACTCTGGTTTCAGGCACCGCCGAGGAGCGCAAGAATCTTTGCAACGTCGGCACTGTCTCAGACCGCGACACCGGCTCACCCGGGTCGAGTAGGACAACGAAAGCGAAGTAGTCAATGAGCAACGTCGGAAAGCCCCGCACTGCCGCGGAGATCCAGCAGGACTGGGACACCAACCCCCGCTGGAAGGGCATCAAGCGCGAGTACACCGCCGAGCAGGTCGCAGAGCTGCAGGGCAATGTCGTCGAGGAGCACACCCTTGCTCGTCGTGGCGCCGAGATCCTCTGGGAGGGCGTCAACAGCGACAACTACATCAACGCTCTCGGTGCACTGACCGGTAACCAGGCCGTGCAGCAGGTGCGCGCCGGCCTCAAGGCCATCTACCTCTCCGGCTGGCAGGTCGCCGGTGACGCGAACCTCTCCGGACACACCTACCCCGACCAGTCGCTGTACCCGGCCAACTCGGTGCCGTCTGTCGTCCAGCGCATCAACAACGCCCTGCTCCGCGCCGACGAGATCGCCCGCGTCGAGGGTGACAACTCGGTCGACAACTGGGTCGTCCCGATCGTCGCCGACGGCGAAGCCGGCTTCGGTGGCGCCCTCAACGTCTACGAGCTGCAGAAGGCCATGATCAAGGCCGGCGCCGCAGGCACCCACTGGGAAGACCAGCTCGCCTCGGAGAAGAAGTGCGGCCACCTCGGTGGCAAGGTGCTCATCCCCACCCAGCAGCACATCCGCACCCTGACCTCGGCTCGCCTGGCCGCCGACGTCGCCAACACCCCGACCGTCGTCGTCGCCCGTACCGACGCCGAGGCCGCCACCCTCATCACCTCCGACGTCGACGATCGCGACAAGCCGTTCGTCACCGGTGAGCGCACCAGCGAAGGCTTCTACAACGTGCAGAAGGGCATCGAGCCCTGCATCGCGCGTGCCAAGGCCTACGCTCCCTACGCCGACCTCATCTGGATGGAGACCGGCAAGCCCGACCTCGAGCTGGCCCGTCAGTTCGCCGAGGCCGTCAAGAGCGAGTTCCCGGACCAGCTCCTGGCCTACAACTGCTCGCCTTCGTTCAACTGGAAGCAGCACCTGGACGACGCGACCATCGCGAAGTTCCAGAACGAGCTCGGCGCAATGGGATTCAAGTTCCAGTTCATCACCCTGGCCGGCTTCCACGCGCTCAACTACTCGATGTTCGACCTGGCCTACGGCTACGCACGCGAGCAGATGACCGCCTACGTCGAGCTGCAGGAGCGCGAGTTCGCTGCCGAGGAGCGCGGCTACACCGCCACCAAGCACCAGCGTGAGGTCGGCGCCGGCTACTTCGACCGCATCGCCACCACCGTCGACCCGAACACCTCGACGGCTGCCCTGAAGGGCTCCACCGAAGAAGGCCAGTTCCACTGAGCCGCCTCTCCGGGATTTAGGCGAACCAGACAGGCGGTCCGTGACTTTCGTTGCGGGCCGCCTGTTGGCATCTTGAGGGCTCTGTTCGTACCCGGTGAGTTACCCATGTTCTTGCGAGATCAGGTGTTGCGCATAGTTGTTGCGCATTGTTGTTGTGATCTGTTGGTGCGGAACATGCTTTGTGGTTTTGGTTTTGGTTTTGGCTGATGTGAGGAGTGTGCGATGGCCAGCGACGGGATTGTCCGCGTCGGAGTGGTCGGCGCCGGGCAGATGGGTGCCGGCATCGCGGAGATCTGCGCACGGGCCGGCGTCGACGTCGTGGTGTACGAACCCACGCGAGACCTCGTCGCGTCGGGGCGCACGCGCATCCTGGACTCCCTCGATCGTGGCGTTTCCAGCGGCAAACTGACCGAGCGGGAACGTGAACGGGCCACGCTGCACCTGCGCTTCACCTCCGAACTCGCCGACCTCGCCGACCGGCAGCTGATCTGCGAAGCCGTCGTCGAAGACGACGCGATCAAGACATCACTGTTCGCCGAACTCGACAAAGTGGTCACCGACCCGGACGCGGTCATCGCATCCAACACCTCGTCGATACCGATCGCGACGCTCGGCGCGGCCACCACCGACCCGAGCCGCGTGATCGGCCTGCACTTTTTCCACCCCGTCCCGGCGCTGCCACTCGTCGAAGTGGTGACCGCATCGCTGACCTCCGACGAGACCGCTTGTCGTGCAGAAGCATTCGCCAACGACATACTCGGCAAGCAGGTCATCCGCTCAGCCGACCGATCCGGATTCATCGTCAACGCGCTGCTGATTCCCTACCTGTTGTCGGCAATTCGCATGGTGGAGAGCGGATTCGCGACCGCCGCCGACATCGACAAGGGGATGGTGCTCGGGTGTGCCCACCCGATGGGGCCGTTGAAGCTGGCCGACCTCATCGGCCTCGACACCGTCATGGCCATCGCCGAACGGATGCACGACGAATTCGGCGAGCCGCTCTATGCCCCGCCGCCGCTGTTGGCCGCCATGGTCGACGAGGGGCGACTCGGTGCCAAGGGCGGGAGAGGTTTTTATCAGTACGGTTCTGACCGTGTCGACACCGTTCAGGTGGCCGGCTCGACCCGCTGACCTCGGCAACTGCGAACGACTTGTCAATGTGGGATAAGCCACTGTGTTAGCAGATTGCTTGCAAAAGCTAGCACAGCGGGCATACTGGTAGGTGGAACACAAACGTTCATCACCGAAAAGCGTCCTCGTCTCGCGACACCCGCCACGGTCCAAGTCATCGGCCTAGGTGCGAGAAATGAAGTGTCGCAACGCTTTTGGTGCACCACCGAAGGAGTTCGCCCATGACCACCGCAGAACGTACCCTGGCCAACCCCCTCTACGCCGTCGTCGGCGTCGGCGACCTGGCCTTCAAGCAGATCACCGAGACCATCGACTCGCTGCGTGAGCGCACCGAGGAAGCCAGCGACACGGTGCAGACCCGCCTCACCGAGACCCGCACCCGCCTGACCGCGCTGCCCGACGAGGTCCCGTCGACCATCGAGGAACTGCGCACCAAGTACACCCCCGAGGAGCTGCGCAAGATCGCCGAAGGCTACCTCGACCTGGCCACCGACTGGTACAACAACCTCGCCGAGCGCGGCGAGGAGACCGTCGAGCGTCTGCGTCAGCAGCCTGCCGTCCAGGAGAACCTGACCCGCGTCGAGAAGGCCTACAACGACGCCGTCGACCTGACCGAAGACACCCTCGGTGTGGTTTCGAGCCAGACCCGCGCCGTCGGTGAGCGGGCCGCCAAGCTCGCCACCCTCGTCGGTGGCAAGGTTGAAGAGGCCGGCTCCAAGGTCGGCGAAGCCGTCGAGGATGCCGGTGCCGCGATCGAGCTCGCCGGTGAGGCCATCAAGGAAGAGGCAGCCGACGCTGCCCAGGAAATCGACGGCGCCGCAGGCACTGTCGAGGGCAAGGCGCGGACCGCCAATTCCTCGCCTGCGAAGAAGATCGCTGCCGCCAAGAAGGCTCCGGCCAAGAAGGCTCCCGCGAAGAAGGCCACCAGCTGACCTGACAGTCTTCTCATCGCGAACAACTCCGCCCACCGGCGCCCCGTGCCGGTGGGCGGTTCATATTCTCGGGCGAGGGCTTTGAGGTGCTGGGCGCGGGGAGCAATCGAGAGCGAGCCCCTTGCTCGGCGTTCCCGCGACCTCAGCTGGTTCCCGCGACCTTGACTACGTTCGCGGGAACCAGCTGAGGTC
>JAEYMI010000017.1 GCA_023461275.1 Actinomycetes bacterium | reverse complement strand
GTATTTACTTACCCAGCCCTGCTCATGGCGGGTTTTAATACGGGAGATATCGACTTCTGCAATTATGGATACCGCACCTGCTATTTCCGCTGCCTTGCCTTGTGCACCGCTCATACCGCCAAGGCCGGAGGATACAAATAATTTACCTGCCAGATTTCCCTGGGAGGGAATACCTAACTTAATCCTTCCTGCATTTAACAGGGTATTAAAGGTACCGTGAACAATTCCCTGCGGACCGATGTACATGAAACCGCCGGCTGTCATCTGTCCGTAATTGGCAACTCCAATGGCGGCAGCACGGTTAAAGCTGTCCAGATTATCAAACATACCCACCATTAGTCCATTGGTAATAATTACACGTGGTGCCAGCGAGTGGGATTTAAACAGCCCTGCCGGATGTCCGGATTCTATAACCAGTGTCTGATCTTGCGTTAAATTCTCCAGGTATTTCTTAATCAGGCGGTACTGCATCCAGTTCTGGCATACCTGGCCGGTCTCTCCGTAAGTAACCAGTTCATAAGGATATAGGGCTACGTTAAAATCCAGATTATTATCGATCATAACCTGCACCGCTTTTCCTTCGATGCACCTGCCTTTATATTCTTCAATGGGTTTCCCGGTAATCGTGCCTTCAGGGCGGAACCGGTAACCATATATCCGCCCATGTTCCTTTAATTCACCAAGAAATTCCTCCGCCAGCTGCTCATGATGCTCCTGTGGTATGTAACGCAGGGCATTTCTTAATGCAAGTTCCATATCCTTATCCGATAAAACGGCATTTCTTTTCGGTGCCCGTCTGTAGCCTTCTTCCATTTTAGGATAGGGCGGCAGCTCCTTATCCAGTTTTATTGTCATTGCTTCCTGTATTATATTATTATCCATTCATCTTCCTCCTGAATTCGTACAATTGATACGGCTTATACCTGCCCATAGCTTCTGGCTTTTTTTTAAACCTTTATATTCCCGGATAGTACGTGGCTGTTCCGGGTTTTCCTTTTTTATGGAACAGAAAATTCCTTCCTGCCTCATTCCTTTACAAGCTCTCCCCGGGATTTTGCTAATGTATACCTTTCCAGACGTTCCAGAATATAATTAAAGCTCAGGGTCAGCAAAGCAGTCAGTATGGTTCCCCAGATCATTTTAACCACATTCAGGGTCCGCAGACCGTCAAAGAGCAGAACTCCGATGCCGCCTGCATTTACTGTCTGGGCAATGGTGGCACTGCTGATCGTAACAACGATGGCAATTCTTATTCCTCCGAGAACTACCGGAAGTACCAAGGGCAGCTGCACTTTAAAAAATATCTGTACCGGTGACATTCCCATTCCCCTGGCAGCTTCCAGTAATACTCCATCAACTCCGTTAAAACCGGCCAGGATATTCCGGACCAGGATGAACTGGCTGTACACAATCAAAACCACTACCGCGTCCGTCTTGCCAAGACCGAAAACGGGTATCAGAATGGCAAAAAAAGCCATACTGGGAATCGCGTAAAAAGCACCTAACACCGCAACAACGATTTTAGAAACCATTTTATTTTTCATTAAGAGAAGACTGACCAGTATTGCAATCAAAAATGAGATTGCCAATGCAGTTACACACATACTGAGATGTTCCAATAAATATCCAATCATTTTAGGATAGTGCTTTGATCCGTATTCTATAAATTTCGCCATATTTTATACCGATGTATTTCGCAGGCTGGCCTGGAATACCGCCACTTAAAATAATTAAAAGCTTTAATCTGTGGCATCCTTTCTATATAATGTTTTATTTAAGCAGTTGGGAATCTGGAATTGTATTATCTGTATAGCATAAATACAACATTGCTGTTTCTCAATTACCTAAATAGTATTCTTTTCAGCAAAAACCACTCAATCCGTCATAATGCCGCTTCCACATTACCAATAATAATTCAGACTGATTTATTTTACAATAACAGACAGCTGTTCCCAGGTGATCTGCCCTGTGATATCTCCGGCTGAATCCTTGACATAGACTACCGCATCCTTATCTTTCATAAATATAGTCAGAGATTCTTCTATGGAGGTATCCTCATCCAGAATATAGGTAAAATCCCTGGTGCCGTCATAACTCAACGGCGTCATTATAGCATCCACCGTTACGATTTTGATCCGTTCCATGGTATTGTCCGCAGACACCAGTTTACTCACAAATTCATTGGCCGGATGCAGCATGATACGGTTGGGATCATCAAACTGCTGGAGTTTTCCTTCATGCATGATTATTACTTTATCACCAAGCTTAAAGGCTTCATGTATGTCGTGGGTAACAAAAAGTATGGTTTTTTTCATGGTCTTATGTAAATGGATCAATTCACTTTGAAGTGTTTCCCTTGTGATGGCATCAATGGCACCGAAAGGCTCATCCATCAGCATAACAGCCGGATCTGCAGCCATGGCACGGGCGATACCTACACGCTGCTGTTGTCCTCCGGAGAGCTGCCTTGGAAACCTTTTCCGGTATACGGACGGTTCCAGACCAACCATATTCAGGAGTTCCTCCACACGATTTGAGATTCTTTGTTTGTCCCATTTTAAAATTCCCGGAACAACCCCTATATTATCTTCAACTGTCATATGGGGAAACAAACCGCCCTGCTGTACCACATAACCGATTTTTCGGCGGTATTCAACCGGTTCCAGCTTAGTTATACTACTCCCGTAGAATAGAATATCACCTTCCGTTATAT
>JAEYMI010000016.1 GCA_023461275.1 Actinomycetes bacterium | reverse complement strand
GATATACTCTATAGAGCCGCCAATTTATTAGTGGAACATATTGACAGCCTTACGGATCTTTTGATAAGGGAAGTAGGAAAAGACAGAAAAAGTGCAGGTTCAGAAATAACCAGAACGGCAGATTTTATAAGGTTTACAGCAGATACGGCTAAAAGCATCCATGGCGAAAGTATCCAGGGAGATACTTTTTCCGGTTTCAATAAAGAAAAATTTGCTGTTGTAACCAGAGAGCCGGTTGGGGTTGTACTTGCTATTTCTCCTTTTAACTATCCTATAAATCTTGCGACTTCCAAAATTGCTCCGGCCCTCATTGCCGGCAATACGGTTATATTTAAGCCGGCTACTACCGGAAGCCTTTGCGGCACTGAACTGGTTAAAATATTCCATGCTGCAGGTTTGCCGGAAGGTGTACTAAACATAATTACCGGAAGGGGAAGTGAAATCGGTGATTATGTAGTTACCCATCCCGATATTAACTTTATTAATTTCACCGGGAGTACAGAGGTTGGTACCGCTATATCGGATAAAGCACATATGGTTCCGCTCCTTATGGAACTTGGCGGAAAAGATGCAGCTATCGTATTAAAAGATGCGGATCTGGCCTTTGCTGCCAGAAATATCATAGCCGGAGCATTTTCCTATTCCGGACAGCGCTGCACCGCGGTTAAGAGAATTCTGGTAGTAAATGAGGTAGCAGATACGCTGATAGCATATCTGAAAGAAGAAATTGAAAAATTAAAAGTAGGAAATCCTTTGGAAAACCAGGTAGATGTCGTACCCTTAATTAACACGAAAGCCGCGGATTATGTTTGGGATTTGATTGAAGATGCCAAAGAAAAAGGCGCCAAGTTAATATATGGCGGTACGAGAGAAGGCAATCTGATTTATCCTACCCTTTTTGATTATGTTACTACGGATATGAGAGTTGCCTGGGAAGAACCTTTTGGACCGGTTTTACCGATTCTTAGGGTAAAAAGTGTTGATGAAGCGGTTGATCTGGCAAATCAGTCCGAATATGGATTGCAGAGCTCCGTATTTACAGAAAACCTCAGTGATGCTTTTCATGTAGCCAGCCGGCTTGAAGTAGGAACAGTACAGGTTAATAATAAAACGGAGAGGGGACCGGATCATTTTCCTTTCCTGGGAGTTAAAAAATCTGGTATTGGTACACAGGGAATCCGTTATTCCATCGAGGCAATGACCAGGGTAAAAGCAACGGTTATTAATTTAAGCCATTAATTAATATAAATGCAAAAAGGGCTGCCGGTACAGCCCTTTTGCTTGTGGGAGGAAGTCTGGCATATGAACAGAAAATTTATGGAGTTAATGGAGGAAAGCCCCATTATTGCAGCTGTAAAAGACTACGGCGGGCTTACCAGGTGTCTGGAATCGGAAAGCAGGATTGTATTTGTACTCTTTGGTGATATATTAAGTATTGCCGGTATTGTTAATACCATAAAAGAAAGCGGACGGATTGCCATCATACATATTGATCTGATAAACGGCTTAAGTTCAAAGGAAATCGCCATTGACTTTATTAAGAACCATACCCTGGCAGACGGAATTATATCAACCAAGCAGGCAATGATCAAGCATGCCAGAGAGTTGGGACTATTTACTGTTTTCCGCTTTTTTGTAATTGATTCCATGGCTTTTGACAATATCAAAAAGCAAAGTGATTCGGTTAAACCGGATTTTATAGAAATCCTCCCCGGTGTAATACCAAAAGTAATACGAAAAATAACCGGTATGACCAGTGTTCCGGTTATAGCCGGAGGTCTGATTTCCGACAAGGAAGATGTAATGGCTGCATTATCGGCCGGTGCGATTTCCATATCCTCCACCAATACCGAGGTGTGGTTTATGTAACTTGCACTGTAATTATGGTTAGTCCTTTTAATAACCGGCCGCTAAAAAATGTTTGCTATTAATTCTAATATATGGTAAGATAAAATTAACTAAATAATATGTTGCATGAGAATTGGAGTCAAGCAAATATAGCATCTGTAAAGGATGTTGTTTGCTTGCTTTTTTTTATGCTTTTTTATGCTATCTATAGGAGGATGACGTAATGCAGGATGTAATTATCATTGGTGCAGGCGTAACCGGATGTGCTGCGGCCAGGGAATTATCCAGATATAAGTTAAAGGTAAAAGTGTTGGAGAAATGCAGTGATGTGTGTGAAGGAACCTCAAAAGCCAACAGTGCCATTGTCCACGCCGGCTATGACGCAAAAGCAGGAAGCCTGAAAGCAAAACTGAATATAGAAGGAAACCATATGATGGAGGAACTGGCAAAGGAACTGGATTTTTCATATCGAAGAAACGGAGCACTGGTACTGTGTTTACATGAAGAAGAACGGAGTAACCTTGAATATTTACTGGAAAACGGCATTAGAAATGGTGTAACCGGTCTTAAAATACTGGAAAAAGAGGAACTTAAGGTTATGGAGCCCCATGTTTCCGAAGAAGCGGTTGCGGCTTTGTATGCGCCGGAGAGTGGTAT
>JAEYMI010000015.1 GCA_023461275.1 Actinomycetes bacterium | reverse complement strand
ATCTAAAACCTCCTCTACTATCGAATCAAGTCTCACCGGCAGTTATCTTCTGCCCGTTTTGCACCTTTAACTCTTCTATCAGGTTTAACATCAGGCCAAAAGCTGCTTTCTTTTTATAATGTTTTGACGGCCGGTCCGGAATATTTGCCTCAATCTGCTCCGCAACAGCCAATTTTAACTGTTCCGCCGGATACGCTGTCTGTTTTCCGGAAACTTCCCCCAAAGGTATATCCGGATAATCCTCTAACCGTTTCCCGTCAATCGCCGCCTCAACAAGAGGTGCTCTTAAGGCTTTCCTGCCGACTGCTCCCAGATAAATTACGGGATTCTTAATCTGTCCATTTAGAATCTCCGCACTTAGACAGCCGTTAATTTTGGATATGGTTACGCTTTTTCTGGCACCTACCTTATAAAAAGCGGATAACCGGCTGCTTTTCAGTATCCGGATGCACCAAATAACCTCATCCTGTTTCAGGGAGGTTATACCTCTGCCGGTGATTAATTCATCGATTGTGTATTCTATCAGCTTTCCCTTGGAGTTAAGAAGAATAATGACCGCATTACAGGCAGCCAGAACAGGTATCAGATCCGCACTTTGAGAGGCATTGCCAAGATTTCCGCCGATTGTGGCCAGATTCCGTATCTGGGTGGAACCAAGCATTCCGGCTGCCTGTGCCAATGCAGGAACGTGAGATTTTATGACAGGACTTTCCTCCAGCCGTGCTGCCGTAACAAAGGCACCAATGACAACGGCATCCTCTGTTAGATAAATATCTCTGCTTTCCCGCATTTGGGTTAGATCAATCAGATTATAATTATAAATTTTCTTTTCATGAAATTGAATCATTAGATCCGTACAACCGGCAGCAAAATAGGTATTTTCATTTTTTACCTTTAAGAGAGCAACTAAATCTTCTTTCGTATTCGGTCTGAAATATTCCATCGTCACACCATTACCTCCGCTTCTCTTACTGCCTTAATAATCTTCTGGTAGCCGGTACATCTGCACAGATTGCCCTCAATGGCACGCTTGATATCAATCTCTGACGGGTGAGGGTTTTTCATGAGCAGGGCCCTGCAGGATAAAATCATCCCCGGTGTACAAAAACCGCATTGAACTGCTCCATTTTGTATAAATGACTTCTGAAGTGCATCCAATTCCCCATCTTTATCAATTCCCTCAATTGTTATAATTTCTTTGCCATATATCTGACCGGCAAACATGGTACAGGAGGTTACCGCTTCACCGTCGGCAATAATGGTGCAGGCACCACATTCCCCTTCTCCGCAGCCTTCCTTTACTCCAGTTAATCCCATATCATCCCTTAGAAAATCGATTAATCTTAAAAACGGATTTATTTCTTTTTTTATGTCTATTCCATTAATATTACATTCTAAGAGCATGCACATCACCTGCCTAAAGATTTTTTCTAATAGTAACCCTGTTCAGTCAAAAAAACGTCAAAAATAACGTACATTATACAGAAAAAGCTGTTAATTGCCAACCTGAGTATTTTAAAAATTTTATTTTATTTTTGACGTTTTGTTGACATTGCTATGGTATCATGTCCGTAAATCAAAATGTTAACAAGCACAATGCCGTGGAATCACTTAAGTGAAACCGCGGCATTTTCCATTTTGAATAACCTGCCTTGGCATATCCCCTTACCCTGGATATGCCGGTATTTCATATCGGATCCCTTAATTACCTAGTAAGTGAAAAGCCGGCTGCTTTCACAAAATTTCATCAGGCATCTATACGGTAGGAATAAACTCTATATTCCAATACAGTATATAGCAAATATTAAATTAAGGAGTGTTTTTATGAAAAGAAGAAGAATAATGGCATGTGTTCTGGCAGCTTCCCTGTTATTAACCGGTTTAACCGCCTGCGGCAAAAAGAAAGACAGTAATCCGCTGGTAGTCAGTTCAAAAGATTTTACCGAATCCATACTAATCGGAGAGATTTATGCCCTGGCTTTAGAAGATAACGAGGTCCCAATTGAAAGAAAGTTAAAATTAGGTTACGCCGTAGTCCGGGATGCCATTGAAAACGACGAAATCGACATGTACCCGGAATATACCGGTACCGGTCTCCTTACCGTATTAAACGAAGCTCCTATTTATGATCCTCAGGAATGCTATGATGCAGTAAAAAAAGGCTACAAGGAAAAGTTCAATATTGACTGGCTGGCACATTCTGCAGTAAATGATGCCGAAGGTCTTGCCATAACAAAAGCAGTTGCCGATCAATATGGCATCAAAACCTTTTCCGATTTATGGGCCAATGCCTCCGAACTTAATTTTGCTGCAAACGGTGAATTTTATGAAAGTGAAGGCGCTTACAAACGTCTGGTGGAAGTATACGGTGAACCGAATTTCAAAGATGCCCTTACCATGGATCATGTACTGACCTATCAGGCTGCCCGTGACGGTGAAGTGGACGCTATCAGCGTTTATACCACGGAAGGCAATTTAGCCGGAGGCGATTTCGTTATCCTGGAG
>JAEYMI010000014.1 GCA_023461275.1 Actinomycetes bacterium | reverse complement strand
AACAACCTGGGTTGGACGGGGGGTGGGGGTCGATAATCGACGCCGCGACCCGCAGGCACCGAGGCTGTGTCAAGCACTCTCGCCTTCGTCGACAGCCGGGCGCGCGAACGCGGGGTGAGCTTCCAGTCGCGGCCCCGACCCGGCACTGAACTCGATTCGGAACTCGCTCAACCGGCCGTCCGCCACCGCGCCACCGCCTTCACGTTGGCGGATGGCCGAAAGCGGATAGTCGCAGTTGAGACCACACGTTTCCGGGCTCTCAGTCGCGTCGCCTACGATCAGACACCGTGCCTGTGACAGCCCCGAATCCTGCGACGCCTGCAGGTCGTTCCACCGATTCGGCATCCGCGGGTACGGTCCGTACGCTCCGCCTGGTTGCCATCGTCGCCGGCGTGCTCGGCGTAGCCCTGTGCGCACTGACGCCGTTCCTGCCGGTCAAGGCCGTCGACGCCTCTTTCACCTGGCCACAGGGTCAGCAGCTGTCGGCGGAGAGTTCCAGCGTCGTCGCACCGCTGATCGCGCAGACCCCGCAATCGCTGGACGCGCGCATCCCGTGCTCGGTCCTTGCCTCGGCACCGGCCGACGGCGCACTGATCTTCGCGACGATGCCGACCAACGCCCCCAAGAGCAAGGGATCGGCGCTCTACGTCACCGCCACGTCGTCGGCCGTCACGGTCACCTTCCGCAACACCGTCGCCGCCACCGCGCAACGCGCCGACCTGGGCCGATGCAGCGAGCTGCACATCTTCTCCGCACCGACCGGCCCGGGTGCGCAGTTCGTCGGGCTCGGTCCGGCGACCACGCTGGAACCCGCCAATCGCCCACAGGTCGACGGCATCTTCAGCGACCTGAGCACCGCGCAGGTCACCGCCGCGGCGAACGCCGGCATGCGGGTCAACGTCGTCATCGACAACCGGTACGTCAGCGGCCCCACGGTCATCAAGTTGATCGTGATGGTGCTGGCCGTGATCGCGGTCCTCGTCGCACTGGTGGCGCTGTACCGACTCGACGTGGCGTTCGGCTATCACCGTCGGATCGGTTCGCGGATCGGCACACTGCGCAACCTGCTGCGCCCCCGCTCCACCGACATCACGGTGACCGCGGTGCTGCTGCTGTGGTGGTTCCTCGGCGCCGGCAGCCCCGACGACGGCTACATCCTCAACATGGGTCGCACCGCCGACGCGTCGGGCTATCTCGCCAACTATTACCGCTGGTACGGCATCCCAGAAGCACCCTTCGACTGGTACTACGCCTTTCTGTCCCACTGGTCGTCGGTCTCGACGACGATCCTGTGGATGAACATCCCGGCGCTCGTCGCCGGTCTGGTGTCGTGGCTCATCCTCAGCCGTGTGCTGCTGCCGCGGCTGGGTCCGGCGGTGCGGAACAACGGCTGGGCGACCTGGGCGGCCGCGGCGGTGTTCACCTCGTTCTGGCTGCCGTTCTGCAGCGGCCTGCGCAGCGAGGGCATCATCGTGCTCGGATCGTTGCTCACCTGGTGGGCCGCCGAGCAGGCCATCGCCACCCGTCGGCTGTTGCCCGCCGCACTTGGCGCGATCGCCGCCGCATTCACTCTCGCCCTGGCCCCGCACGGCGTCATCGGTATCGCGATCCTGCTGGTGGCGGCACGCCCGCTGCTGCGCGTACTGCTCGACCGACGACGTGAAACCGGGCTGCTGCCGCTGGCCGCGCCGATCGCCGCCGCCGGAACCCTGGTCCTGATCGCGGTCTTCCGTGACCAGACACTGGCCACCGTGCTCGAGGCGATGAAGCTGCGCTATCAGGTCGGGCCGGTGATCAGCTGGCACCAGGAGTTCATGCGCTACTACTTCATCTCGGTCACCACCAAGGACGGCGCGCTGACCCGTCGGGTGCCGCTGCTGCTGTTGTTCGCCGGCATGATCGTGGCTGCCGCGGTGATGTTGCGTCGTACCCGGATCTCCGGCGTCGACCCGGCACCCGCCTGGCGCCTGATCGGTGCGGTCGGCGTGACGTTGATCCTGTTCATCTTCACCCCGACCAAGTGGACGATCCAGTTCGGCGTGTTCGCCGGCCTGGCCGGCGCGATCGCGGCCATCGCGACCATCGCCGTCGCCCAGTCGGCGGCACGCTCGGCCCGAAACCTCACGGTCTTCATCTCGGGTCTGTTCTTCGCTCTGGCCGCCGCGATGGCCGGCAAGAACGCGTGGCCGTTCGCCTACGAGTACGGCGTCTCCTGGTTCGACCGTGCACCGGTGCTGGCCGGGCGCCCCATCTCGACGATCTTCCTGATTCTTGCGGTGATCACCGCCGCCATCGCGGTATGGCAGCACCTGCGACTGGATTACGTTGAGAACAAGGGACTTTCGCACGTCACCGACGGCCCCGGGGAAAGCCGGGCGGATCGTCGTCGACTGTTCTTGGCGTCATCACCGATCGCGCTGATCGCCGGCATCCTGGTGATCGCCGAGGTCCTGGTGTTCGCCAAGGCCGCCGTGGTCCGCTACCCGTTGGCCACCGTCTTCGGCGAGAACGTGAACACCTTGCGCGGCAACCCCTGTGGGCTCGCGACGCAGATCCTGGTGGAGCCCGACGCCAACGACGGCATGCTGAAGCCGGTCGGCGGGGTGTCGGCGACCGCGGCACTGACCGGCAATGCCGGCCCCGACAAGGCACCGACGATCAAGTCGGTCGGTACCTCGGTCGGCTTCACCCCCAACGGAATTCCCGACGACCTGAGCCCGGACCCGGGCAGTGCACGGCCGGGCCAGATGAACGTATCGGCGAGCTTCTCACGTCCGTTCGCGGTGACCGGCGGACTGGGCGCCGGCACCACCGGCGGCCAGGGCCCTGAGACCGTCAACGGTTCCACCGTGGCGCTGCCGTACGGTCTGAACCCTTCCACCACACCGGTTCTCGGCAGTTACGGCTACAACGCCGAGGCCCGGCTCACCACCGGATGGTATGAGCTGCCGGCCCGCGACTCCTCCCCGCTGCTGGTGATCAGCGCGGCCGGCGCGATCTCCACCATCGATTCCTTCGGCGTCAACCAGTTCGGCCAGAAGCTGGTCGTCCAGTTCGGCCGGCCGGGCCCCGACGGCACCTTCGAACAGGCCGGGCCCGATGTGACCCCGATCGACCCGGGACCGGTGGTCCCCAACCGGCCGTGGCGCAACCTGCGCATCCCGATGTCGGATGCACCGCCGCGTGCGACCGTCATGCGAATGGTGGCAGTCGACAACAACCTCGGCCCCAAGCAGTTCATCGGATTGACACCGCCGCGCGCACCCAAGTTGCAGACCCTGCAGCAGGTTGTCGGTACACAATCACCAACGTTGATCGATTTCGTTGTGGCATCGCACTTTCCGTGCCAGCGACCGCTGCAGGTGACCAACGGCGTCGCGGAGGTGCCGCAGTGGCGCATCCTGCCCGACTTCCAATCGGCCAACTCGCAGTCCAAGACGTGGCAGGCCGGGGTCGACGGCGGTCTGCTCTCGATCTCCGAGTCCACCACGTCGGCGTCGGCGGTGCCGACCTACCTCGCCGACGACTGGCATCAGGAATGGGGCGCGCTGGAACGTCTGACCCCGCTGGTGCCCACCGCAGCCACCGTCGACGTCGACACCACCACGCAGACGCGGTGGGGGTGGTCGCGCACCGGTTCGATCAGGATTGAGCCCCAATCAAATGACGAGTGATCTTCAGCCCGACGGCGAGAACAACAACGGCGACTCCACGAAGGGCGGCGCGCCTGCCGACACCGCATCGCCGGATGCCGCGACCCGCACCGCCGGGCGGCAGTGGAACTACCGGACGGTGAAGATCGTCGCGGTGGTGACCGGTCTGCTCGGTGTGCTGATGGCCGTGCTCACTCCGATCCTCCCGGTGAATCAGTCGACGGCTGAACTGAACTGGCCGCAGGGCAACGGGGTCAGCAGCGTCACCGCACCGCTGGTCTCCTTCGTGCCCGTCGACATCGACATCGCGGTGCCGTGCTCGCTGGCCAAGGAGTTGCCCGCATCCGGCGGCAGCCTGCTGTCGACGATCCCCGAGGGTGGCCAGGACGCGTCGGCGCGCGGACTGTTCATGCGGGTCACCCGCGACGCGATCACCGTCACCGACCGCGACGTCGTCATCCTCACCACCCCACGCGCACAAGCACAGTCGAACCCGAACTGCCGCATCATCTTCCACGCCGACGGCAAGGGCGTGACGGCCAGCTTCGATGGCATCAGTGGCGACGGGCTGCTGACCTACCACGTCGACGATCAGCAGATGCGGCCGCAGATCGTCGGTATCTACACCGATCTGCCGTCGTCGGCGCCGCGAGACGGATTGTCGCTGCACGCCACCATCGACACCCGCTATGTCAGCACCCCGACGCCGCTGAAGCTGGCCGCGATCATCTTCGGCATCATCATGGCGATCTTGTCGCTGGCCGCACTCGGCGTTCTCGACCACCGAGATGGCCGGGGCCACAAGCGCTTCCTACCGGCCGGCTGGTGGACCATCCGCCCGGTCGACGTCGTCGTCTTCGCCATCCTCGCGTTCTGGTGGTTCATGGGCGCCAACACCTCCGACGACGGATACAACTTCACCGTCGGACGCATCACCAGCGAGGCGGGCTACGCCGACAACTACTTCCGCTACTTCGGCGTGCCGCAGGACCCGTTCGGTTGGCACTACCAGGTGATCTCGGCGATGACGCACGTCAGCCTGTCGGCGCCGTGGATGCGGTTGCCCGCCTTCCTACTCGGGCTGCTCGGCTGGTGGCTGATCAGCCGTGAGGTGATCCCGCGCCTGGGTCGCGCGGTACGCCACAGCACGCCCGCGTTGTGGTCGGCGGCGTTCGTCTTCCTGGCAATCTGGTTGCCCTACAACAACGGTCTGCGCCCCGAGCCCGGCGAAGCGATCGGCGCGGTGCTCACCTGGTGCTGCGTCGAACGCGCGATCGCGACCCGACGACTGCTGCCGTATGCGGTCGCCGTCGTCGTGGCGGCCTTCACCCTCGCGCTGGCGCCGGGTGGCCTGATGGCGGTGGCCGCACTGCTCGCCGGTATCCGGCCGATCGTCAAGACGCTGGTGAGTCGTCGCAGCCGCGACGGCCTGCTGCCGATGATCGCGCCGATCCTGGCCGCGGGTACCGCGGTGCTTTTCGAGATCTTCGCCGACCAGACGCTGGCCGCGATCCTGGCCGGCAACAAGGTCGCCACCGACGTCGGACCCACGCTGGAGTGGTGGCAGGAGCCGGTGCGCTACTACTACCTGATCCTGCCGACCGCCGACGGCACCCTGGCCCGACGCTACGGCATTCTGATCATGATCCTGTGCCTGGTGGTCGTGCTGTTCCGCCTGCTACGCAGTCAGCATCCCAATGGTGTTGCGCGCGCCCCGATCTGGCGGCTGATCGCGGTCACGTTGGGCACCATGTTCTTCATCGCGTTCACCCCGACCAAGTGGACGCACCACTTCGGCGTGTACGCCGGCATCGGCGCCGGCCTGGCCGCGGCGGCCGGTGCGATGATGGCCCCGGCGATTCTCCGTTCGCGGCGCAACCGCACGTTCTTCGCCTCCGCGGTGCTGTTCGTCGCGGCGATCTCCTTCGCCGGCACCAACGGTTGGTGGTTCGTCGGCAGCTTCGGCATCCCGTGGTGGGATCGTCCGCCGACGCTGGCCGGCATCAAACTCGGCTGGCTGATCCTGTTCATCGCGGTTGCCACCGCATTGGTGGGATTGTGGTTCCACTTCCGCGACGACCACGTCGACGAAGCGACCCGGACCCGAGGCGGCACCGGCTGGTTGTCGAAGCTGAAATTCTCGCCGCTGCCGGTGATCTCGATGCTCATGGTGTTGTTCATGGTGGCGTCCTTCGCCAAGGCCGCCTATGTGCAGCGCGACAGCTGGTCGTGGCTGAAATCCAACGCCCGCGCTGTCGCGGGCAACGAATGCGCCTTGGCCAACGACGTTCTGGTGGAAGCGGATCCGAACAAGGGCCTGCTGCAGCCGGCATCGATCGGCAATCGTCCGGCGCCCAGCGTCTCTGCGGCACTGGCGGGTACCGGGTCGGTCGGGTTCACCCCGAACGGCGTGCCGACCACGCTGTCCGTCGACGCCACCGAGGACAGCGACTCGACCACCAGCGGTGCAACGAACACCGCACAGAGCGGTGCGGGAGCCGATCAGTCCACCGAGACAACGGAATCGGCGCAGGGCGGCACCGAAGGCGGCCGTGGCGCCCGCGGCGTGAACGGCTCGACCGTGAGCCTGCCCTTCGGCCTGAACCCCGCCAACACCCCGGTGCTGGGTACGTACGGCTCGCCGACGGGCTCGGGATCGCTCACCACCGACTGGTACTCGTTGCCCGCACGCAATGCCGACGCACCGCTGCTCACCATCGCCGCGGCCGGCAGCATCGAGGCCGTCGACGGCATCGGCGTCACCCATCCCGGGCAGAAGGTGCTCGTGGAGTTCGGCCGCACCGAGCCGAACGGTTCGGTGACCCCGGTGGGCACCATGTCGCCGATCGACATCGGCGAGGCACCCATCTGGCGCAACCTGCGCTACCCGCTGGCCGACGCCCCGCCGCGCGCCGACGTGGTCCGCGTGCAGGTCTCCGACGTCGCCGGCGCACCCGCCGAGTGGGTGGCGATCACACCGCCGCGTGTCTCGACGATGGGCACCCTCAATGACGTCGTCGGCACCACCGATCCGGTGTTCATCGACTGGCTGCCCGGCATGGTCTTCCCGTGCCAGCAACCGATGAAGGTCCGCAACGGCGTGCTCCAGGTGCCCAAGTGGCGGATCATGCCCGATGCCGAGGCCACCCGGAAGAACAGCCAGACCTGGATGGCCGGCACCGCCGGTGGCCCGCTGGGCATCACGGAGGCGATGCTGAAGCCGACGCTGCTGCCGACCTACCTGCGCAACAACTGGGGCCGGGACTGGGGCGGCCTGCAACGCTTCACCGAGATCGAGCCGGCACCTCCGGCGCAGCTCGACCTGGGCACGGCACGTCGGTCCGGCCTGTACGACCCGGCACCGATGCGGTCCAGCGGCTACTAGCGGTTGTAGATCTCGCCGATCGATGGCCGGCCTCGACCGACGAGCGGGACGCTCGGAGCCGAGCAGGCCCCGGAGGGACGGCCGGCGGCAGGCGTTATCCAACCGAGACATGCCATTGCGGTTGCGTTGCACAGCCAAGCCATCGGGAGCTTGCGACGGCAATCGCCCATAGCGTCGACGGTATGAACTTCACCGCACCAGGCCTGTCCGCAACCGACGCCACCGAGGTGGCCACCACCCTGCAGGAACGACTCAGCGCGCTCAACGATCTCCACCTGACGCTCAAGCATGTCCACTGGAACGTGGTGGGCGCCAACTTCATCGGCGTCCACGAGATGATCGACCCGCAGGTGGAATTGGTACGCGGCTACGCCGACACCATCGCCGAGCGCATCGCCACCCTCGGTGCGTCACCCAACGGAACCGCCAAGGCGATCGAGGCCGACCGGTCATGGTCGGACTACTCCATCGGCCGCGACACCGCGCAGGCACATCTCGGCGCACTCGACCTCGTCTACGACGGCTTTATCACCTCACATCGCGACGCCATCGCCCGCACCGGCGAACTCGACCCGATCACCGAGGACATCCTCATCGGCCAGACCGCGGAGCTCGAGAAGTTCCAGTGGTTCGTACGGGCCCATTTGGAGAGCTACACCGGCGAGCTGAGCACCTCCGGTGCCCGCTCGGAAGTCGAAGCCGCCGAACGCAGTCGCGCAGCCGTCTGACCTGCGTATTGGCCGGTTGGAACGCGCAGGTAACTCCCCCTTTGTTACGCTAAAGGCCGCATTCCAACCAATGTGAGCCGGTTTCCAGACTCGGGAACGCTTGCCGATCATGGGGGTTCATCGTGATCAGCCGTTCGCCCTTCTCGCGCTTCGAGTACGCCCGCCCCGAGTGCGGCCCTGCCGCCGGCCAGTACATCCTCGCCACGCGAGGTCTCCGATGAGCGACTCGCTGTCCGAGGCCCGGCCGCCCGCATACGAGACGTCGCCGGCGCGTGAGACATCACTCTTCGACGATCTGGAGTACCGCATGCAGTTCGCGCCGGTGTGCCGGCTCGAGGACGGCGCCCTCGCCGGCGCTGAACTGCAGCTGCTCGGACCCGCCGGCACGTCGGTCGGGACCGCTGCGGCATTGCGTCGCGCCGCCCGGATGATGGAGCAGCAAGGGTCCATCGACCGACGCAAACGGGACTTCGCCGGTTCCGACACCGCACGCTCGATCGCCAAGGTGTTACCACTGCTGGTGTCGGTGGACCTCGACCTCGTCGACGACATCGATCAGGCCGTCGTCGACAGCCTCGAGCAGCACGTCACGGTGGTATTGCCCGAGATGCTCGAACGAAGCCCGCAGAACGTCCTCGGGCGGGTGAACAAGGCACGTGCCGCCGGACGGGTGATCTGCGTCGACGGCTTGGCGTCGAGTCGGCAGGCGGCCACGCTGCTCTCGCTGGTGGAACCCGACATCATCATGACCTCGGCGGAATTGCTTCGGCGTGAACCCGATTCCGACGCCGCCCAGCTCGCGCACATCATCGCCGCCCACACCGAGCGCACCCACGCGGTGGTGATCGCCGATGGCGTCGACACCGAACAGCAGCGCCGGACAGCACAGACCCTGGGAGCCGCATTCGGGATCGGCAGGCTCTACCCGCCGGTGGCCGATCCGTCCCGGCTGGCGACGAAAGCCATTGTGCCGCTTCCTGATTTGCCCGTCTGGTCGACACCTCAGTCAGGTTTCGACACCCCGTTCGCGATCGCCTCGCAGTCGACGACGCCTCGCCGGGGAACCAAACGCCTACTCATCGAGATGAGCAAGGAACTCGAGCGGCAGGCCACCAACGGTGGTGCCGGCGTGGTACTCGGCACCTTCCAGCACGCCCACAACTTCACCAGCACCACCGCCACCCGCTGGCGGGAGATGTCCGAGATCACCGGTCTGGCAGGGGTTTACGGCGTCGGGCTGGTCGACGTCCGGGACGGCAACGTGCATCGCGCACCCTTGTCACCCGACGATGACCTGGTCAACGAATGGAACGTGGTGGTCCTCGGCCCGCACTTCGCCGGGTTGCTCTCGGCGCGCGATCAGCACTCGGGTGCCGCCGATCTGGAACGTACCTTTGACTTCGTGCTGACCTACGACCGGCTCGCCGTCACGCAAGCCGTACACAGCATTCTGTCGCGGTTCTGCTGATTGTTGTTGTGCGGCAAGGGGTCTCGATACACCCCTCGCCTAACGGCTCGGGGCACTCGACCAGCAGAAGGCTCGAACCGCACTAATGCTGATCGAGTTGAGCGCAGCGAGCAAGCGTATCGAGATCCTCAGATCACCGCAGGTCGACGACCGCCGTGCACCGACCGAAGATCCGCTTACCCTCGTGCGTGGCGGTCAGCGCCAGCTCGGCCTGACGCGCCTCGACGTCGAGCGTCTTCACCTTGGCAGCGAACTCGATGCGCGCGACCGTATCGGGGTGCATGAAGATCGGGTTGGTGAACCGCGCCCGTAGCTCGCGCACCGCCGCCGGATCGCCGACCAACTCGCTGACGAAGCCTGCGCCGAATCCCAGATTCAGCATTGCTTGC
Source organism: Actinomycetes bacterium (assembly GCA_023461275.1). Classification (GTDB taxonomy): domain Bacteria; phylum Actinomycetota; class Actinomycetes; order Mycobacteriales; family Mycobacteriaceae; genus Gordonia. The sequence goes on along the minus strand of JAEYMI010000014.1, from coordinate 163,861 downwards.
GCGACAAGGGTTTCCAAACCGGCGAGGTGGGCCATGTTCTCGCTGAAGTGAATCGGATTGGGGTCCGAGGCCACTCCGCTATACCGCCACACATCCGAACGACGGATGACGAACTCTTTCGACGGTAGCGTCTGGCCCTGCTGCCACTCGTCGACCCGGCGCACCGCATCGCTGACATAGGCCTTGAGGCTCGGCTCGTGGATATGGTCGAGCTCCGGACCGCGCGCGGGGTTGATCCGCGGGCGGGGCGGCATGTTCACGCACATCACCCGGTCGGCGAAGGCCGAGATCTCCGGATCGATGCCTCCGCCGCTGCGGGCCAGCACCGAGGTCCACACCGTCTGCACCAGTTGACCGTCGTCGCGGACGTACTCGTTCTTGACCACGATCAGATCCGCGCGGCCCGAGGGTCGGAACTCGTCGATCGACGACACCCGCCACACCCGGTCTCCGACGTAGAGCGGCTGGTGGTAGGCGATCCGCTGCTCCACGTGCAGCACCTGCGACAAGGAGTAGTTGCCGGGCACGGCGTCGATGATGTCCTGCTGCTCCATGGGATTACCCATGAGCGACGAAAAGGTCAGCGGTGCTTGGATATTCGGATGCCCGGCCTCTGCAGCGGCCTTCTCGTCGAGATGGAACCGATGGTGATTGCGCACCGCTGCCGCGAACTTGCGCGACTCCTCACGGCCGACTTCGAAGTAGTCGTCGGAGAGGTTACGAACACCGATGACGTCGTACTCGTCGCTCTGCTGTTCAGAGAGCTGTTGCCCATCGCGAACAGCAGCATTCGATTCCTGCATAAAAATCCCCCGCCCCCCTGGCGCTTAACGTCGTACCCGTTCATCGTAAGCGGCAAATGAGACGTCTGTCACCTCTTTGGGGCCACACCCGTCGGCCCGTGGGTCAGATCGGCATCAGCAAGTGCTTACGCGGAGTACGCGGCATCTGCTTATCGCGCAACTGGGCCAACGCCTTTCGCAGCTGCAGCCGCGTCTGAGAAGGTTCGATGACCGCGTCGACGTAGCCACGCTCGGCGGCCAGGTACGGAGTGGCCATCATCGTGTTGTAGAACGAGATGAAGTCGCTGCGCACCTTGTCGGCCTCGGCGGCCGAGAGCCCTTGCGTCTGTCGTCGGGTCAGCACCGCAGCGGCCGATTCGGCACCCATCACTGCGATCTTGGCCGTCGGCCACGCGAAGTTGATGTCCGCCCCGAGGTGCTTGGAACCCATCGTCGCGTAGGCGCCGCCGTAGGCCTTGCGCAGCACCACGGTGACCTTGGGGACGTCGGCTTCGACGTAGGCGAAGATGAACTTGCCGGAGCGTCGAATCGTGCCCTTCTGTTCCTCGACGAGGCCGGGCAGGATGCCGGGGGTGTCGACGAGGAAGACCAACGGGATGTTGTAGGCATTGCAGATCCGGACGAATCGTGTTGCCTTCTCCGAACTATCGGTGTCGAGGACTCCCGACATCACGCTCGGCTGGTTGGCCACCACACCCACCGGACGCCCGTCCACCCGCGCATATCCGGTCAGGATGTTCGGCGCGAAGAGCTCGCCGACCTCGTGGAAATCACCGTCGTCGAAGACCTTCACGATGATGTCGTGCATGTCGTAGCCGGCGTTGTCGTTGTCGGGCATGAAGGTGTTGAGCGACAGGTCGGATTCAGTGACCTCCGGCTCCATGCCCGGGTTGACGATCGGCGGCAATTCGTTGGCGCTCGACGGCATGTATTGCAGGTACTCACGCACCCAGTCGAAGGCCGACTTCTCGTCGGGCGCGACGTGGTGGATGTTGCCCCAGCGTGCCTGATTGTGGGCGCTGCCGAGGTCCTCGGCGCTGATGTCCTCGCCGCTGACCTGCTTGAGCACGTCGGGTCCGGTCACAAACATGTACGACTGGTCCTCGACGGCCACCAGGACGTCGGTGTTGGCCGGGGTGTACACGGCACCACCGGCGCACTTGCCGAGAATCAGCGACACCTGCGGGCACAGACCCGAGAGCAGGTCGTTGCGGCGACCCATCTCGGCGTACCAGGCCAGCGACGTCACGGCGTCCTGGATGCGGGCGCCGGCGGAGTCGTTGATACCGACCATCGGGCAACCGATCCGGCCGGCCCAATCCATCAGCGCGGCAACCTTGCGGCCGAACATCTCGCCGACCGAGCCGCCGAAGACCGTCTGGTCGTGGGAGAACGCCGCAACCGGGCGGCCGTGCACCATGCCGTGGCCGGTGACCACGCCATCGCCGTAGCCCGACGCCGCAGCGCCCGGCATCTTCGCCAGCGCACCGGTTTCGACGAAGGTACCCGGATCGAAGAGCATGTTCAGACGCTCACGCGGCGAGCAGATGCCCTTGGCAGCCCGCTTGGCGACGGCCTTCTCGCCGCCGGGTTCGGCCGCCAGCTCCAGCCGACGTCGTAGATCGGCCAGTTTGCCGGCCGTCGTGGTGGCTTGAACTTCGTTGGGCTCCAACGTTTCCGTCACGTCACGCTCGCTTTCGTTCTCCGCCCGGGTGGGCTATCGGGCGGCCTTCGCCTGTGCTTGGAGCTCACCGAGTCGCTTGGTGAGGTCGGCGCCGATCTTGGCGATGTATGGCTCGTCGACGATCGACAGGTGGTCGCCACCGATGTGGATGATCTCGAGGTCGTCGACCACCTCACCCCATCGGCCGTCCTCATCGATCGAGGCCCACTGTGGCTCCAATTCGATTGCGCCGTCGTGCATTTTGTCAGCGCGGTACAGAATGACCTTGCCGTCGTAGATGGCGGGCTCGATGTTGGTGAGCGCACGGTTGTCGAGGAACGACGTCCGCTGGTGCTCGATGATGCCGCCGGGGATCTTGGTGCCCGACATCGACATCATCTCCATGATGATCTGGAACTGGCCCTCGTCGTCGGCCTCCACCAGCCGGTCCATCGGGATCGGCACGTCGGCGTCGAGATCGTAGTTGCGGATGGCGAAATCCTTCCACCGCTCCAACCGAGCACGCTTGGTGTCGTCGTTCTCCACCACCGGCTCCGACGGCCGGACCACGTCGATCAGTCCGACGAACCGGACGTCCTCGCCGGCCGCACGAAGTTCCTGCGCCGCACCGTAGGCCAGCGCACCGCCCAACGACCATCCGATCAACACGTACGGCCCATGCGGCTGCACCTCACGCAGACGTGGCATGTATTGCGCCACACGCTCTTCGATGGTGCCTTCGACGCGATCGAAGCCGATCACCGGCTGATCCTCCGGAAGACGTTTCAGCAACGCCTCATACGCCGAGGTGTTGCCACCGGCCGGGTGAAACAGCAACGCCGGCACCGGATCTCCGGCGGTGGTGTCGTAGGTCTTCTTGCCGTCGACGAGCCGCAGGTAGCGGAGGAAGCCGTCGGTGTCGGCTGCCGAATCGAGGTACTCGCGAACGTAGTTCGACATCTCCTCGATGGTCTCCGAGTCGAGGATGTCCTCGACGTCGATGTCGCCGCCGGTGCGCTCGTTGAGGCGATCGGTGAGCTGTTGCGCCACATCCTCTTCCAGCACCGACAGCTTGTTGAAGATGCCGCCCGCCGACTTCTTGGTGACCACCGCGTAGACACCGAACGTCAGACGCTCGGCCGCGTCGCGCGGCGGGACGTCGGAGCCGGCCGCCTCGGCGACCGCCTGCTGGTTGGAGAGGTCGGCAGCTGCGGGGGTCGGGCTAGGCGTGGTCTCGATACGCTCCGTCGCAGGCTCCGGGGCTACTCGACCAGCATCTTGGGCGCTCTCGACGTCAGCGGGGGCGCTGTCGGTGGCGGCGGGGGCGCTGTCGGTGGCGGCGGGGGCGCCGTCAACGTCCGCGGGGGCGCTCTCGACGTTGGTCGGGGCGCTCTCGGCGACGGTGGGGGCGCTGTCGGTGGCGGCGGGGGCGCCGTCGACGTCGGCCGGTGCGGCCTCGCGCTTGGCGTTCTGCTCGTCGATGTAGGCGTTCAGCGCGGCGGTGTCGAGTTCGCCACCACCGGCCACCCGCTCGGCGAGGGTGTCGAGTTCATCGCGGTGCGAGACCGCGTAGTTGACGAACTTCGCGACGTCGATGAGGTTCGCCTGCCGCATCGCCTGCAGCTGTAGCTGCGGGATGTCGAACTCGAACTCCACCCGGTTCTTGATCCGGACCGCCATCAGCGAATCCAGGCCCAGCTCGATCAACGGGATCTCCCGCGGCAGGTCGACCGGGTCGTACCCCATCGACTCGCCGACGATGATCGCCAGCCGATCCTCAACCGACTCACCGCTTTCCGGGCTCCAGCGATTCCCGATGTCATCGATCACCTCGTCCTCGGTGACCACCTTGTGATCGGCGAAGACCTCGGCGCCCTTGGGTGTGGCCTCGATACGCCCCTCCGCAAGCTCGGGGGCTACTCGACCAGCGTTTGTCACGCCGGCGTCAACTCGACCAGCTTCCGCTGCGTCGTCGAGATCACCGGTGACGACGGCCTCGAACAGCAACCGGAAGTTCTTGTCCTGCTTGACATGCACCGAGACCGACGCACCGCCCGGGTGCGGGCTCAGGGTGGTGGTCAACGTGCCCGACGCCGGGATGGAGTCGTGCGAGATCGCCGCGCCGACAGTGGCATTCGAGAGCACCTGGGCCGCGGCTTCGCGGACCAGTTCCCGCGGATCGGTGACCGCTGAGGCGTTGACCTCCCAGGCATGTCGGCCGTCGGGCAGTGCGACGTGCGCACCGGGGATGCGGCCGGCGCCGGAATTCGACGAGATCTTCGTCGACTGAAGCCAGAACTCCTTGCGCTCGAACCGGGTTCGCGGGACCTCGGCGAAGTCGCCGGCGCCGAACAGCGACGCCACATTCACCGGATGGCCGTGCACATAGAGCTTCATCAGGGCGTTGACCACGCCGAAGCTCTCATCTTCCTTGCGCCGCAACGTCTCGATCAGCTCTGCGTCGTGCAGGCCCGCCGAGAAGGTCACCGAGGCAACCGAAATGAGCACCGCCGGGTTCGGCGACAGTTCCAGGAAGGTGCGGTGACCGTTCTCCACCGACTTCGCGATCGCCTGGGCGAACCAGACGCTGTGCCGCAATCCCTTGAGGAAGTACTCGATGGTGTGCACCGGCTCGTGACCGGGACGGTAGAAGGTCTCGCGGTCCACTGAGCTGTAGAACCCGACAGTCGGGCGCTGCGGCTCGATTCCGGTGAGCTCGTAGGACAATTCGCCGAGCAGCGGGTCCATCTGCGAGGTGTGGCTGGCGCCCTTGGTCTGCAGTTTGCGACCCAGCTTGCCCTCGGATTCGGCGCGGGCGACGATCGCGTCGACCTGCGCCTCCGGACCACCGATCACCGTGTGGGTCGGCGCCGCATACACGCAGATCTCCAGATCCGGGTAGTCGGTCAGCACGCCGGTGATGTCGTCGGCGGAGTACTCCACGAGGGCCATCAGCCGGATGTCATCGCCTTCGAGGGTGGCCTCGCCTTCGGCCATCAGCCGCGACCGCTGGCAGATGACACGGGTCGCGTCCTCCAGCGACAGGCCCCCGCTGATGTAGGCGACCGACGCCTCACCCATCGAATGCGGTACCAGCACACCGGGTTCGGCGCCGTGGTGACGCAGCAGATCGGCCAGCGCCACCTGGATGGTGTAGATGCCGATCTGTGCGGTCTCGATACCGTAGGTCTGCGCGTCGTCGAGGAACACCTCGACGATCGAATAGCCCAGTTCGTTCTGGATGTGCTCGTCGACGCGGTCGACGTACTTGGCGAACACCGGATTCTCGGTGTAGAGCTGCTTGGCCATCTTGCGGTGCTGCGAACCGAAACCGCTCAGCAACCACACCGCCGACGCCGCGTCAGGTGCGTTGGCGGACAACACCAATGGGTTGTTCTTGCCCTCGGCAATGGCGCGCATGCCGGTGATTGCATCCTCATGGGTCCGTGCCATCACGACCGCACGGGTACGCCCGTGGTTGCGATGCGCCAACGCCCGGCCGATGTCGGCCAGCGGAGTCGCACGCCCCTCGTCGGACTCCAGCCACGCGAGCAGATCGGCCGCCGCCGACTTGCGCCGCGACTGGATGAAGCCCGAGACCACCAGCGGCACAACCGAACCCTCGACGGCGCACGGCGCGAAGCCATCTGCCGGATCCGGCTCGGCGGCTTCGACGACGGCCTCCTCGGTACGGGCCGCAGCGGCCAGCAGGGCACGCTCGGCCTCGGTGAGGTACTCGTCGTCGTCGAGGTCGAGGGCGGCGTCGGGGTCGGCGGGTTGGTTGACGGCGGGGTCTCGATACGGCTCCTCAGCTAGCGCTTCGGTGCCTACTCGACCAGCGTCAGAATCCGCTCCGCCGGCATCAGGCGCGTCCGGGGCGAGGTCGCTCGGCAGCACCTCGCGCACGATGACGTGCGCGTTGGTTCCACCGAAACCGAATCCGGAGATGCCGGCGATGGCATGGCCGCTGTAGCGCGGCCACTCCGAGACCTCGGGGATCACCTTCAGGTTGTTGGCCTCGAACTGGATATACGGATTGGGGCCGGCGTAGTTCTTCGACGCCGGAATCTCGTTGTGCTGCAAGGCGAGAATCACCTTTGCCAGCGCACCGGCGCCGGCCGCGGACTCCATGTGCCCGAAGTTGGTCTTCACCGAGCCGAGCAGCATCGGCTGCTCGGGCACACGTCCCTTGCCCACCACGCGGCCGAGCGCGTCGGCCTCGATCGGGTCACCGAGGATGGTGCCGGTGCCGTGCGCCTCCACATAGTCCACCGTGCGTGGATCGATGGCCGCGTCGGCGTACGCCGACCGCAGAACATCCACCTGCGCTTCGGGATTGGGCGCGGGCAGGCCATTGGATCGGCCGTCGGAGTTCACCGCGGAACCAGCGACCACCGCGAGCACCTTGTCGCCGTCGCGCCGGGCGTCGGCCATCCGCTTGAGCACCACCAGGCCACCGCCCTCGGCGCGGATCATGCCGTCGGCATCGGAGGAGAACGCCTTGATGTGGCCGTCTTTGGCTTGTGCGCCAATGGAATCGAAGCCCAGGGTGGCGGCGGGCGTGATGAGCATGTTGACGCCACCGGCGAGGGCGACATCGGACTCGCCCGAGCGCAGACTGCGCACCGCCTGATGGACCGCCACCAACGACGACGAGCACGCGGTGTCGAGTGCGATCGACGGGCCGCGGAAGTCGAAGTAGTAGGAGATCCGGTTGGCGATGATCGACGTCGCGGTACCGGTCAGCGCGTAGACCGCGGTCTCCTCGGCACCCTCGCCGATACCCAGCGACGCCAGCAACTGATAGTCGTTGGTGGACGTTCCGATGAACACCCCTACCGGGGCACCCTTCAGGTCGCTCGGCGGGATATGCGCGTGTTCCAGTGCCTCCCAGGTCAATTCGAGAGCGAGCCGCTGCTGCGGATCCACGTTCTCGACCTCACGCGGACTCATCTGGAAGAAGTCGGCGTCGAAGGACTTCACGTCGTCGAGGTAACCGCCGTGCACGTTGGATTCGCCGATCACCTTGGCGATCAACGGGTCCGACTTGAACTCGGTCCAGCGATCCTCCGGCAGATCGGTGATGCCGTCGCGTCCGGAGATCAGTGCGTCCCAGGTGGACTCTGGCGTGTGCCCGGCCTTCGGGAAGCGGGTGGACAGGCCGACGATCGCGATGTCGTCGTCGGCGCTGCGCTCACGCTGCCAGAACGTGTCGGCTGTGTCGTCGAGGCCCTCGTCGGGATCGCCCTCGATGATCCGCTTGGCAAGCATCGCGATCGTCGGGTGGTTGTAGGCCACCGTCGCGGTCAGCACCACTCCGGTGCGGTCCTCGATGTCGGCGGCCAACGCCACCGCGTCGCGCGACGACAGCCCCATCTCCTCCATCGGACGGTCGTCGGAGATCGAGTCGGCGGGCACGCCGGTGGTCTCGGAGATCCACGTGCGCAGCCAGTCGCGCAGCTCTTCGACGGTCATGTCACCGGCGGTCTCGCCCGCTGTGTCGTGTGACCCGGTGTCACTCGAGGTGGCCGCAGCGCCGGAGGTCGACTCCTCGGCCACCGCCTCGAGCTTCTCGGACTGGTCGGTATTCAGTTCAGACATCGCTTCCAGACTACTGATCGGAGGTAATGGCTCGGACGTAACGTTCACGGGCCACCGGGCAGTGGACTAAGGATCAGTCCCGGGCGTCGGGGAAGGCTTCCTGCTGGTAGCCGCCGCGCAGCGAGCCGTCGATGTAGGCCGTACGGGTGGCCCGGCGGGCGATCTTGCCGCTCGAGGTCCGCGGAATCGATCCGGCGGGCACGAGCAGCACGTCGCGGGCCATGACGCCGTGACGCTGCGCGATGGCCGCACGCACGATGTCGGCGACCTCCTGCGGGTCGGTCCGCTTGCCGGGGCCGCGCTCGGCGACGACGACCAACTGCTCCGACGCGTCGTCGGCGTCGAAGGTGAGGCCGCTGGAGGCGAACTCGAAGACCACCTTGGGCAGCTGGTTGGCCGGCACCGAGAACGCCGCGACGAATCCCGGCCGCAGCGCCGTGCTGGACTCCTGCGCGCTGTACTCGAGGTCCTGCGGGTAGTGGTTACGGCCGTCGACGATCACCAGGTCCTTGACGCGACCGGTGATGTAGAGCTCACCGTCGAGCCAGACGCCGTAGTCACCGGTACGCATCCAGACGCCGTCGTCGGGTGAACCCTCGGCGTGACTGCCCTCGGGCAGACGGGACGAGATCTTGTTCTGGAACGTGTAGTCGCTCTCTTCGGGCTTGTTCCAGTAGCCGGCACCGATGTTGAGCCCGTTGAGCCAGATCTCGCCGACGTGACCGTCGGGCCGCTCGGCGCCGGTCTCGGGGTCGACGATGCAGGCCCACTGGCTGACCGCCACCTGGCCGCACGAGACCTGGGCAACCGCATTCTCGGCGTCCTCGTCAACGAGGGTCAGCCGGCCCTCGTTGAGGTCGTCACGGTCGACGTAGATGACCTTGGCGACGTTGTCGCGCTGGGTCGCCGACACGAAGAGGGTGGCCTCGGCCATGCCGTAGCAGGGCTTGATCGCGGTCTTGGGCAGACCGTAGGGCTCGAAGGCCTCGTTGAACTTCTTCATCGAGCTGACCGTGACCGGCTCGGACCCGTTGATCAGTCCGATCACGTTGGACAGATCGAGGTGCTCGCCGTCCTTGGGCAGGCCGCGGACCGCGGCGTGCTCGTAGGCGAAGTTCGGGGCCGCCGCGTAGGTGGGCGCGTTGTCGGCCTCGGCGGCGAGTTCCTTGATCCAGCGGCCGGGCCGCCGGACGAAGGCCTGCGGGCTCATGATCGTGATGTACTTGCCGCCCAGCGCGGGCAGGATGACCGTCAGCAGACCCATGTCGTGGAACATCGGGAGCCACGTGACGCCACGCGCGTTGCGGTCGATCTCGATGCAATCGTAGATCTGCAGAACGTTGGCGGCGACCGCCTGATAGGTGATCTCGACGCCGGCGGGCACCCGGGTGGAACCCGAGGTGTACTGCAGGTAGGCGACGGTGTCCTTGTTGTGGTCCTTGCCGGCGACCGGGGCGACCCAGGCCGATCCGACCGAATCGGGCACGGCGTCGACGGCGATGACACGCGGACGCTCCTTGGCCGGCAGCGGCTTGAAGAAGTCACGCACCGCCTCGGCCGACTTCGTCGACGTCAGGATGGCGGTGGGCTTGCAGTCGCCGAGGACGGCGTGCAGGCGGTCGGTGTGGCCGGGCTCGTCGGGCGAGAACAGCGGCACGGCGATGTTGCTGGCGTAGAGCGCGGCGAAGAATCCGATGACGTACTCCAGCGACTGCGGAGCAAGGATGGCGACCCGGTCCCCCGGCTGGGTCACCTGCTGCAGGCGGGCGGCGACAGCGCGCAACCGCTTTCCGAACTCCGCCCAGGTGAGATCTTGCGGCTCACCGTCGCGTTCACGGCTGTAATCGATGTAGCGATAGGCCAAAGTGTCTGCGGCATCCCGCACATTGCGCTCGACATAATCGACGAGAGTCGCTTCCTCGGTGAAACGGAGTTGTCCGTTCTCGTCGAGAAAATCCTCAAATTCGTTCTTCAGCATTAGCTCTCCTGTTGCCCCCACGATGTGAACCCCCAAAGGTGTTCACGCGTGCCCCCGCTGGCACACACTGGTTTCGGTGTTCGAGTCTGTCATCTAACTGACTCACTAGTAAGTTGTTTCGCCGACTTCGCGATCATCAATGTTATTCAGGTCTAACTGCTCCGCTCGGGCACGGAGACCATCGTGTTCATCGTTGGTAGGCAGGCTGATCGTTTCACGACCGCCGGTTATCCTACTCTCCCTTGAGAAGCCCGATGACCGGCGCAAAGGCATCCATCTGCGTCGGGAACACACCCACATAGGACATCGTCGTGCGACGGCGTACCTCACGGATCTGATCGGCGATCTGTTCGAAGGTTCCGATGGCCAGATACGGCGACTCGAGAATGTCGTCGACGGTCAACGTGACATCGCGCGCGATATTCGGCGGATACCCCTGATCGAGCGCCTTGAGGGCCATCTCCGCGGTGGCCTCACGGTCATCGGTGATCACGATTGTCGCGATCGTCCAGTTCAATTCGATCTCAGTGAATCGGTCACCGGCGGCCTCACGAATCCGGTCGACCCGTTCGATGGTCTTGCCGATCGTCATATCCGACAACTTCAGTTTGCCGTCGGTGGTGGTGCCGGTGGCCACCGAGATGATGTCGGCGTGCTTGGCCGCCAGGGCCAGCATCTTGGGGCCGCCACCGCCGACGGCGATCGGCGGACGCGGACCCTGCCGCGGTCGCGGAGTGCCCTCGAGGCCTTTGATCTGGTAGAACTCGCCGTCGAAGTCGACGGTTTGGCCGCGCATCAGGCCGTCGAGGATGGTCAGCGCCTCATCGAGTCGTCGGATCCGCACGCCGGGCGACTCGAATTCGATACCGGCCTTGTCGAATTCCTCTTTCATCCAGCCCGCGCCGATGCCCAGCTCCAGACGCCCTTTGGAGAGCACGTCGATGGTGGTGGCCTCCTTGGCCAGCAGCGCCGGATGGCGCCAGCCGTTGGCCAGGACCGAGGTGCCCAGCCGGATGGTGCTGGTGGCCTGGCTGAGCGCGCCGAGCGCAGCGATCGGTCCGACCTGGTTGCCCAGGTGATCGGGGATCGCGAAGGTGTCGTAGCCGTACTCCTCCGCGGTCTGGGCGAGTTTGACGAACTTACGCGCGCCGCCCTCGTCCTTGTTGCCCTCACCGCCGGCACCGAAACGGAACTTGCGCAGCCCCTCGGGGGTCGCGGCCTGAGTCATGTCTCCAGCTCCTCTTCACGGGCGCATGGCTGATCTCGCGCGTGGCGGATCTCACGAAGCACCCGACGAGTGTCGTAGTCGGTTGATCGGACCACAACGTTAATGCAGTGCCCGACACTGACCAAAACCCCGTTCGCGCTGTTCAGGATGAACGAGCGCTCGGTTGACTGTCGTGTATCGGCCGACGTGCCCTCAGTGGCGGAATCAGTTGTGCGCGGGACGCGGGGCGCCGTCGATGACCTGCGACGACCAGCCGTACATCCACTGCGTCGCCGACGATCCGTCGAGCTGCCAGTAGCGCTTGGTGGCGTACATGCCGTGTACCGGATTGTTGATCGCGCCCGCCAGCGAACTCACCGCCTGCAGTGGATTGGCGATGGTCGGCGAATCGCAGATCAGGTCGCTGGGTGCGCAGATCGACTGGACGCGGTCTTTGAGCTCACCGAAACCACCCGTGCGCGGCCCGGTCATGGTGATCCCGGGGACCAGACCGCCGATCCCGCTCAACGCGATCTCCGCGCCGACACCAGCCGGATTGGGCCCGATGTCGTTCTGCTCGCCGGGCTGTCGGCGGCCGTCGGCGATGAGCCCGACGCCGAGCACCAGGTCCTGATCGGACTTGTCGAGGACGCCCCGACCGTTGCCGATGTTGCTGGCCAGGTCACCGGCGATCACCGCGCCCTGCGAGAAGCCCAGAATGACGTAACGGGTCAGCGGGCACTTCTTGTTGGTCTCGATGATCTTGCCGGCCGCCCGCTTGTAACCCTGTGTGCGCGAGACGTTGTAGTCGGTTTGACGGTCGGTGAGGATCGTCGGATTCCGGAACTGCGCCACGTACGGCACGGTGTAGACCTCGGTCCGCGACTCGGGGAACTCGTTCTGCAGCGCCGAGGACACCCGCAGCATCAACGACCGCGGATTCGACGTCGGGTTGAGCGGGTCGTCGTCGGCCGCCGATTCCCAGGTCCCCGGGATCACCAGGGTGAGCACGTCGGGGCAGTCGGCGGACTGGGCGTCGGGTCGTTGCTGGGTGGTCGACGGTCCGGGCTGACCGCCCGGCAGGCGCGGCGGTCCGGGTTTGAGCAACACGATCACCAGAACGACGATCAGGATGATCGCGAGCAGCGCGAGCGCGCCGAGGATCAGCGCGACGAGTCCCAGTCGACGGGTGCGTCGACTCTTGGTCCGAGCCATCACAGGTCAGCAGAAGTTATCGTGCGCAGCGTTGATGACCTTGTCCGCCTTGGCATTTGCCTCGGCGACGGTCTTGGTGCCCGGGCCGACCGAGGCGGTGATGAACGCCTTGACGGTGACCGGGTCGGTGCCCTTGCGCTGTTCGGCGCACACGTACTGGGCCATGGTGAGGGCGATGTTGTTGTCCGTGTCGCCCATGAACGAGACGTTGTCGGACTTCAGCGCGTTCAGATACTTCTGGCCCTTCGCGCTGATCGGCTGGGCGCCGGGTGCCTGACCATCGGAGTTCCCGTCGGAGTTCTCGTCGGCGTTGTTGGCGGCCGACTGCGGAGCGGTGGCCGGCAGGCCCTGTCCGGCGGCGGTGCCCGACGTACCGCTCGGCGCAGCGGTCGGTGTGGAGCTCGACGGCGCGGCCGCCGATGTCGAGGCACTGGCCGACGAGGCGTACATCGAGGTCGTGGTGACCGGGTTGCTGGTGATGGGCGCGGTAGCCGTCGAGTCGTCGGAGCAAGCACTCAGAGCGCCCACCGCCAGCGACATCCCGGCTGCCGTCATTGCCAGCCGCAGAAGTTTCCTGCTCATCTCCACACTTCCCTCATCCCCGCCTCAGACGGTCACGCGTCGATCCATGGGGCAATTCGCCCCGGGCCGAAAACACCCCCTCGACCCGAAGATCCACGCTACCCGCCCGACATGCCCATTCCGGACACGGCAGGCCGACGACCTGCGGTGACACCGCTATTCCACAGGGAGATCTCAGGTGATACACCAGCGGTCATCAGGACACACTCACTTGGTGACCTGTGCGCCGCCTCGTGCGGTCCAGACGATCTTGCCGCGCTCGAAAGTGTTGAACCGGCCCTTGCCATCTCGCGTGGGGAGTTCGTCGCTCGTCGGCAAACCGAGTTGGCCGCCGGGTCCGCCGACGCCGGCGTAGGCGCCGCCGATACCGCCACCGACGATCTTCGGCCCCTTGGGTCCGGTGATGATCCGCGCGCCACGGAAGTCCTGGGCGACACCACCGGGCACCGGGTACTCCGGCGTGAGGCACTCGGCGAGCGACTTCTTGTTGGCGTCGTAAACCTTGCGGAACTTGGGGCTGACATGGCAGGCGACGCGATCGCCGGCCAGTCCGAGCGCACCCGCGGCCTGCGGCCACGACTGGGTCATCTCGAACTGCCAGTACTTCCAGGTGTGCGTGCCCGAGGCCCGATACACCGCCTGCCCGGGGATGCCGAGCTGGTTGAGCTTGATTGCCATCTGCTGTGAGGTCACGCGGCTCAGGATCTCCAGTCCGACGCCGGAGTAGTTCGACGCCAGTGCCGGGATGTCCGACGGCTGATCGTAGGGTCCGATGAGCCCGTTGCCCGACGAGATGTAGAGGCTGGTGCCCTGCAGCTTGTCGGCCAGCACGTACGGGTCGTGCTCCTTCCAGGCCGGATCGCTGGGCGGACCGAACATCTTGAACGAGTCGTAGCCGCCACCGTCGCGCACCGCGAACTGGATGGCCTGCGGCATGCCGTAGGAGGTCATCTGCAGGATGCCCGAGTACGACGCGGCGAACTTGTAGAAACCGGGGTTGCGGGCGGCCAGCATCATCGCCGCCGAACCACCCATCGACAGGCCCTGGATGCCGCGCACATCGGTGGACCGCCACTGGCCCTCGATGATCGGCGGGAGTTCCTTGATGAGGAAGGTCTCCCACTTGTAGTTCTTGCCCTTGTCGGGCTCTTTCCAGTCGGTGTAGAAGCTCGACTCGCCACCGATGGGCAGGACGACGTTGACGTTCTTGTCCTTGTAGAAGTCCTCGATGTTGGTGTTGATGATCCAGCCGCTCTGATCATCCTGGGCACGCAGACCGTCGAGGGTCACCAGCTGCGGGAACTTGTCCTTGGGCCGGGAGTTCCAGTCGCGGGCCAGCAGGATCTGCACCTGGATGTCGGTGTTCATCGACGGCGAGTGCACCCACAACGCGACCCGACGGTCGGTGTACCAGTACGTCTTCACCACGCGGGCAGGCGCATTGGCGGCGGCCGCCGGCAACACCTGAGGTGCCGGCGCCGGGGCGGCAGGGGGCGCCGGAGCTGCTTGCGGGGCCGGGGCTGCCGGGGCGCCAGGGGCGGGGGCTGCCGGAGCCGCCGACGTGCCGGGGGCCTGCGGCGCGGGTGCCGGTGGTGCGGATGGTTCGGCGTGCACCGGCGCGGGGCCGCCGATGGCCATCACGGCGGTGAGTGCCGCAGCACCCACCGCGAGGGTGCTGGCGCGCATCCCCCGTCGAATCCGGGCGCGCCCCCGCGTCTGCCCGCTCACCACTGCCCGCATCACCAGGTACTCCTTCAGACCAGCCACTACAACCGCGTCTGCGGGCGTCGTCGACCACTTCCCCAAGAGGTCGATGACGCAGCAGAACGCCCTACGTGTGTGTTCTTACACGTAGGGCGTTCTGTTTTGGCTGCGCCACGCTGTGACGCGTGGGATTTGTGTGACTAATGTTGTTTGGCGGTGGGACCGCCGTCACACCTCAGTCGGCGTCGGCTCGGTCAGCGGAAGAAGCCGCGGGCCTTCGCGTTCCACATCATGTCCTGCCAGTAGCCCCAGGCATGGGTGCCCGGCGAGCTGTAGTCCATGATGTTGATGCCCTGCAGGAGCGCTGCGGCCTCGAAGGCCTTGGCCTGGGTCAGTGCCAGGAATTCCAGCGTCGAGCCCTTGAACAGGTCGTCGAAGACGTTGGGCAGCGCCAGCTGGTTGTACCGGCCGAACAGACCGTTGCCGGAGCCCACGAACACCTTCATGCCCTGCATCTTGTTGATGTTCATGAACGGGTCGTTGGCATACCAGCGCGGGCTCCACGGCGGACCCCACATGCTGTCGGAGTTCCACGGCTTCGGGTCGACGTCGAGCATGGCCAACCGGATGGCGGTGTGCATGCCCGGCGCGCTCAGGAAGTTGTAACCCGATAGTGATGCGGCGCGGTCGAAGTTGTTGCGGTTCTGAGCCGCAATGGTGAGGGCGGCGTTACCACCCATCGACACACCGGCGATCGCGTACTTGCCGTTGCCGACCCGGAACCCACGCGCGTCGAGCCCCTGGATCAGGGTTCGGGTGATCACGCAGTTCCAGGTGTACCGGTAGCGCTGGCCGTTGAAGTTACTGGGCGCATCCCAGTCGGTGTAGAAGCTGGCGGGTCCACCGATCGGTTCGACGACGTTGACGCCGGACCGGACCATCTCCTGGACGTTGGTGTTGATCTCCCAGCCGCTGTAGTCATACTGGGCGCGCATGCCGTCGAGCAGGATGACGGTCTTGTAGTTGCCGGGCCGCTTCCAGGCCCGGACCTTGACCGCGGGCATCCCGCAGCCACCCACGGTGAACT
The DNA here is from genome assembly GCA_023461275.1 of Actinomycetes bacterium. GTDB lineage: Bacteria > Actinomycetota > Actinomycetes > Mycobacteriales > Mycobacteriaceae > Gordonia. Next base: position 148,021 of record JAEYMI010000014.1, on the reverse strand, counting down.
GCTGAAGTCCGAGCTGGGTGCCGCCGATCCGTGCTCCGGCCTCACCTGCGCCCGTGACGGCCGCCAGGCCGAGAACGGTCAGCAGTGCGAGTCCCGCCGCGACAAATCGCTGACGACGCGGACCACCGCGTCGTCGTCGCGGCCCTACTTGCGCTTCACGCATCGACTGATCTCTCCTCTGTAGTCCGACTCGTCCGAGCCTTCCGGCACGGTGAATCGATCGTGCTCACCGGGCGTGTCCCCCCACAGGTCAGGCCCCATACGCTCTTAGCAAGCCCTCAGCTTCGATGCGCCGGTGGCGAGCCTATGTCATGCCAAAGCGGGGTGACAAACCCTTGTGATCGCCTTGTGATCACGAAATCTGTATCGATTACCCCCAACCGGACGTTACCGATTTGAGATAAATGAACGCAAATGCACGACTCAACGTGGATTGATCCGCGGCGGCATCTGCAGGCCACATCGCTGGATCTCGTACTCCGGATTCCGCTCGATGCGGTAGTCGGTGAACTTGAACGACTTCTTCAGGTTCTGCTTGAACCGCGCGAAGGTCCACGTCGTGTCGAACGACTCGTACCGCTCCTTGGTCTCCGGGCAGGTCAGGGCGACCTGCGCCTGGAGCACGGTGTCCTCGTCGAGGTAGCCGGGCAGGATCGGTTTGCGCGGGTAGGCACCGGCCTCGGCGACCACCCATTCCGACGGCAGTTGCTTGTCGTGACCGATGCGACCGTCCTCGAGACGTTCGGTGTGCGCGGCCAGCGGGTAGGCCAGTCCCATCTGATCGATGACCCGCACGTCGAGCGGCGCATTCATACTCGTCATGCCCAGGTTCAGGAAGTACACCGTGACCTGCCGTTTCACTCCCTTCGGCAGGTTCGGCGGGAGTTGTGCGACGTACCAGGTGTCGTAGTTGAACGACGGCAGGATCACCCCGCCGGAATCGCGGTACTTGTCGATCTCCTCCACCATCGCGCGCATCCGCGGGTAGTCGAGGTAGTCCTCGGCGGTGACCGGGTTCTCGATGCCCATGTTGGTGACGTAGAACCGACGTTCGTCGACGATGCCGCTACGGCCGATGTCGATGCCGGCGTTGGGCAGCACGGTGGCATGCCAGGTGATCGCCCACGCCACGGTGGTGATCCAGAGCGCGGCCAGCACCAACGATCCGACGAGTTGGGTCCGCACCAGGCGACGCGAGGAGCGGTTGTTCCCGGCCTCGGCGGAGTCGGATGTGTCGGATTCGACGGTGTCGGGCTCGGTGGTCGTCGGGGCCGAGCGGCGGATCGCCGCCAGGGCGTGGGCGGGCACCGTGACCGGGATGACCATGATCGGCAGCAACAGGATGAACAGCGGCGTCAGCAGCACGCGGCCGTGCATGAAGTCCCCGCCCTGGCGCATCCAGTAGACCGCCACGATCAGTCCGGCGAGCAGCATAGTCGCCGTCGCCGCGGTCGGGGTCTGCAACGCGGCCGACCAGCGGCCGACGCGCTCGCGCCACGTGCGCGGGGTCGTCGAATCAGGTGTTTGGGCCGCTCCGGTTACGTTGCAGCGCAGGCGGTTTCCGTACAGCAGGATCGCCGCCACGACGATCGCGATGATGGCCGGCAGCAGGAGCAGGTACGGCCCGAAGAGGTTGCCGACGTAGAGGAAGCCCTGATGCCACTTGGACCCGCTCGCGTCCTTGGCCACCGCCGGGTTGGGGACCAGCAGGGCGTAGTAACCCATCCGGAAGATCTGGTAGCCCACCGGCAGCAGCGCGGCGACGACCACCATCGCGGCACGCATCCACCACGACGTCGGGGCGCACAGGATCAGCAGCATGACCAGCGCGCCGACGACGGTCAGCTCGGGCCGGATCAGCGGTGCCAGGCCGGCGGTGAAGGCCAACGCGAGGGTCGCCGAGGTGGCCGCCGCGCCGGATTTGTGCCGTCGTCGACTCCAGGCGACGAGCTGCGCCCACAGCACGGCCACCCAGAAGATGCACAGGCCGTTCTCCAGGCCGCTGGTCGCGAAGTCGCGGGCGGGCGGGAGGGCGATGTAGATGATCGAGCCGAGCGGCAGCAGCAGTGTCCAGCCGTCGCCGGTGATGCCACCGAGCCGGGTCCGCAGCAGACGTGCGGTGCCGTACATGGCGATCGGGATGGCGGCGACCGAGCACACCAGCGCCACCCACAGCGCGACGTATTCGAGTTGACCGTCGGTGACCCACGCCCAGAACCAGAGCAGATAGGTCCAGGCGGTCGAGGTGTTGGCCTCGACGCGTTCGCCGGCGTTGAACACCGGCCCGTTGCCGGCGAAGAGGTTGCGCAGCGTGCGCAGGACGATCAGGCCGTCGTCGGCGATCCAGCGCCGTTGCCAGGCCCCGATGGTGAACAGGGTGGTCACGGTGATCGCGCCGATCAGCCAGCTGGCGACCGGAACCCACTGCCGAGCGCCCCAGCTGCGGACACCGGACTCACCGGCCGTGCGCGTCACGCTGGGACTGGTCTCGGCCGGATCGGATTCGCTGGAGCTTTCCTCGATGGCCGAGATGCCCGCGGCGGCCGGAATGGCCTCGGTCGGGGCGTCGTCGTCGATGCGCTCGATCAGCTGAGTGGGCGCCTCGTCGTGCTCCGGTACCTCGTGCTCCGGTACCTCGTGATCGGGAGACTGCTCTCGCGAAGGTTCATCACGCGAAGGCATAGACCGCGACACCCACGCATACTATCCACGCCAGCGCCATGACCTGCAGGACACGGTCGGCGAGTGCGATCTCCTCGGGCTCGCCCGCCTCTCCCCCGTCGACGTCGACTGCGTAGCGCAGGATGGCGATGGTGAACGGCACCATCGACAGCGCGTAGAAGACGTTGTTCTCGTGCGCCTTGGTGTCGAAGGCCCACAGGCCGTAGCAGAGCACCACCGACGTGGCGGCCAACGTCCAGACGAACCGCAGGTAGCTGGTGGTGTAATACTGCAGCGACTTGCGGATCTTGGCGCCGGTCTCCTCGGCCAGCTTCAGCTCGGCGTACCGCTTGCCGGCGGCCATGAACAGCGAGCCGAAGGCCATCACCAGCAGGAACCACTGCGAGAGGTGGATCTCGGTGGCCACACCACCGGCGATGGCGCGCAGCAGGAAGCCCGACGACACGATGCATACGTCGAGCACCGCCTCGTTCTTGAGGCCGAAGCAATAGCCGAGCTGGATGACGATGTAGACGGCGATGACCACCGCGGTCTGCCAGTTGGCCAGGAACGCGACGGCCAGCGCCGCCACCCCGAAGACCACCGCGAGCACAAAGGCCAACTTCACCGGCACCACTCCGGCGGCGATCGGCCGGAAGCGCTTGGTGGGGTGGTTGCGATCGGATTCGACGTCGATGGCGTCGTTGATCAGGTAGATGCACGACGCGGCGAGGCAGAACGCGACGAAGGCGATCCCCGCCTTGCCGAGCACGGTGAGGTCGTTGAGGTTACCCGCGGCCAGGGGCGCGGCCAGGACCAGGACGTTCTTGACCCACTGGCGTGGCCGGACCGCCTTGATCAGGCCGGTCGCGAGATTCTTGGGTGGACCGAGTTGCGGGCCGTGTTCGATCGGCTCCTCGCTCATTGCTTCTCCCTGTGGTGGATCGCGGCTGCGATCGCCGGTACGGCTGCCGATCGGACCGCGGTTGCGGGGAGCAACGCGGCCAGTCCGAGGCGGCTGACCACGGACGTCACGCGCGGATGTCGCTCCGCGGAATCGAGCACGGCGTCGCCGGCGATGACGGCCGCGGCGGTTGCCGCACCGATCGCTGCACCGGCGGCGACGTCGCTCGGATAGTGCACTCCGAGAACCAGTCGCGAGGTGAGCATAGGCGGCACCAGGATCGACGGGAGCAGGAACCTCGGCAAACCGGCCGCACGACCCAGCAGGATGGCCGCGGCAGTGGTCGACGTGGCGTGCGAGGACGGGAAGGACAGCTTGCTCGGCGTCGACACCCCGACGACGATGCGCGGGTCGTGCGGACGCTTGCGGCGGACGATGCGTTTGATGACCACCGACGCGGCATGCGCGCCGAACGCCCCGACCCCGGCTTCGACGAAGCGGCGCTGCGCGACGGCGTCGCCGCGGCCACGGGCCCACGCCCAGCCGAGCGCGCTCAGACCGATCCAGCCGAGTGAGTGCTCGCCGAAGTGGGACAGCCCGCGGGCGGTCTCGCGAACCCCGGGCCGGTCGGCGATGGTGTGCTGTACCGCGATCAGCGCGGCGACCTCACCCGACGGCGGCTGCTGGTCGACGATGACCCGGTCAGTCGATTCCGAAGACACTCGCCCAACTCTCCTTACTGGTGAGCTCCTGATGGGAGTCGCGGTAGCGACGCTTCATCTCGGGGAACTTCTCGTTGAGTTCACGGATCAGCGCGGCCGATTCCCGGGCCAGCGCGATCATCTTGTCGCGGTCGCGTTGCCGGTAGACCACTCCCCGGCCGTCGGCGGTGGTCACGGTGACCCCGTCGACGCGGCCGAGGCTGAACCAGCGCGCCTCGATGGGCGGGTAATTGGCTTGGGGCACTTCGTGATGCCGCGGATCGGCCGGGCGCAGGTTGTTGCGGACCACGCCGGCCAGGGCACGCGCCTTGGCGATCGGGTTGTTGGGGACGTTGACGCCGAGATGCGTTGCCTCGCCGCTGGTTTTGGGCAACACCTCGGCCGACGGCAGCACCACGGCGTCGGGGAACTCCTTGCGCATGGCCGCCACCTTGGGCAGCGCGGTGGGCAGGAGGTCGCGGATGTGGTCGGGGCCGGCGAGGAAGTCGCGGATGGCCTCGTTCTGGATGGCCACCGTCGAATACTCCAGGCACAGAAGATGTTTCGCGGTCGCCTTGGTCATCGACTGCAGAATGCCCTTGATCGGGCCGTCGTGGTGGATGGCGGCGACCACCAGGCGGTTACGCAGATGGAAGTAGGCCTGCCAGTCGATGGCGTCGTCCTTGTCGCTCCACGCCATGTGCCAGATCGCGATACCGGGCACCGTCGCGGTGGGATAGCCGGCTTTGGCTGCGCGCAAAGCGAATTCCCAGTCGTCCCACTTGATGAACAGCGGCATCGGCAGGCCGATCTGCTCGGCGCATTCGCGGGGGATCATGCACATCCACCAGCCGTTGCCCTCCACGTCGATCCGACGGTGCAGGTTTTTGGAGTTCTCCCGGTCGCGCAGCGGGTAGAGCGCGAAGTTGTGGTCGTATTCGACGAACGGCGCTGCGGTCCACATGAAGGTATGGCGGTTGATGACCTCGCCCATGCAGTGCAGATGGCTGCGGTCCTGCAGGTTGAGCATCTGCCCGCCGACCAGCATCGGGGTCTTGGCGAACCGCGACATCGCCAGCGCCCGCAGGATCGAGTCGGGTTCGATTGCGATGTCGTCGTCCATGTAGAGGATGTAGGGGCTGTCGGTCAGGCGCAGCGCCTCGTACATGATCCGCGCGTAGCCACCCGATCCGCCGAGGTTGGGCTGGCGGAACATGTGCAGCCGATCCCCCAGTGCCGCAGCGGCTTCGGTGTATCCGGGGGCGTCGACGACGTTGCGGGTGCCCTGATCGGGCATCAGGACGGCGTCGATCACCTCGTCGACGAGCGGGTCGGAGGTCAACGCGGCCAAGGCGTTCACCGCGTCCTCGGGGCGGTTGAACGTCGGGATGCCGACGGTCACCCCGGCGCGGGTTGAGCTTCCACCGCTGGTTGAGCTTGTCGAAACCTCTGGCACGTCGATCGCCGAATACCAACCGGCGGAGACGATCTCGGTGTCGGTGTCGGTGGTGACGTCGAACCAGATCCAGCCACCGTCCTCGAACGGGCCGAGGTCGAGCTCGAATTCCAGTACCCCGTAACCACTTTCGTCAGTGGGCACCAGGTCGCCGCCGATGCCGATGCGGGAGCCGTCGACCTTGGAGCGGTACAGGTCGACGCGGCAGGTGCCGCGGACCTCCACGCGCAGCACCACCGACGTCAGGATCGACCAGCGTCGCCAGTAGGCGGCGGCGAAGGCGTTGAAGTAGCTCTCGAAGCTGACCTCTGATTCGGCGCCGAGCATCACCGACGTCCGGCTGGGTGCGTGCGCACGCCGGTTGTTACTCGACGATTCCACCAGGTAGAGCGATCGGACGTCGATCGGCTCACCGGCGCGCGGGAAGATCACTCGCTGCAGGAGGTACTTGGCCTTGGATTCGTTTTCCGACGGGGCCTGGGCGGACTGGGTAGTGGGGGTGACAGTCATTTACTCCTCCTCGGCGACCAGTGGCGCACCGTCACGCAGGTGCGGCGCCAAGGTGTTCTCGAACATGGTGAGCGCGCTCGCGATCGCCATGTGCATGTCCAGGTACTGATAGGTGCCCAGCCGGCCGCCGAACAGCACATGCTGTTGTGCCAGTTCAGTTTTCGCGAGGTCGCGGTAGGTCGCGAGCATCGCGCGGTCGTCGGGGGTGTTGATCGGGTAGTAGGGCTCGTCGTCGTCGTCGGCGAAGCGGCTGTACTCCCGCATGATGACCGTCTTGTCGGCCGGGTAGGTGTCGCGTTCGGGGTGGAAGTGCCGGAACTCGTGGATGCGCGTGAAGGGCACGTCGCCATCGTTGTAGTTCATCACCGGGGTGCCCTGGAAGTCGCCGATCGGTAGTACCTCGGTCTCGAAATCCAGTGTGCGCCAGCCGAGTTTGCCGGCGGAGTAGCCGAAGTAGCGGTCCAGCGGGCCGGTGTAGACCACCGGGGCGTCGGGGTTGGCGGCCCGGATCTCGTCGCGGACGTCGAACCAGTCGGTGTTGACCCGCACCTCGATCCGGTCGTCGGCGGCCATGTTCTCCAGCCACGCGGTGTAGCCGTCGACGGGGAGACCCTCGTAGGTGTCGTTGAAGTAGCGGTTGTCGAAGGTGTAGCGCACCGGCAGCCGGGTGATGTTGCCGGCCGGCAGGTTCTTGGGGTCGGTCTGCCACTGCTTGGCGGTGTAGGCCTTCACGAACGCCTCATACAGGGGGCGGCCGATCAGGCTGATCGCCTTCTCCTCGAAGTTCGCCGCATCCTTGCTGTCGATCTCGCTGGCCTGCTCGGCGATCAGCGCACGCGCCTGCTCGGGAGTGAAGTACTTGCCGAAGAACTGCGACACCAGCCCCAGGCCCATCGGGAACTGGTAGGCCTGGCCTTGGTAAAGCGCGAACACCCGGTGCTGGTACCCGGTGAAGTCGGTGAACCGGTTGACGTAGTCCCACACCTTCTTGTTCGACGTGTGGAACAGGTGCGCGCCGTACTTGTGGATCTCGATGCCGGTTTCGGGCTCGGGCTCGGAGTAGGCATTGCCGCCGAGGTGATGGCGACGCTCGATCACCAGCACACGCTTGCCGAGCTCGGTGGCGGCCCGCTCGGCGACGGTCAGGCCGAAAAACCCTGATCCGACGACGATGAGGTCATACGTTTGGTCTGCCTCGATGGAACCCGCCGTCGGGTTCGTCGTATTGCCTGCCACGGGTGTTCAGGGTAACCGACGAACCCTGAGGATCTCTGATCACCACGTTCGGCGGCACTCGCCGTGGGATCGCAGATCGTCGTAGTCTGGAGCAATTCACTTGGTGAGAACTCCCAACCGGGTGTTGATGCGCACGATCGTACGACCGAGGAGCAGTCAGTGACGGCCCAACTAACAGATTTCACCTCTCGCATGACCGAGCTGGTCCACGAGCTTCGGTTGGCGACCACCAGCGATTCCGAGGCCATGCTGCGCGCCGCGTCGAAGGCGGCGGTCAGCGCGGTGCCCGGTGCCGAGTACGCCAGCGTCACGCTGGTCAGCCGCGACGGGGCCATCGAGACGCCGATCGTCGTCGGCGACCTGGCCGGCAAGTCCGACGCACTGCAGCGAGAACTCGGCGAGGGCCCGTGCGTGCGCGCGGCCATCAGCGACGAGACGGTCTGGATCGACGACATGCACACCGAGGAGCGTTGGCCGCGGTTCGCGGCGGCAGCCGCCGAGCTCGGTGTCGCGTCGATGGTCTGCTTCACCCTCTACATCGACGGTCCCGAGTTCGGGGCGCTCAATCTGCACAGCACCCAGGTCGACGCCTTCGGGCCGGAATCGCGGTCGATCGGCGAGCTGTTCGCGGCACATGCGGCGACATCGTTCGCCGCGGTACGCGAGCGTGAGCAGTTGCGGACCGCCCTGACCTCGCGCGACCTGATCGGGCAGGCCAAGGGCATGATCATGGAACGATTCAAGATCGACGCCGACGCCGCGTTCACGCTGCTCGCGCGACTGTCTCAGGACTCCAACACCAAGCTCGTCGACATCGCGAAGCAGATCGTCACCGCCGGGTAGGGCTTGAGCGGCGCGGTCAGCGCAGTGCGTCGGCCGTCGGGAATCCGACGACGGGATAGCCGCCGCGGGTGAGGTAGTCGGCGAGTCCGGGTCCGGTGAGTGCGTGGGCGCCGGTCCTCTGGCTGAACAGCATCAGACCGCGCTGGAACAGCTGCACCGCGCCCTGCCCGTCGGGGGTGAGGTTGGGGACGCCGATCGCCTGCCCGAGCGGTCCGGTGACGCCGCCGAGGTCACTGAACTTGCCGTTCATCGCGCCGGTCGCCAGCTCAAGCAGCTGCGACGAGCCGGGCACGATCTGATTCGACAGCGAGCTCAGGCTCCCGAGGTCGAGTCCCAGGGCCGGGCCGGCCGGGCCGGTGGGCGGCGTGACGATCTTCGGCTTGGTGGCCTGCCCGCCGATGGCGAACCACGACGATTTCAGCTGCAGGAGCTTGCGCGCCTCTTCGCCGGAGACCTCTTTGGTGCCGCCGGAGCCGACAGCACGCACCTTGATGGCGCGGCCGTTCTCCGGTCCGAGTCCGTTGGCCTCGATCACCTCGAGGCTGCGTAGTGCGCCGACGCCGAAAGCCGATCCGACGCTGCCGGCGCTGACGGTGGCGGTCCAGTTGTGGTTGGGCGAGACGGTGTCGCCCTCGTCGGCGACGGCGGGGAATCGTCCGCCCGCGGTGTATCCGCCGGTGGATGAGGAGAATTCGGTGAAGGCGGGTTTGCCGCCCTGCAGCAGGATCTGGCCCGCGGTGGCGTCGGCGGCGGTGTTGGTGCGCGGGTCCTCGCCGGACACGCCGCCGTAGACCTGCGAGTTCATCGTGTCGTCGATCTTCTTGCCGCCGTCGATGGCGGAGAGCGCGTAGGTGCGCGCGGCGATGGCCTGCGCTTTGAGTGCCTCGGCACCCCCGGCGTCGGCCCACTGCGGCAGCGATTCCTTGGGGATGACGCCCTTGACGTAGTCGTCGACGTGGAGTCGGTTGACGACGCGGTTGCCCTCGAACCCGATCGAGCCGCGGTAGGCGGCGTCGGACCCGCAGAACCGCAGAGGTTCGCCGGCCGGGCGACCGGGTGCCGGATTGACCGGTTCGACGAACGGCTGGGTGATCGGGACCGATCGGACGGCACCGCCGCCACAGCCGCTGAGGACGGTGGCCGTGGTCCCGGACAGGCTGACCGCCTGTCCGGGAGCCACGCTCTGGCCACCGACTCGCATCCCGGCGTCCGCGTGCACATTCACCGAGTTCTTGCCGGTCAACGCGACCGAGATCTCGGGTCTGTCCACCTTCCCCGCGGTGGTGCCGCCGTAATAGTGACGCAGAATCTGTGTTGCTGACCATCCCCGCTTGGCGTAGCCGAACGCGCCCCACTGGCCCATGCCACGACCGTGCCCGAGTCCATGTCCGACGAGGGTGATCTGCTCACCCACCGACAGTTCCACCTTCTGCGATCGCACCGGCGAGCCGACGAGCAGCAGAGCCCCGAGCAGCAGCGCAGGGACCAACCCGAGCGCTGCCAAAGACAGCATTCGACGCTGGGTGTGCTGTGGGCGAGAGCGGAACAAACCGATGACCTCTTACGCGGTGCGTGGTGCTGGTGTGATCAATGGGACCCATGTGACAGTAGTGAACATGGGGCTGAGCGCCAACCCCGGCGCGGTCACAACCGCGTCACGAGTTTGGTCGGGGTCGGTTCGTCGTCGGGGTTCGGCTCGCCGTCGGGAAGGCGGGCCGTCGAGCCGTCGGGAAGCGCCTGCCGGGCAGGGCCGTCGGAAAAGCGCCCGAGAGCGCGGCTCCATGACCACTACGTCAACGACCGCCCGCTCCTGGGCGGTTTTCCTACCTCAAATCACGCAGTGGCGATCGGAAAAGCGCCCCAGAGCCGAGCGCCATGACCGCTACGTCAATGACCGCTCGCTCCCGGGTGGTTTTCCTATCGCAAAAGTCAGCCGAACCAGCGCGAAAGAACCTCTGCGACGCCGTCCTCGTTGTTGCCGACGGTGACCTCGTTCGCGGCGTCGCGGGCCATTGGATGCGCATGCCCCATGGCCACGCCGTGGTGCGCCCAGGCCAGCATCTCCGCGTCGTTGGGCATGTCACCGAAGGCGACGACCGCGTCGCCGGGCAGCCCGGTCAACTCGATCAGTCGCTGCAATCCGGTCGCCTTGTGCGTGTCGGGGACGGAGAGTTCGATGAGGCCGTTGTCGGTGGAGAACGTGACCTGCGCGGTGTCGCCGACGGCGTCACGCAACCGCTTCGCCATCTCATCGCTGGCCATATCTGGCTGTCGCACAAGCAATTTCACTGCCGGTTCAGCGCAGATCTCGTCGTCGCTGACCTCGATGTGGTCGGGGTTGAGCCAGGCGTGCCGGTAGCCCGCGGTGGCGACGAAGGGTGGGGTCGCCGCGTCGTAGGCGGACTCACCGACCCGTTCTGCCGCCAAACCGCAGCCCGGTATCTCGCGGTAGGCGATCTCGGCGAGCTGTTGCAGCGCAACAGGTTCCAGCGTCGACGCGTGCAGTACCTGATCGCGGTCGAGGTCGAAGACGATGGCGCCGTTGGCGCACACCGCATATCGGATGCGTACGCCGGTTCCGTCGAACTGTTCGGTGATCTCCGGAATCCAACGTGGCGGGCGTCCGGTCGCCAGCACCACGTGGGTACCGGCCGCGGTGGCGGCATGGAGGACGTCGAGGGTTCGACGGGTGACGGCGTTGTTGTCGTCGATGAGGGTGCCGTCGACGTCGCTGGCGATCAGGGTCGGCGGCCCGAATTCTGGTGTGGATTCGAATTCTGTTGTCACGCTATCCTTTTCCACTGTCCCGACCATGTCGTTCGGCGCGTTCGGCGGCCTTGCGGGCGGCTTCTTCGGCCTCAATGACCGCTGCCTCCTCGGGCGTTGGCGCGGAACCACCCAACCGTGCCGGAACCCAGAAGGCGCCTGCCGGATGGTCGCCGTAGGCGTCTTGCACGTCGTGCAGTTGGGTGGTCATCACCTCGCGCAGGTTCTTGGTGGCCGTTTCCGGGTCGTCGTCGACCGGTACGACGATCGGCGTCCCGAATCGCACGGTCACCGGAATGTGCTTGCGCCCCATGTCACGTCGCTTCGGTTCGGTCTTGGTCCATTGCCGTTGCGCACCCCACACGATGGCCGGGATGATCGGGCGTCCCGACTCCGCGGCCATCCGGACCGCACCGGTCTTGAACTCCTTGAGCTCAAAGCTGCGACTGATCGTCGATTCCGGGTACATCGCAATGATTTCGCCGTCGCGAAGTCCCTCGACGGCTTGGGCATAGGCTTCGCGGCCGGCGGATCGGTCGACGGGTACCGACTTGGTCTGGTTGACCAGAAAGCGCATGATCGCGATGTCCATCACCTCGGACTTGATCATGTAGCGCGTGCGCCGGCCGGCCTGGTAGACGCCGAGGGAAGCAGCCAGGAAATCGGTGTAGGCGGTGTGGTTGATCGTGAGGATCGCGCCGCCTGAGGCGGGAATGTTCTCGACGCCCTCGAATGTCAGGCGCATTCCCTGGGCACGGGTGAGCCCGGTGGCGATCAGTTCGAGCGTCCGGAAGACCGGTTCCATGCGCTCAACAGTATCGCCACCGGGCTGCGTGACCCGAGTGGTATGACTTCGGTCAGTGCGTCGGTGTCTGGAACTCCGGCTGATCGATGATGCGGACCCAGGAGCCGTCGGGGCGTCGGACGACGACCTGCGCACGGGCACCTGCCCCGTCTCGCGGCGGCGTCGACGTCAGGGCGATATCGCCGAAACGCAGCGTCGGCAGCGGATCCTCCTGGTGGAAGGTCGGGCGGTGTTCAAGCACCGACGCCCAGAGTGCGCGGATGGCGTCGCGACCGCGGGTCACCTCGCCTGGCGGGTATGCCATGACTGCATCCTCGTGATAGAGCGAGGCCACCGCGTCGGCGTCGCCGGCATTGGAGAAGTCGACGAAGAGCCGGGTGATGTCTTCGGGGGTCTGTGCGGTGGGGTTTTGGGCGGTGGGCGTGCTGGTGACGGGGTTGCTCATGGCGGTTCCTCTCGTGAGTGGTCGTATCGCTTGCATCACCCACGCTGCCGGGTTCCCACCAATAGTTCCAAGTGTTTGCATTTACCTCAACTATCATTATCACTTATGGAATTACGGCAGCTCGAGTACTTCGTGGCCGTGGCCGACGCCGGGACGTTCACCGCGGCCGCCGACGTGACACGCACCACCCAACCCAACATCAGCGCCCAGATCAGCAGCCTGGAACGCGAGCTCGGCGGGGCGCTGTTCGAGAAGTCCGGCCGGGGTAAACGCCTCACCGACGCCGGGCGCGCCGCACTCCCGCATGCCCGTGCCGCCTTGCGGTCCGCCGGTCAAGCGGCGCATGCGGTGTCCGAGGTACGCGGAGTGCTCCGCGGAGCACTCGCGGTCGGGATGGTCGACGGCTGCTCGGTTCCGGCCATGTTCGACGCCTTGGCGCTGTTCCGCCGACGCCATCCCGGCGTCGACCTCTCACTGGCCGAGGACTCCTCACCCGACCTGATCGATCGGGTGCGTGCCGGCGACCTCGACGTCGCGCTGACCGGCTCCCCCGGTTCGATGCCCGACGGGCTCGAGTCGTCCATCCTGTTGTCCGAGCCGGTCGTCGCGGTGGTTCCGCACGCCCACCGACTGGCCGCTCGCACCCGCCTCGACGCCGACGACCTGCGTGCAGACTCCATCATCGGTCTACCGCGCGGAGCCGGAATCCGCACGGTCTTCGATCGTGCCCACCCCGACCTGACCGTAGCCATCGAGGCGTCCTCTCCCGACGCCGTCGCCGCCCTGGTCCGTGGCGGACTCGGTATCGGCATCCTCAGCGCATCGATCGCCGACGCCCACACCTCGACGCTGCGGGCGATCCCGTTGCGCGACATCCACGAGCCGGCTCTGCTCGGCTTCGTCTGGCGGCCGAACCCGTCCCCGGCGGTGGCTGCGTTCGCCGGGATCGTCCAATCCCGTTGACAACGCCCACATTCCCATCGACGGCGCCCTCCGTCCCGTCGAGAGCGCCCTCGGTGACATTCACGGCTCCCTCCGCCTCGTCGACGGCGCCCAGGTTCCGTCGGCTCGGCGCGCCCGGCACACACAAACGCCGGTTCTCGTCAGAAACACTGCGCGCGCGCAGTGTTTCTCGCGAGAAGTGGGGTTTCTGTTTCGGCGGATTATGTTGCGCCGCTTGTGATCTTCCCAGCGGATGAGACGGTCCGACCATCCGGTAGGCGCAAGGTCCGGCACCGTCGACGTTGCCGAGGCCGCCGTCAATGGTGAGGTGGGCGCCGTCGTCGGGAAGCTGGGCGCCGTCGATGGGCGGGAGGGCGCCGTCGATGGGACGGAGGGCGCTGTCGACGCTCGGGAGGGCGCCGTCGACGAGGTTAGGGCGAATCCCCTTGCCGCCGAGCCTCTCTGGCCGCTTCTTTGGCGGCCTTCTCTTCGGCGTCCATCCGGTTGGCCTCGTCGAGGGTCGGGGCGGAGCCGCCGAGGCGCGCGGGTACCCACCACTCGCCGGCCGGGTGCGGGCCGTAGGCGTCCTGCAATTCCAGCAGCTTCTCGCCCATCACCTTGTGTAACTGGGTGGTGATGGCGTCGGCGTCGCCGACCGGCTCGATGGGTTCGGCCACGCCGACCATGATCTTGTAGCCCGTACGGCCGAGCTTCTTCTCGTGCCCCTTGGTCCACACCCGCTGGGCGCCCCAGATCACCGTCGGGATGATCGGTGCGTCGGCCTCCAGCGCCATCCGCGCGGCACCGGACTTGAACTCCTTGAGCTCAAAGCTGCGGCTGATCGTCGCCTCCGGGTAGACGCCGACGAGTTCGCCGTTCTTCAGGTACTCGACGGCCTGGTGATAGCTGGCCGCGCCTTGAGCCCGATCAACTGGAATGTGTTTGAGCGAGCGCATGATCGGGCCCGAGATCTTGTTGTCGAAGACCTCTTTCTTCGCCATGAAGCGGACCTTGCGTCGGCCCTGAAGGAAGGCCGGAATGCCCGCGTAGGTGAAGTCGAGATAGCCGGTGTGATTGATCGCGATGACGCCTGGCCCTTCGGCCGGGACGTTCTCCACACCGGACACCTCGAACTTCAGCCCCTCGGCGAGCCAGAGCAGCCGAGCGGTGGTGATCACAGTGGAGTAGACGGGCTCCATGCCGTGCAGCTTAGCCGGTCTCCGCGAACACCCGCCGACCCTTAGGCCGACGGGAACGGATCGAGCGCCCCGAACTGCGCGACCGTCCGATAGTCCCCGCGGTTGTAGGCGGCGTCGATCCTGGCCTTCAGCGCCGGCTGCTGGGCGTCGGCGTACCAACCCAGCCCCCATTTGCGGTACCCGTCGAGGCTCGGCAGGTCGCGCGTCGGGTTCACCACGTAGTAGGTGTTGCCCACCTTCTTCACCAGGTTCGTCGGATCGTTGTAGTTGACCCCGGTGTAGTCGGCGTGCACCGTCGAATACCCGTCGTTGGCGTTCTGCACTGCCTCGAAATTGCGCTGGTTGTCCGGGTAATCCGACAGTCCGTCGTACTGCCGGCTGACGTCGATGACCTTGTAGCCGGTGGTGGTCGGGGTCGCCGCGCCGGTCTTGGTGAGCGGCATCTTGCCGTTCTCGCCGCGCTGCGCGTTACCGGCCAGCACAAAGGTCAGGCTGCCGGCCGGCACATTCGACGACGCCGCCTTCTGCTGCAGCCACATTGACGCGATGATCGCGCCTTGCGAGTAGCCGAACACCGTCTTCGGGCCGGGGGTCGCGTTGATCGCCTTGTCGAGGTTGGCCAGCCCGATCTCCAGGGTGTAGCCACCGACCTGATTCGACGGGTAGTCGACCTTTTTGCAGGTCCGGGGCGCACGACAAAGGTCGCCACGCAGTTCCTGTTCCATCGGCGTCGACACCAGGGTGGTGGCGCCGGAGAGCGTGAGCACCGTCGCCGGGGACGTCGGGTCGGCTCCCGCGTCGCCGACGGCCGGCAGCGCCGCCATCGTCGCGAATGTGGTTCCGACCAGCAGCCGGGCCGCCCATCGTCGAATCTTCGGTGTATGCGTGGTCGCGGTGCTCAACAGCATCGGCTGTCCATCCCCTCGATTGTCTCGCTCGGCACCCACCGGCCGGTTGCTGCACCGGCCGGGCCTCTCGGGTCATCCGGACGCGATGGTGGTCGCCATGACACCGGTGCCGGCGTCATGAGGTAATCGGCGATTTATTCTTCTCAAGAGGCGGATTCGTTACTGCAAGCAAGCCATGTGAGACCTGCGTCACACTTCGGCGCGCGAGTCGCCGAATCTACGAGGTCGCGGAGGTCGACGCCTTCGGTGCGGAACTGCCGGCGGTCCCTGCGTCCGGAGTCGACGAGGTCGGAGCCGACGGATCGGACCCCGGCGAATCCGATGTCGACGGGGTGGCGGACGACGTTGCTACAGTCGACGAAGTCGATTGCCCCGCAACAGCATTCGATACTGTCGGCGCATCGGTACCCGACGGTGAATCGGCACTCTTCGGTGATGTATTACCCGTGGCCGACTCGGCGGGAACGGTGACCGACCGCTGCCCCGGCGACACGAGCCCCGCGACACCCGTAGGCGTCGACGCCTGCTGTTTCAACGTCTGCTGCTTGGCGACACCGGCCGACGGGGCCGGCGAGGCCGAGGTCTTCGACGCAGACCCCGAGGAGGTCGTCGGGAATCCGTTCACCGTGCCCGACCCCAGCGGCGCGTATCCGCTGCGGTCGTATCCGGCGTCGATGATCGGCTTCAGTTGGGTGTCGAGCCGGTCGGCGAGCGCGTTGAAACCGAAGCGCCGCAACGGTTCCAGCAGCGGCAGGTGGTCGGTGGGGACCAGCACGTAGGTGGTGTTGCCGACGGTCTGCGTCAAATTCGACGGGCTGTTCACGTCGACCTTCGAGTAGTCCATGTGCACTGTGAGAAAGCCCGACGACGCGTTCAGGACGGCCAGCAGATTCGACGGGTCGTCGGGCCAGTCGCATTCGGAGTCGTACTCGCGGCAGATGTCGATGACCTTGTACTTGGTGTCCGTCGGGGTCGCGGTGTCTTTGCCGTTGAACGCAGGCCCCAGACCATTGCGCGCCCGCTGCGGATTGCCGAACAGGATGAACATCGTCTGGTTGGCCGACGCGTCGTCGCGGTGCTGGGTGAGCCACATCGTGGCGATCATGCCGCCCTGCGAGTAGGCCAGCACCACCTTGGGACCCGACGTGGTGTCGATCGCCTTGGCGAGGTTGACCAGCCCCTGCTCCAGTGGGGCTCGGCCGATCGCACTGTTCGCGTAAGGCACTGTGGTGCAAGTGTTTTCACCAGTGCACACCGACCCGTAGAGCTCCTCGGTCATCGGGGTCTGAACCAGCAATCCGTTGCCCGCGACGGTGAGCACCGTCGCTGCGTTGGCGGTCGCGACCATGCCGGCGGTCAACGCCACCGTCAGCGCGGCTCCACGTGCCACGCGACGTCGCGTCGAGACCCGTCGCGTGGGCTTCGGCTCGTCGTCATCCCAGAAGGTGTCCCAGAACGACTCTTCACGCCCGACCGAACCGTGCTCGATCGAACCGTGCTCGTCTGAACCCATGACCGCCCCCGCTTCGCCAGGCACGCGACGCGACGGTCGCGGCCACCCGTTTCGACGCGGGCAGGAAGGATATTAGCTGGCCGGGGCGCTTGTCGGACCCGAGGTATGAGAGTTCGTCACATCAGACGACACCGAGTCACCCGAGGGTGAGTCTGCGGCATCTGTTTGCGCCGGCGAATCGGAGTGGGCGGAATCAGGCCGGGTCGAATCAGGCTGGGTCGAATCAGGCTGGGTCGAATCAGGCTGGGTGGAATCGGAGTCAGTGGAATCGGAGTGCGTGGACTCCGACGACACCGCCGACACACCCGCATCCGATACATCCGCATCCGGAGCGTCATCCGACTCATTCGAGCCACCCGACGCCGTGGGCGCCACAGACGGCGACGACACGACCGGTTCCGCCGGCTCCCCTGTCGCAGAACCCCCTGCCCCCACAGCAGCCGACGCCGGAACGGTCACCGACAGCCGCGACACGGATCCGGGCACGCTCGCGACCGAACTCCGGGCGTCACCGGCAGCGCTCGGGAACGGGTCCACCGGCCCGGTCTCGCCGATGGTCTTGTAGCCGGAACGGTTATAGGCGGAGTCGATGATCGGGCGCAGCATCGGTTCCAGCTGGTCGGCCAAGCCGCCGAGCCCGATCTGACGCAGCGGCGACAACAGCGGCAACCCGTCGGTGGGCACCAACACATAGGTGGTGTTGCCGACCTTCTGAACCCAGTTCTCCGAGGCGTTGTAGTCGACGCCGGTGTAGTCGTTGTGAATCGAGGTGTATCCCATGAACGCATTGAGCAGCGCGAGCCCATTGAACGGATTGTTCGGCCAATCGCATTCGCCGTCGTACTGGCGGCAGACATCGACGACCGTGTACTTGGTGTCCGTCGGGGTGGCGCTGCCGAGGTTCTGCGTCGGCACGTTGCCGTTCTTGCCGCGCTGGGGATTTCCGAACAGGACCAGGGTCATCTCGTCGGCGCCCGGCGAGTCCGCGGACGAGGCATTCTTCTCCAACCACGACGTGGCGATCAGGGCGCCCTGCGAGTAGGCCATCACCACCTTGGGGCCTTCGGTGGCGTCGATCGCTTTCGTCAGGTTCGCCAGTCCGATGATCAGCGGCTGGTTGAACAACCCGACGGTCGGGTACGCGACCTCTTGGCACACGTTGGGGGTCTTGCACAGGTCGCCCCGCAGTTCCGTCGACATCGGATTACGGATATAGCCGGCACCAGAGACGGTCAGCACCGTCGAGCCCGACGCGGCGTCGGCATCGGGCGCGAAGGTCACCGTGCCCATCGCGGCCGCCGAAGCTGCCAACAGACTCAACGCCGACGTGGCGCGCCTCGAACCGCGTTGGGTTGACCTGGTCATGTCGGTACCTCCACCCTGGGCGCGCTCCCAGGCGCACGTATCGAACTCATTTCGTGCGAAACACTATCGGTTTCGAACAGCGGCATCTGATGTTTGCCACCGAGAGCATACGACCCGCCCAATAATGTTGCTCTTTGCTATCTGCATGACGGTCGCGTCAGCCAACGCAGGACCATCGGCACTGGATCAACCACCCGCCCGGCGTCGACGATGGGGCGGGGTGGGTTCATGCCCCGCCGGTTGATTCCCAGCGGGCCTGCCGTCGCAACGATTCCACTTCCGTCGGTTCGCAGCGATAGATTGGCAGTGGCAGCGAATAGCCTCGTCGACGCCTCAGAAAGGTCTTATCGTGCAGATCACCAGCATCGGACATGCCGGTTTCCACCTCGAGACAGCCGCTGGCTCGATCCTGTGTGATCCGTGGACAAATCCGACGTACTTCTCGTCGTGGGTGCCTTTCCCGGACAATTCCGAACTCGACTGGGCCGCGCTGGGGCAGTGTGACTACCTGTACGTCTCGCATCTGCACCTGGACCACTTCGACAAGCGCAATCTCCGCGAGAACATCAGCAAAGACGCCACCGTTCTCCTGCCCGACTACCCGGTCCCCGATCTCAAACGCGAACTGGAGACGCTCGGCTTCACCAAGTTTGTCGAGACCACCGACTCGGTGAAGACCACGGTCACCAATGACAAGGGCTCGCTCGAGGTGATGATCGTCGCGCTGCGCGCCCCGGCCGACGGCCCCATCGGCGACAGTGGCCTGCTGGTCTCCGACGGTACGACGACCGTGTTCAACATGAACGACTCTCGTCCGATCGATATCGACGTCATCAATGAACAGTTCGGGCAGATCGACGTGCACATGCTGCAGTATTCCGGCGCCATCTGGTACCCGATGGTCTACGATATCCCCAAGCGTTCCAAGTCCAACTTCGCCGCGCAGAAGCGTCAGCGCGGCATGGACCGGGCCCGCTCCTACATCGAGCAGGTCGGCGCCACCTGGATCATCCCGTCGGCCGGTCCGCCGATGTTTCTCGACGACGAGCTGTTCGCGCTCAACGACTTCGGCTCGGGAATCGACGATCCGGCCAACCCGGTGCCGGGCGATGCGACGTCGATCTTCCCCGATCAGGAGACCTTCCTGGAACAGATGCGCATCCACGGCACCGACGACGGCGAACGCCATCGTGGACTGATGATGGTGTCGGGTTCGACGGCGGAGTTCACCGGATCGACCCTCGACGAGGTCAGCCATCCGTATCCGCCGGCCGAGGTCTTCGGCGAGAACAAGCGCGCCTACCTGGAGCGGATGAAAGAGAAGTTCGCGCCGGTGATCGCCGCACAGAAGGCCACCTGGGCCGTCGACGACGGAGAACCACTCCTCGAGCCACTCAAGCGACTGTTCGAGCCGATCATGGCGCAATCCGATCTCATCTGCGACGGCATCGGGTACCCGGTCGGGCTGGTCATCACGCCCGATTTCCACAGCAAAGACGGCGACACCCATCCGCAGGCCCAGACCGTGGTGCTGGACTTCCCGAATCGCATCGTGCGTGAGCCGAAGGAGGGAGAAGGCAAGTACCGCTACGGTTTTCGGATCGCTCCGGAGTTGGTGCGGACAGTCCTGCGCGACGACGAGCCCGACTGGGTCAACACCATCTTCCTGTCCACCCGGTTCACCACGTGGCGCATCGGCGGCTACAACGAGTTCCTGTACACGTTCTTCAAATGCCTGACCGACGAGCGCATCGCGTACGCCGACGGCTGGTTCTCCGAAGCACACGACGACTCGGCGTCGATCGAGAAGGACGGCTGGCAGATTCAGCGTCGCTGCCCGCATCTGAAGGCCGACCTCGACAAATTCGGGGTCGTCGAAGGCGAGAAGCTGACGTGCAACCTGCACGGCTGGCAGTGGGATCTGCCGTCCGGGCGGTGCCTGACGTCCAAGGGGCACGATCTGCGCGCACAACGGCTCGACACCTGACGAGGAGCCGTCGTGTCAGATTCCGCGCGCGTTTATGGCGGCCGCTCCGCCGACGAACGCAAGGCTGAGCGGCGCGACCGGTTCATCGAGGCCGGGCTGGAGATCTTCGGCACCATCGGCTTTCAACAGGGCACCGTCTCGGCGATCTGCGCACCTCCTCCCCCCTGGTGCGTGTCGGTCTGGGGGCCACCGGAGTGATGCAGAAATCCCCTTCGCATCCCTCCGGTGGCTGACCCCCCAGCCGACATCCTTCGCCCGAACTCAGCCCGACACACTTCAGCCCTGCGGGGCGGAACCACCCAATGCGACGGTCACCGCACCGGCCACCGCCGCGACGAACGCGATTGTGGCGATGGGTCCCCACCCGGGCCGAGTGGCATCACCGAGCAGCAGGATTCCGATCGCACCCGGCACCACGGTTTCCCCGACCACCAGTGCCGCGGCCGCACCGTTGACCGAGCCGGACTGCAGGGCGACGGTGAACAGGTAGAAGCCGCCGACGCCGGACACCACGATGGCGTACACCGCCGGGTCGCTCAGCAGTTTCGCGAGGTCGACGGGGTCGACGCCGTGCGCGATGCGCACCGCCACCGCCATCACGCCGAACAGGATGCCGCCCAGAATGCCGGCGGTCAGCGACACCGCCCGCCCCCTCAGCAGCCGGATCGTGACGATTCCCACCGCAACCAGCACCACGCCGACTCCCAGGACCGCCCAGTGCATCACAGCGTTGTCGTGTCCGTGACCCTCGCCGGCCGCCGCGACCCCGAGAATCACCAGGGCGACCACCACCACGCCGATGGCTATCCAGTCGCGGCGTGACGGGCGGGTGTTGAGCACCACGATCGCGAGCAGCGCCGTCACGATCAGATTGGCGCTGATGATGGTCTGCGACAAGAACAGCGGCGCCAGCCGCGCCGAGACCAGACTTCCGACGAACCCGACGGCGTCGAGCACCATGCCCGCCAGAAACGAGGCCGTCAGCATGGCGGTCACCGTCGACCGCAACGTCGGCGCACCGCCGCGAGCGGGTATGTCGGCCGCGTGTGCGTCGGCCGTGCTCTGATCGGCTTGCCGGGCGCCACGCGCCTGCAGCACCGAGGCGGTTCCGTAGGCCAGCGCGGCCAGTACCGCGGCGACGACACCGATGATCATCGGGTCAGTATCGCCTGCCCACCCCGATACTCAGCGTGGTTCGAGCACCTCGGTGCCGACAAAACCGGCCAGTTCCTTCGGCAGCACCACCGAACCGTCGGGCTGCTGATGGTTCTCCAGGATCGCCACGATCCAGCGGGTGGTGGCCAGCGTGCCGTTGAGCGTCGCCGCGGTCTGCGGCCTGCCGGTCTCGTCGCGGTACCGGATGGACAGTCGTCGCGCCTGGAAGGTGGTGCAGTTCGACGTCGACGTCAGCTCGCGGTAGGCCTGCTGCGTCGGCACCCACGCCTCGCAGTCGAATTTGCGGGCCGCCGAGGAACCGAGGTCACCGCCGGCGACGTCGATGACCCGGTAGGGGACGTCGATGGCGGCGAGCATCTCCTTCTCCCAGCCGAGGAGTCGCTGATGCTCGGCGTGGGCATCCTCGGGTTTGCAGTAGACAAAGCCCTCGACCTTGTCG
This sequence comes from Actinomycetes bacterium, assembly GCA_023461275.1. Classification (GTDB taxonomy): domain Bacteria; phylum Actinomycetota; class Actinomycetes; order Mycobacteriales; family Mycobacteriaceae; genus Gordonia. Next base: position 126,165 of record JAEYMI010000014.1, on the reverse strand, counting down.
AACTGGTGCACCCGGATGATGCCGCGGGTGTCCTTGCCGTAGCTGCCGGCTTCGCGTCGGAAGCAACTCGACCATCCCGCATAGCGTTTCGGCCCGTCGGACAGGTCGAGGATCTCGTCCATGTGATAGCCGGCCAGCGGCACCTCGGAGGTTCCGACCAGGTAGAGGTCGTCTTCTTCGAGGTGATAGATCTCGTCGGCGTGCGAGCCGAGAAATCCGGTGCCGCCCATGACTTCTGGACGCACCAGCACCGGCGGGATCATCAAGGTGAAACCGTTGGCGACGGCTTTCTGCGCGGCCATCGTCAGCAGGCCGAGTTGCAGCATCGCGCCCTGGCCGGTGAGGAAGTAGAACCGCGACCCCGACACCTTGGCGCCGCGTTCCATATCGATCAGGCCCAACGATTCACCGAGGTCGAGGTGGTCTTTGGCGTCGGGGATGTCGCGCGGCTCGCCGACGTGCTCGAGGACCACGTAGTCATCCTCGCCGCCGGCGGGAGCCCCGGCTTCGACGATGTTGGAGATCGCGCGATGCGCCGCGGTGGCCGCCTCGTCGGCCGCCGACTGTCGGGCAACAGCGGCCTTGACCTGCTCGGCGAGCTTCTTGCCGTCGGCCAGCAGCGCCTGCTTCTCGTCGCCGGAGGCCTTGCCGACCTGCTTGCCGAGTGTCTTCTGTTCGGCTCGCAGCCCGTCGGCCTCGACAATGGCGGAGCGGCGTTGCGCATCGGCGTCGAGGAGGGTGTCGACCAGGCCCGGGTCCTCGCCACGGGTGCGTTGCGAGGCACGAACGAGATCGGGATCATCGCGCAGAATCTTGAGGTCGATCACGGCTCTCAACCCTACTGGAGTGCTAATTCTCCCAGCGCGACAGATAGTCGGTGCGGCCGAACATCGTGGCGGTGTCGATCGCCGACGGGGTGCCCGCGCTCGGGTCGGCACCGGCGTCGACAAGTACGTCGACGACGTCGTCGAACCCCTTGAACACCGCCCCGGCCAGTGGCGTCTGCCCACGGTCGTTGGCGAGGTCAGGGGTTGCGCCGTGCGTCAGCAACGCACGTACCGCGTCGGCGTGGCCGTGATACGCCGACAACATCAGCAGGCTGTCGCCGCTCTGATTACGCAGGTCAGCGAGCACTCCGGCGTCGAGGTACGCGCTCAATCGCGCGGCATCTCCGGTCCGCGCGTAGCCGAAAAGCCGAGTGGCCAATTCGACGATCTCAGCATCGGCGCCGACTGTGGGCTTGTCGTCGGTCACCTCCGCGAGTGTAGGTACGAGATGCCCATCACGGCACCAGGCATGATGGGTGAGCAGATGAAGGGCGGTGCGAATGAACGGCGACGAACGGCTTGACGATGAGCTCGGTGGGTACACGGGTCCGACTCGATCGGCACACTGGCGGTCCACGCTGCTGGCCAACCCGGTGCGTGTGGTGCTGGCCGCGGTGATCATCGGTGCGATCGTCGCCGGAGGTATCGCCTTCGCGCTCGGCGCCTTCGACGAGAGCGGCAGCGTCGGCGGAACGAACATCGGCGAGAACGAACGGCTCGCCGAGAACCCGTTCACGCGTTCGGTGGCCGGCGACTGCCTGGATTGGGCCGCGGGCGCACCCGGCAATCCCACCAAGGTCGCGTGCGATCAGCAACATCGATTCGAGGTGGCCGGACCACTCGACACCGCGGTGCTGCCCGGCGCCGAATTCGGCGAGTCGGCCAAATGGCCGGGCTCCGAGCGATTCAACTCCATCCGCGACGAGCAGTGCCCGGTGATCGTCAACAACTACCTCAATGGGCGGCTCGATCCGCAGGGCCGCTTCTCGGTCGGCATGATGTACCCGTCGCAGGCGCAGTGGGACAAGGGCGCCCGCCAGCTGCGTTGCGGTCTGCAGATCACCGGAGCCGACGGTGTGCCCGAACAGTTCACCGGCCGGGTGGCCGATCAGGATCAATCCATGGTGTGGCCCGCGGGTACCTGCATCGGTATCAACGTCGAGACCCGGGCCCCGACCGCCCCGGTCAACTGCACCGAGAAGCACGCTTTCCAGACCACCGGAATCGTCGACCTCGCACCACGATTCGGCGATCGGGTATCGGGGAAGCCGTGGCCGGACACCGCCACGCAGAACTCGTTTCTGCAGTCGGTGTGTCCAGTGCAGGCCGCCCGCTTCGTCGGCGGTCAACAGAAACTCGACGCCACGACCCTCAATGTGCAGGGATCGGTTCTGTCTGAACCGAGCTGGCTGGCCGGAAGCCGAAAAGTTGTGTGCTACATCGCTTTACCGGATCGAGGCGGCTTTGCGACGCTGGTCGGCGATGCGCGTTCGACGCTGCTGATCAACGGCAAGTTGCCGGTGCCGCCGCCGCAGGCGCCGCCGGGCCGGGCGTTGCCGACAGCGGTTCCGCTACCCCAGGGCATCGCCCCGAATCCCGAGGAGGTACCCGCTCCGGCGGGGTGATCACATGCCGGTGATGATGTCCGACAACGAATTCGACGGTCTGGTGTCCGACGCCCTGGACACCATCCCGTCCGAGCTGACCGATGCCATCGACAATGTGGTGATTCTGGTGGAGGCGCACAACGAGGAGGAGCCGTCGATCCTCGGACTCTATTCCGGCGTGGCCCTGACCTCCCGCGACCATGAATACGGCGGGTTCCTGCCCGACACGATCACCATCTACCGCGAACCCATCCTGGCCATGAGCCGCGACCGCGACGAGGTGGTTCGCGAGGTCGCGATCACCGTAATCCACGAGATCGCACACCATTTCGGCATCGACGACGCCTGGCTGCACGCCAACGGGTGGGGTTGAGTCTCATACCCCCGCACCCCTCAACCCCCAACACAGAAACCCCACTTCTCGCCAGAAACACTGCGCGCGTGGAGTGTTTCTGACGAGAACGGGGGTTTCTGTGTGCGGGCCGCAGCCGGAGGCGACTTCACTTTCCGTCGATCCGGAACGCGTCGATGATGCGGTTCATGACCACCAGCACCTCCGCGATAGCCGCATCCTTGTCCTGCGCGGCGGCAACGTAGAGCGCGGACTCGTCGAGCGCGCCTACCGCCACGTGAGCGATCGGCCGGACCGGTTGATCGGCGATCTGACCCGCGTCGATCGCGGCACGCAGCAGCCCGTCGATGAGCGCGAAACCGTACTTCTCGCCACGTTCGCGCCATTCACTCCAGCCGAGCACCGCAGGCGCGTCGACGAGTGCGATCTGATGGATCGACGGGTCGGTGAACGCCTCGATGAACGCGCGCACACCCGCCTTCAGAGCGCCGAGCGGGTCGGACTCGGCGATCTCGATCACCTGAACGCCGATTCGGCCGGTGACATTTTTCTCCAGCTCGTCGTAGACGGCCCCGAACAGGCCTTTCTTGTCGTCGAACTGGTGATAGAGCGCTCCACGGGTGACGCCGGCACGTTCGACGATGGCCTGGGTTCCGACGCCGGCGTAGCCGTGCTGCCCGAACAGCTCCCTACCGGCGGTGATGAGCGCCGCCCGAGTCGCGGCGGTGCGTTCGGTCTGGGTTCGACGATTGACATTCATGCAGTCTGTACGTAACTTTCATACCAAGTGTCTGTAAGTGCTGATCCAGACTATCCGAGGGGACGTCGACGATATGCCCACCATCGAATTGCCGTCGGGAACCATCGACTACGACGTCCTCGGACCGGAGGAGTCGCCGCACCCGCCGCTGTTATTCATCCACGGCATCGTCGTCGACAATCGCGTGTGGACTCCGGTCGCCGAACTACTGGCCGACGCCGGATTCCGTTGCGTTCTACCAACGCTGCCACTCGGCTCACACACCATCCCATGGGGAGCCGATCATGACCGCAGCCCGCGTGGTGCAGCCGCGCTCATCAGGGATTTTGTTGCCGCTCTTGATCTTTCGACAGCAACACTGATCGCCAACGACACCGGTGGCGCACTCACCCAAATGGCACTCGACGCCGATCCCGACCTGGTTGCCGGGCTGGTGTTCACCAACTGCGATGCCTTTGATGTCTTTCCGCCGCAACCTTTTCGACTGATCATCGCACTCATGCGACAGCCATGGCTGCTACCGGCACTCATTCGGACAATGCGGATCAAGGCCCTGCGCCACTCCCCGATCGGCGTCGGATTGCTCATCACCGACCCGGACCCCGACCTCACCGCCTCGGTGTTCGAACCGCTACGCACCGATGCCCGGATCCGCGACGACCTCGTCGCCTTCCTGCGTGGCATCGATCGCTCTGAGCTGGCAGCCGTGACGCCGCGGATGTCGCGAGTCACCGTGCCGGTAACCGTCGCCTGGGGTTCCGACGACCGGTGTTTCACACCCGCACTCGGCCGACGCTTCGCCGACGCCTTCCCCGACGCCCGCTTCATCGACGTCCCGGGCGCGAGAACCTTTGTGTCCCTTGACCAACCCCGCGTACTCGCCGACATCATCGCCTCGACGCTCGCGGCGGGTTAGTTCCCCCAACCCTCAACACAGAAACCCCACTTCTCGTCAGAAACACTCCGCGCGCGCAGTGTTTCTGGCGAGAACGGGGGTTTCTGTGCGCCGGGTCAGCCCATCGGGTCGGCCGGGGTCAGGTTCCGCTCGGCAACCTGTTCGGCAGACGGTTGCAGCGTGGAACCCCAACTGCGGCAGACCCATACACCGTTGTCGTACTCGAGTTCGATGCTCTCGGTGTTGCGCAGGTGGGTGGTGGCCGCGAAATCCCGGTCGACGGAGGCCAATTCGGCTGCAACGAGCCGGATCGCGGTGCCGTGGCTGACCAGGTACACGTCCTGTCCGGAACCCGCAATGTACTGCTGCACAAGGTTATCGACGGCCGGCAGGTATCGGTCGAGCAGCATCGTGTACGACTCACCACCCGGCATCGCGGCATCGCGCTCACCGTTGTGCCACCGTCGCGTGACGTCGAGATAGACCTGGTACGCCTCGTCGTCGGTGCGGTCCTCGAGGTCACCCGCCTGCACCTCGTGCACACCCTCGACGGCGATCGGCTCCAGACCCCAGGCCGATCCGATCAGCTCCGCGGTTTGCTGCGCACGTCGGGCAAAAGAATGCACCAACACCGCAGAGCCGACGAGCGGTCGCTGCAATCCGAACCGAATCCCCTGTCGCACACCGAAATCGGTCAGCCCGGCGCCCGGCAATGCGGTGTCGAGGCGACGCATCACATTCGACGTTGTCTCGCCGTGGCGAATCAGGTGCAAGCTGGGCATCAGTCGTCCTCTCCCGCGCGGATCGCATCGAACCACACGAAACTGTCGGCCTGATCCGGTGGCGGTGTGCCGGTACCCCGATCGGCCGGCCACGAACCGAGGTACACGATCTGCGCACAACGTCGATACAGTGCGCGCAACGCCTCACCCACCGCGTCGTCGTCGATATGACCGACCGCGTCGAGGAAGAACCAGTACTTGCCGACCGAGGGGTCCGCGGCCACACCTCGCCGCGGTCGCGACTCGATACGCGTGAGATCGACTCCGCGGGTGGCGAATTCGTTCATCGCGGCCATCAGGCTGCCGGGCTGATCCGCGAGGTCGAGGATGACGGCGGTGCGGTCGGAGCCGGTGCGCGCCGGTGGCGTGGTCGGGCGGCCCACCAGGAGGAATCGGGTGACCGCGTCGGGCGCGTCGGAGACGTTCTCCGCGATCGGCACCAGCCCATTGATCCGCGCGGCCAGCGGCGTGGTGACTGCGGCATCGGCCTTGCCGTCGCGAACATCCTGCGCGGCAGCGGCATTCGACGACGAGAGCAGGAATTGCGCGCCGGGATAGAGCTTCTCGACGCTGGTCCGTACCTGCGCGGAGGCCACCGGATAGGCGGCGATGGTGCTTACCTCGTCGGAGTCGACCGCCTCGCGCGCGGCGATGCTGAACGCGATGTCGAGGATGACCTCGGCCAGCACCTGGACGCGTGCGCCCGGAAGCGCAGGCACCAGTGCGTCCATGGTCGCAGGCACCGAACCTTCCAGCGAGCTCTCGATCGGCACGCAGGCGAAGTCGGCGACCCCGGAGCGGACCAGCTCGATGGCGGCGGCCGGGTTGGCCGCGGCGATCCGGTCCTCGGCCGCCACGGGACCGTCGACGAGGCGCTCGACCAAGCGGTCGAGGGCCATCTCGGTGAAGGTCCCGGCCGGACCGAAGTAGGCGAACACAGGCACATGACGAGCCTAATCGAGGCCGGTGGCGTTCCGACGTCGTCGGCGCGGGCTGCAGACAAACAATTGACGTACAGCCCTCCGGCACTTAGGTTAGGGTTACCTACATGAGTGACCTACCTAACCGAGGAGAGCGAGGGACGATGACACGCGCACTCACCGACCGTCCGTCCGACGCCGAGCTGGTCGCGACCGCATGTCGCCGTGTCAGCAACGCGATGCTCGCCGTCGCGGGCAGCGATCCGACGCCGGTCGACGTGGTCCACCTCTTCGAATCCCAGGCGTTTGTGCTGGTGGCCACCGGTTCTGAGCCGATGATGCTGGCCACCGAGGCCGCCGACGGGCTGCCCGCCATGCTCGAGATCACCGACTGCGCACCGATCGACCTCCGCGAACCCGTGCGGTCACTGATCTGGCTCAACGGGCAGCTGCATCCGGTGCCGGCCAACCTCGAGCGCGAGCTGGCCATCGAGATCGCCACCGAACACCCCGACGACGGCCTCCTCGACATCGGACACGGCAGTTCGATGTTGCGCCTGCAGGTCGACACCGCGGTCATCGCCACCGCCTCCGGTGCCGCGTCGGTCTCGGCGGCCGACCTCGCCGACGCCGCGCCTGACCCGTTCTGGGAGTACGAGAGCGACTGGATCGCCCACCTCGACTCCGCCCACGCCGACATCGTCGGCCAGCTCGCCCGACGCCTCCCGCGTCACCTGCGCCGTGGCCGGGTACGGCCGCTGGGCCTGGACCGCTTCGGAATCCGCTTCCGCATCGAGGGCTCCGACGGCGACGCCGACGTCCGGCTCCCGTTCCCGCACCCCGTCGACGACGTCACCGAACTCTCCCGAGCCCTGCGCAACCTGGCGGGCTGCCCGTTCATGAACAGCCTGCCGGACTGAACCGACCGCGCACCTCTTCATACAGACCACACCGCTCCGATCACCTGGGGTGCGTCAGCCGACCCACCCCAGGTGATCGCCCAGCAGTGCGTAGCCGACGAACGCCACGACGTCGATGGTCGCGTGCCCGATCACCAGTGGCCACGCCCGATTGGTGAGCTGGTAGAAGCGGCCGAAGACCAGGCCCATCACGATGTTCCCGATGCCCGCGCCGACACCTTGATACAGGTGATATCCGCCGCGCAGCACCGACGTGGCCAGCAGCGATGCGTTCTCCGACGCCCCCAGCTGACGTAGTCGCGTCATGAAGTAGACGACCACCACCAGCTCCTCGGCCACCGCGTTGCCGATCGCGAGCGCGATGAGCACCGGCCAGCGCCACCAGACGCCGTCGACCTCACTGGGCACCAGATGGGCGTTCATCCCGAGCGCGCGGGCCAGCGCGACCAGCCCGAGGCCGGGCAGTCCGATCACCGCGGCCAACAGCAGACCCGACGGAACGTCGACGCGTGGCGACCACCGACCCAGCCCCACCCGGCTCAGCCCGATGCCGCTGAGCCACAACAGGTACGCACCGAGCGCGCCGATCGTGAACAACCGGACCGCGCTCATGATCTGGCGGGACGCATCGATCCACCCGACGTCGGAGCGGCTCGGGTTGAGCGCGACCGTCGAATCGGCGATGCCCGACGTCAACTGCAGCTCGATCAGGGCAAGGGCAGCGGAAACCGCGGAGAACGCGAAGGTGAGGATGCCGACGATGACCAGTTCGACCACCAGTGCCCGCCGGCGCTTCGGGTCGGTCTCGACGACCACCACGTGTTGCTCGCCCGGACGCAGCAGGCGCCGCAGCGCAACCGTCATGTCCGTCAGCCTACGAGACCCCGCCATGCGTACATTTGATGGGATGAACGAGCCGGAGCCTCCCTACCTGCGGCGGCGTGGCACCCCCGCGGGTGGCGGCCGTCCGCCTCGACGACCCGTCCCCCAGCCGGGATCCCACCAGCCGCCGTCGCAACAGCCCACATCCCACCAGCCGGCGAATCACCAGCCCGCAAACCACCAGCCGGCAGCCCAGCAGCCCGGCACCCGCCGGATGCCGCCGCCGCAGAATCCGCGGCGCGCGCCTGCACCTCCGGTACCGCCGGCCGCACCGCCCCAGAGCCGACGCCGGGTACCACCGCCGCATCATCAGCCCCGTACCCGGGACCAACGTGCTGCGCGCCCCGAGCCGCCGACCGAGCATCTCGGGGGTTCGCGCCGCGATGGTTCGAGGGGCGATGGTTTGAGGGGCACCGGCGAGCGGGGCGGGTACCAGCCGCCGCAGGCGTGGTCGCAATCGCCCGGGGACCGACCGCACGGAGACCAGCCCGGGGATCAGCCGAAGCCCCGCGACCGGGCCGGTGACCGCCTCGGTGATCGGGCGCGGCGATCGCAGGGTGCTGCCGGCTACGCGCCGACTCAGAAGCCCGAACGTGCCGACCCCGACCAGACCCCGGACGCGAGCTCACCGCCACGCCGGTCGCTGCGCAAGCCTTCCCTGCGCACGCCCTCGCTGGGCAAATCCAGCAGCAGGGAGCGAACCAAGTCGGCTCGCCCGAAACCCTCTGCGCGTCGGCGTGTCATGCGGGCCGGCCGCATCACGATGGTGCTGTTGCTGGTGATCGTCGTCGGCTCGATCGGTCTGATGTTCTACTACGACGGCAAGCTGCACCGCGTCGACGCGCTGACGTCGTATGCCGGACGCCCGGCGAACACCCCGGGCACCAACTGGCTCATCGTCGGCACCGATTCGCGCGCGGATCTGTCCCAGCAGCAGAAGGACGACCTGGCCACCGGCGACAGCGACGGCGCCCGCACCGACACCATCATGCTGGTGCACAAGCCGCCCAGCGGTAAGGCGATGATCATCTCCATCCCGCGCGATCTGTACGTGCCCATTCCCGGGCAGGGCAGCCATAAGATCAACGCGGCGTTCAGCATCGGCGGACCGCAGCTGCTGGTGCAGACGGTCGAAAACCTCACCAAGGTGCGCATCGACCACTACGGCGAGATCGGCTTCGGTGGCTTCGACCGCCTCGTCGACTCGGTCGGCGGCATCGACATCTGCATCGACCAACCGCTGAACGACCCGAAGGCCGGCCTGCGCCTGCCCAAGGGCTGCCAGCACCTCAACGGCAAGCAGGCGCTCGGCCTGGTGCGTACCCGCGCCTTCCCCAACGCCGACCTCGAGCGGGTGGTCAATCAGCGTAAGTTCCTCAGCGCCTTGATGTCCGAGGCGACGAGCCCCGCGGTTGTGCTCAATCCGTTCCGGCTGTTCCCGTTCGTCAACGGTGCGGTCGATGCGCTCACCGTCGACACCGGCGACCACATCTGGAATCTGGCCGGATTGGCGTTCGCACTGCGCAGCGACCCGATCACCACCACCACACCCAACGGCGGCGACGAATACACCGACGACGGCGACTCACTCATCGTCGGTGACAACACCGAAGAGTTCTTCGCCCATATCCGTTCCGGCACAAAGGTTCCCGACGACCTGCTGCAGAATTCCGGTGGTGTGATCGGCAATTGACGCCACCGCGCCCGGTTTCGGCAAAACAAGTCAGCCTAACCTCAGTTAGCTTGTCCTGCGGTGACATTCGACATCCGCCCGACCTACCATTGGCGTCATGACCACCGCGAATGACCACACCAAGTTCCACGAACTCCTCCACGATCAGATCGGCAATGAGTTCGCCGCCTCACAGCAGTACATCTCGGTCGCGGTCTATTACGACAACCACAACATGCCGCAGCTGGCCCGCCACTTCTACGCCCAGTCCGTAGAAGAGCGCAATCACGCGATGATGATCGTCCAGTACCTGCTCGACCGCGACATCGAGATCGAGATCCCGCCGGTGGCCGCCCCGCAGAACAACTTCGCCGACTACACCGCACCCATCGAACTGGCGCTCGAGCAGGAGCGCACGGTCACCGAGCAGATCGTCGACCTCGCCCGATGCGCCCGTGACAGCGGCGACTACCTCGGCGAGCAGTTCATGCAGTGGTTCCTCAAGGAGCAGGTGGAAGAGGTCGCCACGATGACCACCCTGCGCACCATCGCCGACCGCGCCCAGGGCAATCTGTTCGACCTGGAGAACTTCGTCGAGCGCGAACTCAACAAGAGCGGCGGCACCGACGCCACCACACCGCCGGCGGCCGGCGGCAACCTGTAGTCACCCGCGACCAGGCCGGGTCAGCGCCCGGAGTCGACGTCAGCGCAGGTTCGACGTCAGCCCGGGTTCGACGTCAGCCCGGGTTCGACGTCAGCGCAGGGTGATCTGGCGCCCGCGAATCCCGTCGCGGGAGCGACGCTCCTCCGCGGTCAACTCGCGCGGCGACTGCAGCGCTTCGACGAGGTGCGCGTCGAATTCGTCGAGACCGTCGTACCACTCTTCGTGATGGCGCTCGTTGTCCAGGTCGAAGACCGGCACGAGCAGTCCGTGGGTGCGGAATGAGCCGGCGAATCGTGATCCCTCACCGAGGGTGAGCGCTCCGGCGGCATGCAGCCGCGCCAACGCCGCCATCACATCGTCTTCGGGTTCGGGGCGCACCCACCGCAGGTGGGCGCGTTCACCGGCGTCGACCCACCACGGCGCGCCGAGGCCGCTCTTGGGTTTCAGTCGCGCCGTGGGCATCACGGTGTCGTTGGCCCGATCCAGCATCCCCGCGACCTCGCGCGGGACTTCGGTGCCTTCGGCGAACCACCACGAGAAGTCGTCGTAGACAGTCAGATCCAGCGTCGACTCCGGTTTGATCAGGTCGGTCAGCGTGCCGTGCTCCGACGACGGCGCATAGTCCGCACCGGGCTCGGCGTGCGCCGCCCAGTCGATCGCCGCGGCCAGCGAATCAGCCAGGTCGGCCGGTTCGGGGTCGGTTTGCAGACCAACCAAACCCTCTGTCGCAGCACGGAATTCGCGTGCGATGGCGGGTACGGCGCCGGGCAGGATGGTAGCCAGCAGTACGTGATTGCGGGTGCCGGGCTCGACCTTTGCCTTCGGCGCTTCCTTCGCCGGGATGACCGAGGTCAGCACCGGGTCCGGCGGGCCCGGTTCGACGAGGTCCAGGCGCGCGGTCGCCGACGCGACGAAGGCCCGCAGTGCCACCAGGTCGCATTCGGCGGCGAGGCCGGCGAAGGGACGGGCCGGTGGTGCCATGGCCGCGAACTGGCGGGCCTTGCGGGCCGCGACGCGTTCGGCCCGTGGATTACCCGGACGTGGCCCACTGCCTCGTTTGCTCTTCTTCGCCATGGGACAACCTTCTCATGGCCACCTCGGCGTGAGACCACGAACTCCGTCAGTCGATGGTGACCAGCCAGTCGCGCACCTTGGCCGGGTAGTTCGTTGCCACCCAGCGGACACCGAGATCGGCGCACAACTGGACGTCGACGAGGTCGTCGACGGTCCAGCAGTAAGTCACCCGGCCGGCCGCGGCCGCGCGGTCAACCAGTGCCGGGTAGTGGCGGAGCGTGTCCACCGATGGTCCGATGCCGGTGGCGCCGACGGCCGTCGCCGCGCTGCCACCGAAGAGGCGCGCGGTGTCGCCGAGCAGGATGGTCGGCAGCATCGGGGCGTGGCGTCGAACCCGCCAGACTCCCGCCGACGAGAACGAGATGACCACGGCGCGGCTGTGATCGGCCGACGGTGGCTGCGCGACCCCGAACTCCTGCAGCAGCGCCAGCAACTCCTGCTCCACCAGGCTGCCGAAGCGAACCGGATGCTTGGTCTCGATGAACAATCGGACCGGTCGTCGCCAATCGAGCGTCAGGGTCAGCAGTTCCCGCAGGGTCAGCACCGACGCCTTCTCCGACGACCCGTGCCAGGTGCCGAAGTCCAGCTCACGCAGCTGGGCCAGCGACATCTCGCTGACCACGCCGGTGCCGTCGGATGTACGGTCGACGGTCCGGTCGTGGATGCACACCAGTTCGTGGTCGCTGGTCAGGCGCACGTCGCATTCAAGGCCGTCGGCGCCCTGCGCCAGGGCCAGATCGTAGGCGGCCAACGTGTGTTCGGGAGCTTCGCCGGAGGCGCCCCGGTGCGCCACCACGGCCGGTTTCCCCGATCGGGAGACCTGCTCGGCTCCGCTCATCCGCCGACCACCACCCACCGGCGAGCCGGTTTCTCATCGTCGGCCGGGGAGAAGATCAACTCGATACGACGGGCCAGCCACCAGGCGAAGGCTGCCGACACCGCCGCGCTGATGATCACCCCGACCAGCGCGTCGGCGGCGGTCTGGATGGAACCGGAACGTGCGGCGACGATGCGGGTGACCACCGCGGCGACGGCGATGGCATTGACCAGCGCCCACGCCACCCACACCTTTTTCAGTCGACGACGGGTACGTGCCTGATCGAGGTCGTCGCGCAGGGCGGTCGCCTCGGCGATGAGCAGCGGTGCACCGATGACATTGACCAGCGGCACCGCGGCCAACACGATCAGCTGCCAACGGCGACGCGGTTCGATCAGACCTGCGGCGCGATACTCCTCGCTCCGCAGCGAGATCAGCCAGCGCACGAAAACAACTGTGGCATAAACGTATCCCGCGAGCGCGGCGAGTCCACAGAGGATCAGCAGGAATAGGCTGGCACTCTGCAGCAGGCCGGGCACCGGCATCGCCCGGTTGACCACCACGATGATGTAGCGGATCAGGTGGGCGACCGCGGAGCAGGCCAGCGCCACCGCCAGGCCGCGCAGCGCGCTGATCAACGCCACCTGCAATACGCGTGTGGGGTCGACGGATTCGTCGTGTTGGACCGGTAGATCACGCAGTCCCCACGCGGGAATGTAGAGGTACCGCGGAATCCCGGCCGGTCTGACCGGACTCGGCGGCCGCGGGGCCGGGATCGCCTCCGGTGGTCGGCGCGCGACCCAGCGGATGTGGCGCTCGCGGTAGATCCCTCCGCTGCGTGGTCCGCCGGTACGTGGCGCTGTGGGGGCGGGGCGATTGGCGGGCCCGGCCGGCGCCGAGGTGTGAGCAGCCGAGACGAGGTCGGAGTCGACGACGCGCAGCGGACCGCCACAGCGCGGGCAATGCTCACGGCCGGGTCGGTGCGGTGCCTGAATCCGGCACCGCGGGCACATATCGATCATGAGGCGCCGGTTTCGACCGGCTTGCCGTTCTCGATCCAGGCGAGCATGCCGCCGCGCACGCAGCTCCCGTCGTAGCCGACCTGGGACAGGTAGGCCAGCACCCGCATCGATCGGCCGCTGGAATGGCAGATCACCAACAGCTCGCGGTCGAGGTCGAGCTCGTCGAGTCGCGCAGGGACCTCGGCGAGGGGGATGTGCAGCGCACCCCGGATATGGCCGTGTGCCCACTCGTCGTCCTCCCGGACATCGAGGACCACACGTGCGGGGTCGTCGGTGAAATCATTCGGCAGGTCGGTGACCGGCACCTGCGGAATATCGCCCATACTCACAATTTCAATGGTGGCACAGCTCGGGGTGCCGATGACAAAGCTGTGGACAACTGTGGGGACTACCGGTCCGTTTTGACACGATTCGGTCCTTGAAACGGCAACTATGTCGACCATCATATAACTATCCACATGGCCGTTCTTCCATACCGTCGAGGTACGTCAAGACTTAGGGTCAACTTGTGGATGAGACTGTGGAAACTGTGGACAAACCGATCGCGCCATAGGTCGTTGGGTGATAGCCATCACAGTTTCAGTCAGATTTTCTTAAGATCTATACATCACGATCCACGATCTTTACTGTCGTGAAATTTTGGTCAATGAGAGTCCATTGACAACCAGCTGTGGATAACTTGGGGAATCACTCAACAGATCGACTGTCGATCGATCAGTCGACGCCCCTGGCGCACGGCTGCTATCCCAGCCGCACGGCCGAGGCCCGGTCGAGCGCGCTCATCGTCGCCGACACGAGCTGCTCGCTGAATCCGGCGACACTCATCTGACCGCCAGTGATCCGCTCCAGCAACGGTTTCGGCGCTGCGATCAATTCGATCGTGGCGTCCGGGAACCGCTCGGCGATCACCGAACGCAGGACCCCGACGCCGTCGACGAGGCCCACCTCGGCGGCCCGGCTCCCGATCCACACGTCACCGGTGAACAGCACGTCGTCGGATGCGGTGAGCTTGCGGCCACGGCGCTGACGCACCCACGCGATGAACTCGTCGTGGAGTTGGGACTGCAGCCCACGCAACCACTCGACGTCCTCAGGCCGCTCCGGGCTGAACGCGTCGAGCCGGGCCTTGTTCTCCCCGGCCGTGTACAGCCTGCGCTCGACGCCGAGCCGACCGATCACGTCGACCAGTCCGAAGCCGGAGGAGACCACGCCGATCGAGCCCACCAGCGAGGTGTGCGCCGCGTAGATCTCGTCGGCGGCGCAGGCGATCCAATAGCCTCCCGAGGCGGCGATGTCCTCACAGAACGCCAGGACCGGCACGCCCTTCTCCGACGAGAGTTGCCGGATGCGTTCGGCGATGTACTCCGACTGTGCGGGTGATCCGCCCGGCGAGTTGATCACCACGACGACCGCGACGAGGTGGTCGACGTCGAAGGCGCGCTTGAGGATCGGCTCGACGCTATCGGTGGTCAAGCCGTGCCGGCCCATCCCGGCCGCGCCGATCGGTCCGTCGAGTCGCAGCACCGCCACTTTGTCTCCGTGCGCCCGGGAGAACTTGGTGGTTATCTTCTTCAGCGCACGCGTCATTTGGCCGAGTGTAGTGAACACCACACCTCACTAGACTGGCTCCCCATGCAGATCCGCTGGCTCACCGCCTTCCTCGACTTCCGGTCCGACCGGTTCGGCGACGAGGTGACGTTCTGGCGCGCCATCGCTGGAAGCACCGTGTCACCACCCCGCGGCTCGCATCGGGAATTCGCCTCACTCGAGCCGTTCAGCGGCGACCCTCACCTGCGCGTCCAGCGCATCGGCGAGGGCGTCGGGGGCATTCACCTCGACTTCGCCGTCGACGACGTGACCGCGGCCACCGCCGAAGCGATCTCGCTGGGTGCCACCCTGATCGGACAGCAGAATCTCCACCGCCCCACCCGCGCGCTCTCGACGCTGTCCTCGCCGGCCGGCTTCATCTTCTGCATCGTCGCCTGGGACGGTGCCTCGCAGCGGGCACGACCGATCCGCTGGCCGGGCGACACCATCAGCATCATCGACCAGGTCAGCATCGATGTTCCGGCCGACCGGTTCGACGCCGAACTCGATTTCTGGACACGGCTGACCTCGTGGGACCCGCTCCCGACGTCGCGTCCCGAATTGACCCGGCTGCGTAGGGATTCGAACCTGGCCCTTGGAATCATCTTGCAGCGCTTGGGTTCCAGCGATCCCGGCCAGAGCGCGACCGGCCACCTGGACCTTGCCTCCAATGCCGTCGACGACGAGGTCATCCGGCACGAGGAGTGGGGCGCGCGGGTGGTCGAACGATTCGCCAACTGGACGGTGATGGCCGACCCGATCGGCCGCCGCTACTGCATCACCAGCCGCAATCCGCGCACCGGCGACTGAGCGTCGAGTAAGTGACGAAGTAAGTAGCGACGGCGATCTAAGCCTCGCTGTCCGAGTAGAGAGTCGTGGGGATGTACCTCGAGAAGGTCACGCTTACCAATTTCCAGTGCTTCGGGCCCGACCCGCACACAGTCACCTTCGACAATCAGCTGACTGCTCTACTGGGGGTTAACGCCTCCGGCAAGACAGCTGCACTCGAAGCGATACTCAGGCTGTTCAGCGTAGTATCGAGTGAGCGCGAAATTCGTGTCGAGGACTTTCACGTCCCGCACGACGAAGCCGAAGCGGCAACTGCCCGAACTCTTCGGATTGACGCAGTCTTCGCTTTCCCCGAACTCGACGACGAACCGAAAGCGACTGCTGCTGACAGCACCACCGAACTGGACGCAGCTGACGCTACAGTTCCGGAGTTCTTCGCTCATATGGCTGCTGATTTCGAGGGAGAGCTCAAGCTGAGGATTGTCCTGGATGCGACCTGGACCGCAGACGGGTCGGCCAGTGGACTAATCGAGGACGATCGCCGGATCGTCTACACCTCGGACGACAACTTCGACGATCGGTGCGTCGAACTCAGAGCATCGGACCGCAACCGCATCCAGGCCGTATATGTTCCAGCGACAAGAGACGGCGGCCGACATGTCGATACGTTCCTTCGAGGACGTTTGTGGAGAGCAAGCATGTGGTCGAAGGACTTCCGTAACCACATCAGTGGAGCTGCTAATGCGCTGTCGGCCAACTTTAAGTCCGAGGCCGTAGTCGCGACTGTGACCGAAGCGATCGCGTCGCGATGGAAGCAGCTCCACCACCTGTCCACTGAGCAGAACCCGACCTTTGAGCCGATCAGCCGAGACATGTCCATGCTCGTCGGCAACGCTGAGCTGCTGTTCACGCCGACAGCCACCGGCCGAACGCGTCCAGCCCGGGAACTCAGTGACGGACAAAAATCACTCCTGCACATCGCGCTTACTGCTGCCACGCTAGACCTGGAAACGGAGATCGCCTCAGGCAAGCATGACGACAAGTTCGACATGACTGCCAGCACACTTCCAGCATTGACGCTCTTGGCAATTGAAGAGCCCGAAAACAACCTGTCACCTTACTTCCTCTCGAGAGTGGTCGAGCAACTGCTTGCTGTCACCAGTTCAGGGCGAGCCCAGGCATTGATCTCCAGCCACTCGGCGAGTGTGATGTCTCGGATCCCGCCAGAGCGGGTGAGACACTTCCGAATCGACGAGATGTCCAAGTCGACAGCCGTTAGCAGGATCGACATACCGGACGTCACAACTGATGCCGGAAAGTACGTCCGCGAAGCAGTCCTGGCCCACCCCGAGCTGTACTTCGCACGCTTCGTTGTGCTCGGCGAAGGTGCATCAGAGGAGCTGGTCATCCCGAAGCTGGCAGCTGCCCGTGACCTTCACATTGACCAGTCATTCGTTGCAGTGGTCCCACTCGGTGGACGTCACACAAACCACTTCTGGCGCCTTCTCAACCAGCTTCGTATCCCGCACGCGACACTTCTCGATCTTGATTACGGTCGTGAAGGTGGTGGAGAAGGTCGCATTCGGGATGCATGCAACCGACTCATCGAAATCGATAAGTCGCCGTTCGATGGGAGCGAGGAAGTCAGAGCATTTTCCAGTGTCGATGACATTGCTGCGCTCACCGCTACCCAAATCAAAGGTTGGCTAAGTCATCTCGAGAAATGGGACATCTACTTTTCGTCTCCGCTGGACCTAGACCTGCTACTACTCTGCCACTACAAAGTCGCGTACACCGGCCATCTCGAAGACGGTAAAACAGGGCCCAGTAGCAAGGGGGACCCGCGTGACGTAGTCCTCGGTACCCCCGAAGACCGACCGGACGTCGACTACTACAACAGAGATTCAATGATCGACCTTCTCCGCTGGTACCGCTACCTGTTCTTATCGAACTCGAAACCGAGTACGCACCTCCGAGCGATGTCTTTCTCATCCAAGGAAGAGCTCGCCAAAGCTCCGCCGCCACTTGGCCGCCTCCTCGACCGCATCGAGAGAGCCGTGTCACCATCATGATCACGTCCAGCGCAGAATGGCGCCCGAAAGGCATTGACAACCTCGAATGTGACGCGTGGGCCGCCTTGCGGTGGGTCGGCAATGCGTCAGTGGCAGCAGGCCCAGGTTCCGGAAAATCGGAGTTCCTGGCGCAGCGAGCAGCGTATCTTCTTGAAACGCCAATCTGCCGGTCTCCGCATCAGATTCTGGCTATCTCCTTCAAGCGATCAGCAGCAACGAACTTGCGAGACCGCGTTCAGAAACGACTTCCAGAACACGCTCACCGCTTCGTCTCCATGACATTCGACGCCTTTACCAAGTCGATCGTCGACAGATTTTGCACACTACTGCCAAACGAATGGGAATTGAGCGCCGATTACACCATTAAATTCTTCACCAAAAGGGATGTCTCGGCATTCTTTCGAGACATTGGAGGCGACCTAGACAAGGCTTCGGCGCAGGCAATTTATGCACTCTCGCCCGAGACATTTCTGTCCAATGTTCTGGGTGTAGCAGAACTCCCATCCATTCCCTCCGAACAGCAGCCTGCTCGGTCAGCAAGCGACTACGCCGTGAAGGAATGGTGGAAGCAGAAATACTTGCAGCCTGAAGACCCGTTGGTCGATTTCGTCATGCTTAACCGGCTCGCTGATCTAATTATTCGGATGAGCCCGCAACTCAAGCGAGCGCTGCGTTTTACCTACCCATACGTCTTCATCGACGAGTTCCAGGACACCACCTACGCCCAATACTCCTTCCTCAAGTCGGTCTTCGCTCATGCGGGAACGACAGTGACCGCCGTAGGCGACCCAAATCAGCGGATCATGGGCTGGGCAGGGGCATTGGGAAACGCATTCGCAGAATTTGAGGTCGACTTCAAGGCCGAACCATTCAAGTTCAAATCGAACTTCCGTTCTTCCCAGAAGCTCGTTGACCTACAGCATCGGTTCGCAATCCGACTCGACCCTAAGAGTCCACTCCAGCACTCACGTGTCAACACGCCCGTGGGTGAGACCCCCGTCTCGGTTTGGTCATTTCCTAATGAGGAGTGCGAAGCTGACGCCGTTGCGGCATGGATTGCCGCCGACATGGAGACGTCGGGCCGAAGCCCTGCTAACTATGGACTGATCGCCAGACAAGAGGTCGCGAAGCTAGAACCGCAACTGAGTCGGGCGTTGTCGGCTTTCGGATTGCGGTTGCGCAATGACGATGCGAAAGTTGGCGAACTTCGACTCCAGGACCTACTGACGGACGATCTGGTACGCCTCCTGCTGGGCATCCTCACCCTTGCCGTGAATAAGGTCGGACAGCCACAGGCTTGGCATGACGTCACGTCAACACTGGCGAGGATGTCGTCTTCGGGAAGTCGCACTCGGGATGCCAGGGCTCGGGTCGACACCAACCTAACAGCCTATCTCCGGATTCTTCGCAGCTGGATGGCGGTAACGCCCCTCAACGACGATTCAAGTGGCGACTTCGTCGACGATGCAGCGAGATCTCTGATCGACCAACTCACGACCTTCGTTCGTGTCGCAGCGGCTGGCCACAAGCGGCTTCTTGGCGACAGACCTGAGGACCTGCAAGTCACCCTCGATGCGTTCAGGATTCGTCTTGTCCAAACGCTTGGACGTGTTGATTCATGGATTGCAGTCCCCGAGGCCTTTTTCGACGCCGACGCAGTTCCACTGTTGACCGTCCACCGGAGCAAGGGGTTGGAGTACCACACTGTCTTCTTCATCGGCCTCGATAAAGAGCAGTGGTGGGCGCACACCCGGAACACCATCGAGTCCACGATGACGTTCTTCGTGGGTGTGTCTCGAGCAGCGGAATGCCTGATCTTCACCCAGTGTGACCAGCGGGGTGAGCCAGCACCACTCGGCGACCTTTATCAGGACTTGAAGGACGCCGGAGTCTCGCTGATTCGTTTCGACTAGCAGTCGCAGAACTCCTGCAACCGGGCCACCTCATCGTCGACCGCTCGTGCCGAGCGCGCGTCGACCTTCTTGGCATAGTTCACCACGACCCGCTTGTTGGCATCGAATGACCAAGAGCCACACAGGAATCCGTCGACGAGGACAAATCCTGGCGAGAGGCCGTTCGGCGTCGCCATGGTGCGGTACAGGTCGTCGGGATCGATGCGCCGACGATCGGCCGAGGCCATGATCACGTTGTCGTAGGGCGCGATCAATCGCGCCGGCGCCGGGGCGTCGTCGACGATCCCGAGCCCGTCGAGATCGTAGAGTTCGATGCCGTCGGGTCCGGTCAATCGTTCGAGCTCCCAGTCCTTTTCCATCGTTTCGACGGTCGCCTTCAGGCCGGTGAGACCGCACCACGTCTGGATGCCCTTGACCGTCGCCGGACCGAAGCCCCGGAGGTAGAGACGAATGAGTTCCTTGACTGCCTCGGTGCCGGAGATCGCGGGCTCGCCCGGCCCGACCCAGTCGTCGAAGAGTTGGTAGGTGGGTGCACCGCGCCCGGCCCACAGCCCACGTGGCGGTACCTGGACCAACGCGAGCGCGCACCGCGCGAGGGTCGCGAGCGTAGCTGAGTCCTCGTCGGGAAAGCGCTGAGCCAGTTGGCTTTTGAGATCGGCCACGGATAGCTGCGCGCCATCGAGCAGGTCCGCTGCAGCGTCGACGACGGCATCGTGCTCGGCGTGCCGCAGACGTTTGCGATGCTGCGCGGCCGAGGCGTCGAGCACCGGCTGGACGAGCGGACGGATCCAGCGGGTGTCCTCGGCGTCCATCAGGAACACGGTGCCGCGCAGTGACGCCATCCGGACCACCTCGCGTGAGGTCAGCAGGTCGTCGAGCTCGTCGGGCTCGAAACCGCCGATGCGCGAAGCCAATCCGTAGAACGCCGCGCGCGGGTCCTGCGACTGCAGACCCACGCAGCGGTCAAGCACCTCGATGGCGTCCTCAGCGATGCGTTCGGTGAGGTGCTGCCGATGCAGCACAGTGCGATTCCAGGCGCTCAGGGTGAGCGGTGTGGCCATCGATCGTCAGGTCGTCGGGTAGCGCAGCCCGGTGGCGGCGTGGCACCGATAGCCGTGCGGGTTCTTCGCGAGGTACTGCTGGTGGTAGTCCTCGGCGTAGTAGAACCAGCCGTCGCCGGCTTCGGCGAGCGGCGCGATCTCGGTGGTGATCGGCCCCAGTCCGGCAGCGCTCAGGACGGTGCCGTACTTCTCGGCTGACGCGCGGGCGAGGTCGGCGTCGGCCTGCGAGAGGGTGAAGATGGCTGAGCGGTACTGGGTGCCGACGTCGTTGCCCTGACGCATCTCCTGGGTGGGATCGTGGCTTTCCCAGAAGATGGCAAGAACACCTTCGAGGTCGATGACAGCCGGATCGAAGACCACCAGCGCCGATTCGGTGTGGCCGGTCTTGGCGGTGCACACCTCGCTGTATGCGGGATTGGGCGTGTACCCGCCGGCGTAGCCGACCGCGGTCGTGTAGACGCCCGGCACCTGCCAGAAGATCTCTTCGATGCCCCAGAAGCAGCCGCCGGCGAGAACCACCGAGGCAAGTTCAGTACCCGAATCGGTGCTGCCGAAGTCGCCGATTCCGAATCGATCTCCGGGGTCCGTTCCGCGCATCGGATGATGCAGGACGATGTTCTCTGCCGCGACGTCGACTCCGACATCGCGGCCGGTCAGCGCCTCGTCGGGAGAGACGAGCTCACGCTTGGCCTGGTGACCGTGCAGCAGCTGATCGAGCCATGACATACCGGCGATCCTACGCCGCGCTACCAGACGGACTTGAGTCCTGAGCCCGACTTTGTTTACGATGGCCAGAATTGCCGGGTGTGACAATCCTCACGTGGGTCCCGCCTCGCACAACATCAGCCGACACAGCGTTGTAGAAGGTGACGATGACATCTCACGGTGGAGCATTCCATGCAGGTGCAGACGTCGACGACGTTCTCGTCTCGCGGCGGCGCGTAGTGCCCAAAGCCCACTACGACGTGGCGTCGGCGTGCCTGGCGACCGGTGCCAGTATCGCGGTTCTGCTCGCTGTCTTCGTTGTGCTCCTGCTCGTCTAGCGAGCACGGCGCGCCCAGTGCTCGTCGCTGTGCGAGCGAACTCATCTGCCAACGAAGTAGCGCAGCTACCGTTGTGCGGCAACATCGTTCATCCTCTGTAGCACGTTCCGCGCGGCCGCAATAGTTCAACCGCGGTTGAAGTGATTTACGTGCGGTTTGTTGCATTCCCCCATGGTCTGGGGAAGGCTGGAGCCATCTCGCCTGCGTCATTCCCCGACGCTCGACGACGCGAGAGAAGATGAGCAACCAGAGCAGTACTCAGAGAGGAATACCGTGGCTGAATACACCTTGCCGGATCTCCCGTACGACTATGCGGCACTTGAACCGCACATCTCCGGCAGGATCATGGAGCTCCATCACGACAAGCATCACGCGACCTACGTGAAGGGCGCCAACGACACCCTGGCCAAGCTGGCCGAGGCCCGCGACGCCGGCGACATCGCCGGCAAGGTCTACGGCCTGTCGGCCACCCTGGCCTTCCACCTCGGTGGCCACACCAACCACTCGATCTTCTGGAAGAACCTGTCCCCCAACGGTGGCGACAAGCCCGAGGGCGACCTGGCCGCGGCCATCGACGACCAGTTCGGCGGCTTCGACAAGTTCCAGGCCCACTTCACCGCGGCAGCCACCACCCTGCAGGGCAGCGGCTGGGCGATCCTCGGATACGACACCATCGGCAAGAACCTGGTGATCCTGCAGCTGACCGACCAGAGCGGCAACATCCCGGCCGCGATCATCCCGATCGTGCTGCTCGACATGTGGGAGCACGCCTTCTACCTCGACTACCAGAACGTCAAGCCCGACTACGTCAAGGCCTGGTGGAACGTGGTCAACTGGGCCGACGCCGCCGAGCGCTTCGCGACGGCCACCAAGCAGGGCGCAGGCCTGATCGTCCCCGCCTGACCCTGATGAGAAACATCTTGTGAGACAACGAGAGACGCCCACGATGGTGGGCGTCTCTCGTTGTCTGGTGAGATTCACATCAGCTTGGTCGCGATCACCGCTCCCGCGCAGGCGACCACGATGATCACCAGCGCCACCGCGTCGATCCGTGCCGGCCTCGACGGGTACGCGGTCAGCCGCCCCGTCCCGCCACGCGCGGTGATCGCCTCGGCCATCTCCGCGCTGCGGCGTAGCGCCGACGACATCGCGGCGGTGACCATGTCCATGATGCCCATCTCGGCCGCCGGATGATCCGACGACGCAGGGCCTTTCGGCCGTAGCCGGTGCACCGCGCGCAGCATTCGCAGTTCCTCGAGCAGCATCGGCAGTCCCCGCAGGCACAACGCGATCGCGACCGCCCACTCGTCGACCGGCAGCCGCAGCTTCTTCAGCGGCCGCATCAGCGTCGCCAGCGCGGGCGCCACCTCGGCCATCGGCGTCGTCCAGATGACCAGGATCGAACTGGCCAGCAACACCAAACCGAGCAGGGTGGCGCGCAGGTAGATGATGAGGGCATCGCCACCGAAGAAGACGTTCAACAGACCGCCGGCGATGATCAACGCCCAGAACCACCACGGCGGACGAGGTATGGCGCCCAACGGGATTCCGGCGATCAACGCGGTCACGATGACCACCGCGGCGACCAGGCCGAGGGACGGCCACGACGGCAGGACCCACGTCATCAGGCCCAGCAACGCCACGATAATCAGCTTGGTCCCGGCCCAGAGTCGGTGCACCACAGAGTTTCCGGGTACCTGCCGCAACGGCGGCGTGGCCATCGTCATTGCACACCCCCGTCACCGTGGACCCCGTGGACCGGCGCCGACGCCGGTACCGGATTGTCGATCCGACCGGCGGTCAGATGAACGCGGCGGTTGCACACCTCGTCGAGCGAATCGAAGTCATGGGAGATGATGATCAACGTCATCCCTTCCGCGCGTAGGCGTTTCAGCAGATCCACGATGTCGGCCCTGGCGTAGGGATCCAGACCGGCCAACGGCTCGTCGAGCACCAGCACCGTGGGATGGCGGGCGATCAACCCGGCCAGCACCAGGCGTCGCATCTGCCCGCCGGACAGCGAATCTGTTTGTTGTGCTGCCATTTCCCTCGGCAAACCGACCATCTCCAGCACCCGGGCGACCTCACCACTGCCGATCTCGATGCCGCCGGCGGCCATGATCTCGTCACCGACCCGCGACCGCTGCAGTTGGATTCGAGCGTGCTGGAAAGCCAGCCCCACCTCGCCGACCCGTTGGGTGACCGGCTTACAGCCGAGCTCGCACGTGCCGGCCGTCGGCGCGGTGAGCCCGGCCATGATCCACGCGAGAGTTGTCTTCCCCGAACCATTTCCGCCGACGATCAGCAGTCCGTCGCCGCGGTTGACCGTCAGACTCACGTCGTGCAGCGCCTCCACCTGCCACGGCGAGCCCTTCAGGTAGGTGTATCCGACGTGATCAAGGGTGAGTACCGGGACCGGCGACGAGCCGGCCGGCGTCTGGCCCACCCAGCCGGGATGGCTGTTCACGTCGGCGTGTACCCAGTCGGGGACGCGGTCGAGCATGCGGCCGCCATCGAGGTGCACGACCCGGTCGGCGCTGGCGGCCTCGGCACCGCGGTGGGTGATCAGTACGACGGTGATGCCGTGTCGCGCAGGCAACGCGGCCAGCAGCGCCAGCAGGTCGTCGCGGCCGGCCGGGTCCACCATCGATGTCACCTCGTCGGCGATCAGCAACTGCGGTGAACGGGCCAGCGCCGCGGCCACCGCCAGGCGCTGTTGCTGCCCGCCGGACAGGTCCGAGGTCTCCCGGTCGCCGAGCCCGTCGAGTCCGACCTCGGCCAGCAGCGCGTCGATGTCCACGTGGTGCCCTTCGGGCAGGCCCCAGACCAGGTCGTCGGCGACCCGCGAGCCGAGCATCTGCGATTCCGGGCGCTGCAGCACCATCGCCGTGCCGCCGGGACGGCCGAGGCCTGCTGTTCCGGGACCAGAACCGGTCCCCCGCGTCACGGAACCCCGCGTCACTGACCCTGACGTCGGGGCGCGGCCGGCGAGGATCTTGGCCAGCGTCGACTTGCCCGATCCGTTGGCGCCGACCACCGCGATGAACTCCCCCGGCACGATCCGCAGATCGATGCCGGACAGCACCGACGGACCGTCGGCGGTGTAGCGGAACCCGACGTCGGACAGCGTCAGCGGCAACGGCGAGACCAGTTGGTCATCGCCGCCTGGACCCGACCCTCGTGCATCAAGCCCGGCGTCGAGGGTGTCGGTGCTCGGGATATCGGCGAGCCGACCGATGACACCGCCGAGAATCCACCATCCGGCGGCGATGGAGACGAAGGCTCCGAACGTGCCGGACACCCACATCCAGATCCACCAGTAGTCGACCATGCTCGATCCGACCTTCTCGACGGCATCGCCGAGCCCCTGCAGTTGGGGAATCTTGTCGATCGCCTTCACCAGCCCGCCGACGGTGTTCTCCAGCGCCTTGAGTATCAGGGTGCGCAGCGGTACCAGAATCAGCAGCACGACGACCGAGATGCCGCCGATGATCGGGGCCGCGACCAGCGAGACAGCGGTGAGGGTGCCGGTCCCCCGGCCGCGACGTTTGATCTCACCGACGAGGCCGCCGATCAGCGCCGACACCAGCACACCCGACGCCGCACCGCTGCCGGCCATGGCGAAGGTGACACCCGTGGTGGCCACGGCCGCGGTCAACAGGGCACGCGGGCGGGTCCGGGCGGCGATCAGGGCCAGCGGCACCGGCGCCAGCAAACCGACCGCGGTGGCCATCGGAATCACCGCCGCGACGACGACCGCTGCGACCGTGATGCCGCCGAAGACGGCGATGGAAGCCATCTCCATCGGGCGGAGCGGTGCGGAATTCTTCATCTCACCAGTGTGCCTGGCTGTCCGGTTGTGCCTGTTCGCCGGTTACGGCGTGTAAAAGAACCGTCACAACAGCCGTGTTCGAGTTGTCTTCTGTATGGCGCGGGTGGATTCTTTGTGAACAGATGCCTTCACCAGCGGGAGGACAGCCATGACAGCCTCAATTCCCATCGGGCTCACACCGTTTCACCATGAAGGTGAATTGAACGGAATTCTCATCTCGGGTCGGTGGCCGCAGTCCACATTGGAGTGGACCCAAACCCTGGTGGCGTCGGTGCGAATCGCCTGCCGCCCCGGTTTTCTGCCGACCACCACGATCTTCGGGGTCGTCGAGGACCGTCCCGACGACGCCGACGACGACGCCGTCGGGATGATGGTCGCCGTCGGCAACGTCGTCGACGACAGTTTCCTGGAAGCCGGCCGCTTCCTCACCAACCCACCGGCGCTGATGATGCTGCATCCGCCGTCGCGGACCCGGCCGTCGCTGCCGGAGTGCGCCGACGTGGCGTCGGGCTGCGTGTTGCTGCCCGGTCTGCCCGAACTCGGGCTCGAGCATCGCGCGGGATGGGCCGAGGCCGAGGCCGACGGGACCGTGGTGACGCTGCGTAACCAGATCGGTATCGACCCCAACGCCGACCCCGACACCGCCGTGCTTGCGATGCTCCTCGCGGCCTGAGCTGCGCGGATGGGTTAAGGGAACCCAAACTTTAGGTTTTGATGCTCCTACCTGGGCAAATAGGGTAGGCGATCAGTTGCGGAGCGCAGCCTAACCTCCGTACCTTGGGTCGGGTGATTGCTGCCCTGCTCCTCAGCTTCGGCGTGATCTTCGTCGCCGAACTCGGTGACAAGTCACAGCTGATGGCCATGACCTATGCCCTGCGCTACCGCTGGTGGGTGGTCCTGTTGGCCATCACCGTCGCCACCACCGCGGTGCACGCGGTGTCGGTGTTCTTCGGGCACTTCCTCGGTCTGTCGATCCCGACGAGCCTGATGTCGGTCCTGGCCGGCGTCGCGATGGTCGTCTTCGGCCTGTGGACGCTGCGCGGTGATGCCCTCGACGACGACGAGGCGGTCAAGGCCGAGCGCGTCGGCGCGTCGGTGTTCTTCGCGGTCATATCGTCGTTCTTCCTCGCCGAACTCGGCGACAAGACGATGCTGGCCACCATCACCCTGTCGACCAACAACGACTGGCTGGGCGTCTGGATCGGTTCGACGATCGGCATGGTCGCCGCGGACGCGCTGGCCATCGCGATCGGTGCGGTGCTCGGCAAGCATCTGCCGGAGAAGGTCATCGCCCGAGGTGCTGCCGTGCTGTTCTTCGGTTTCGGCGCCTGGCTGCTCTACGAGGGCCTGAGCGGGGCGTCGACGACGACCATCGCGCTGACGCTCTCGGGTGTGGCCGGATTGCTGGTGGCCGGCGGAATCTACATCCGGTGGACGCATGCCAACCGGGCCCGCAACGCCTCGCACTCAGACACCGACGATTCGGCGATCGACAGCGACACCCCGTCGTCGCCCTCGGTCAGCGGCTGATCGTCGCGCCCGACGACTCGATCCCGCGGGCCAACCGGAGCAGCGGCGCGACATCGGCGTGAATCCCACTGCCCTGGCTCGGCAGGATGTCGCGGACCGGGCCCCGGACGGGACCACCGTCGACGTACTCCTGCACCGCGGCCCGCAGCATGGCGGCCTGGGTGTCGGGCTCGGCCGCTTCGAAATCCGCCGGTAATGCCGGGCTGAGCTGGGTCAACGCGTCGCGGGTCTCCACGACTCGACGATGAAGGCGTACCCGAGCGCTGTAGCGGCGCTTGCTGGGTAGGACCACCTCCGGGATCGCCTCGGTGACCAGCGACCACAATGGTTTGAGCTCGCGGTCTTCGCGGTCGCTGCGACGACGGGCCATCATCGACCGCCAGCGCGCGTGCAGCATCGGATAACTCACCCCGAGCAAAAAGCCGACCACACCGGCCGCCGACAGGATCGTCGACGCCGACAGCAGCCAGTCGTCGCCGGTGAATCCCATGACCCCGAGCAGGACGAACAGGATCTGGGCGAGTGAACCGAGGACCAGCAGACCCAGTGCCAGCGCGACGACGGTCAGCGACACGCGCAGATAGCCGTCGGCGACCTTCACGAATTTCCGGACGCTGCGCGCGCACGAGAGGAAGCCGTAGACCAGATATCCGCTGGCGATCAGGAAGAACAACGCGAACCCGACCTCGCGGACCGACATGTCCGACAACCGGTCGGTGCGTACGTCGACCGGAGTGAGCAGCATGGTGACCTGGAGCCCGATCAGTGCCACCACGAGCGGCACGGCTTCGATGCCGGCACGACGCTCGCGGCTCACGCCCCGGGAACCGAAGAAGAACACGATGATCAGCGCGGCCACCCCGATCGCGAGCAGCGCATAGAACGTCACGCGTTGCGCGCCGGTGAACGTCAACGTGTCGATGGCCTCGCTCACATCGTGGTTGGCCACCACGAAAGCCAGGGTCAGGGCCGCGATCGAGACGGTCATGGCGACAGCTTGCAGTCCGCCGCCGTGGCGTCGGATCTGATCGAGCCGCCAACACAGGGCGACCGTGAACACGATCAGCGCGAGCGTGTTCAGGCTCCCGACGATCACCATCGCGCTACGGCCACGGCCGACGCTGCCATTGGAACCGCCGCCGCCTGAATTGCCGCCACTGGAATCACGGAATTCACGTCCACTGTCACTACAACCACCCCCGGTGTCCCCCGAACAGTCGCTGTAATCCTCGCAGACCGTCGTCGTCGGCTGTTGCCTGGACCGCGGAGGTGGCGTCCTGAGCCCAGGTGAGAATGAGCGAGGCAAGCATTTCGGCTTCCCATTCGCGTTCATCGGAGTAGCAGGTTCGACGCAGCGCCGCGTCGGACTCGTCGTCGGAGGGGCCGCCCGCAAGACCCTCCAGCGAGGCACCGATCATCTGGTGTCCGGCGATGAGATGGCCGAACTCGTGGATGATGATCTGGTCCTGATGCAGACGTGTCGTATTCGCCTGATAGAAGAAATAGTCGGCATCCTCGGCGGCCAGCCAGATCCCATTGGGTACCCCGGACGGGAGAGGATGCGCGATCAGCCGGATGGCGCGACCCCGGCGAACGCCGAAGCGATCGCAGAGTTGGGTCACGTCCAGCGGCAGATCGAGATCCAGTCCGCGCAACGTGTTTCGGGCAAGGACGCGGAGCGACTTCTCGCTCCGCATCTCACCGCTCCCGGTTCGCGGGTGTCAGGTCACCGGGCTTAACGTCACCGGGCTTCACGTCACTCAGTGGGCGGTTGACCACCGACGACACGCAGCCGCTGATCGGCCACTTCGTCGTCGGTCAGACCCGCGGCGATGACGTCCGGCGGATCCTTCGGGAGCCCCTGCTGCTGCCGGAGCACCTTGATCAGTTCGTTGACCACGGTGACGCTGTCGCTGGACAGACCGGCGAGACGGAACGCTGCCAGCTGCACGTTGGTGTCGGCCTGCAAGCGCATCAGGTCGATCTCGTCCCGGGTGCGCTGTGCGGCGCGGTCTTCGAGGAAGTAGTGAACGTCGACGCCGAACGCCGCCGCGATGCCCTCGACCGTGCGGAACGACGGCGACTTGGCCTTCCCCGAGCGCAGCTGGCTCAGGTACGACTCACCGAGGCGGAAACCGCGCTCGGTGGACCGTGCCGCGATCGCCTTCGCGCTGTACGCCCGACCATTGGGTCCCGGAACGGTCCGGAAGAGCTCCTCCAGACGGCGCGCGAACAGACCGGGATCGAGCGCGCTCGCTTCCGAGTCGCCGAATGCGTCGTCGTCCCACTGGCCTGTATGACCGTGAGGTGTTTGTGTTCCTCGTGCCGTCATGATTCTCCCCGCCAAACAGAACTTGAACTTGCAAACATTAAAAACCCCCGTGCATCCCCAATGCAACGATCGTTACGATCAGAACCTACCTGAACGTACGATGTATTGCGTATCACCTGTGGCAATCGTGTAACGAACACCCGCTGTGGCATTCTTCACAGTTGATAGTGAATATTGTGCACTACCTGATATTTGTTTGGCAAACGCTCCGGCCTAAGCCACTCCCCGGCCACCTCCCCGTGACCGTGGCGTGACCGAATCCGCGATTCGCAGATGCTGCACCACCCTGGGGGAAATCATGTCACATCGAGTACCGACTCGCGGGCCTCTTCGGCCACGAAAAACGCTGGTAACGCTGGCGTTGGTCGCGGCGCTGGGCGTCCTGGCGGTCGGTTCGGGGCTGGCTGTGTCGGAGCCGTCCGGTGGTTCGCAGGGCTCACATGGCTCATCGGGTCACGGAAGCGGCAACGGAGCCGCGGGAGGCGGCTCAGGCAGCGGCCAGGGGCAGTCCGGGGGCGGCAACAGCGCTGGATCACCCGGATCGCATGGTTCCGCTGGCGGCGGTGGCCAGTGGGGTGGCGGTCAGTCCGGTGGCGGTCAGTCCGGTGGCAGCCAGACAGGCGGCGGCACCGGCCCGACGGGCGGCGGCGCATCCGGTGGCGGCCAGTGGGGCGGTGGCGGTGGCCAGTGGGGCGGCGGCCAGTGGAATGGCCATGGACACGATCACCACCATCCACATCCGGCCCCGACCACCAACCCGCCGACAACAAACCCACCCACGACATCGGTACCGACCACCAGTTCGGCACCGACCACCACCGAACCCACCACAACTGACCCGAGCACAACCGACCCGAGCACGAGCGAACCCACTACCTCGACCGAACCTTCGACGACCGAGCCCCCGACCACGACGACGGCGGCGGCGGCGACGACGACGACCACGCCTACTCGGGCCGAGAACGCGATCCCGGCGCTCCCGCCCGAAAGCCCGAACCCGCCGAGTCCGCCGAATCAGCCGGCACCACCGGCCGCGCCGGCGCCGGTCGTCCCGATACCTGTCGTCCCGGTACCAGTCGTTGCAGCGCCGCAGGTCGTCGAACCCCAACCTGTTGCTGCGCAACCGCCGGCTCGACCGTCCGAGAGCTCCCTCGCCCTCGCCCAGTCCCAGCCGACTCCGGCGGAGGCGCCGTCCGCGGCACCACCGACCGTACGGCCGACCGAACAGGTCTCGGCCTTGCGGAACATCATCATCGGGCTCGCACCCGGGGCTTTGCTACTTCTCGGGGCCGTCGCCCTGCTGGGTAGCGGGTCGTTCCTCGACGGACTGCGCGCGCTCCGGTTCTGATTCCGTCGCCGGCGCGCCGGGCTCGGCGCGCCGGAACGCGAGGTACTGATCCTCGTGCGGCAGAGCATCTTTGGCGGAATCGGTGATCCATTCCCGCAAGACCTTGGTGGCCCGCACGTCGTCTTCGTTGTACTCGAGCAGCCGCGTGCGTTGGGTCGGGTCGACGTCGGAGTCCCCCATTCCGACGGCCTCTCGGTACCATCCCATCGACGCCTCACCGCTGGGCTCTGCATCCCGCCAGGCGAATCCCGCCACCGGAGCGATTCGCTTGAGTCCCTTGCCATCCGGACAGATGAAGTTGCGCCCTACCGCCTCGAAGATGTCCACCCACTCGTCGGAGCCGATGAAGTCCTCGACCTCTCGTCGGGTCGGGATTCCGGGCCGCCCGATGAATCGATCCGCCGACGAGAGCAGCCACCGATTCTCCGCGCTCTGCGAATAGCAGTATGCGGCAAAGGTTTTTCCGTCGGCTCGGGCTGCGTCACGTTCGGCGGTGAGCCACTGCCAGAACTCGGCGAACGATCGGGACTCGTCAAGTGTCGGCAATGGATCCCACGTGACGAAGGGCCGGTACCGCACTTCTCGCGTCGGGTCGGACGTGTCGGTCAGCAGCGTGCCCCACAGGTAGGCGCCGTCTTCACCGTAGCTTTCCATGTCGACGTCGACCTCGACGTCGGCGCGGGTGACCGATGGCTCGTCGACTCGCCTGATCAGCTTGGTCCCATCCAACCACGCTGCGGCACAGACGATCACATCGTCGAATGGTGCGCGTCCAGCCCTGTCCGCGGGCGCCGGGCCAGGATAGCGGGCCAGTTCGTCGATGGTGCTGATGCCCATCCCGGTGAGCACGGTGGCCTGGTTGCCCGTGACCACCAGGCTCACGTCGCGCCGCTCGGTGAGTTCGGGACCGCAGCGTGTCCACCAGGGGCAGCTCCGGCATTCGTTGATGCGCCGGGGTTCGGTGTGAATCTCTTGTCTGGCAATGGATTTGCGACGGTCAAAGGTCTGCCGATAGTCGCCGATCAGTTCCGATAGGGAATGAACGACGATGCAGTCGGCGTCGAGTCCGATGACGCCACCCACCCGGTCTGAATCGGATTGCGGCCCGAGCCCGAGATCACCGAGCATGGCGGAGAGCTGCGCGAGTCTCATCAGATCCCGGCGCTGATTGCGGACTGATCGATTGGGATCACGCATCGGCATCCAGCCCCACATCGGGCTGCTCATCATGGTTCCGCCGTCGGGTCGCACCGCTTTCTTGGCAGCCGAAACAGGCTGGCTCACACGATGATTCACCACGATCACCGGCAGGTAGCCCGAGTCGGCGCGCACCAGGAGTTCCGAATGCGCCTTGCGTCCGTGGTCGTGATCGGTGGGCAGGTCGGCGTTGTAGATCCAGTCGGCACCGCGTGCGCAGGCTGCCAATGTCTGGGCAACCCGGGTCCGATGGTCGTCGGCGGCCACGACGGCGAACGTCCCCGGGGGACCGTCACTGTGCACGCCCGCAAGGAACCTGCGGATGCGGGCGCGGTGATCGGCGGCAGCCTGTTTGCGTTGCGTGACCTCCGGTGAGTCCTGGGTGACAGGTGGCGTCAGGCCGGGCGTGTGGTCGAGGGCCAGTCGGTGCTCGCATCCAACCAGATCTCGCGCCGCCACCACGACCTCACGGTCGGCGTCGTGCGCCTCGGCGTCCACCACCTTGTCCCGGCTCCTTCCTCGTCTTCGGCGTCGAGGCGAATTGCTCCTCAGGGACCGTTGCGTCTCGAGCCTATGTAATCCTGGTTACGACAAGCGAACGACACGAGAGGTCTCCCATGGGTCTGTTTTCTTCCAGCCGCGCACACCGCGCACAGCGGAAGGCGGAACGCAAGGCACTCAAAGCCAAGGCGAAGCTGGAGGCCAAGCTCGACGCCAAGGAGCGCCGCAGGAACCACAAGGCGAAGCTGAAGGACGAACGCAAGTACCGCCGCCGAGACCAGCGGGATCAGCGCAGGACCGACCGCACCGCAGCGAAGGCGCAGGTGAAGGTCGTCAACGCCGAGGCGAAAGCGGCGGCCGCACAGGCCAAGGCGGTTGCCGACGCAAAGTTCTTGAGCCCCGCCAGGGTTCGTCGTTTCCTCACCGTCGCCCGGATGCTGGCGCCGATCGTGGTGCCGATCGTCTATCGCGCATCGGTGGGCGCCCGTGCCCAGATCACCGCGCTGACCGCCAACCGTGCCGGTGTCTCGCCCGACGTCCTGCGTCAGTTCTCCGGTCACGGCGCAAGCCTCTCGGCCCGCATCGCCAGCTCCCGTTCCACCGTCGCCAAGCTCGCCGAGCAGGACAGCAGCGCCGAGGGCAAGCAGTTCGTCGTCGCGATGACCCAGCGCCTCGACAACCTCGCGGTCGCCGTCGACGCGGCCGAATCGATGCCTACCGCGCAGCGCCGCACCGCCCACCAGTCGATCGACTCGGAACTGACCGCCATCGACGCCGACGTCCTGGCACGTCTCGGCGTGCGCGCATAAAGCCTGCGTAGCCGACTACGATCAGTAGTCCGAGCCAGAGAAGATCACGCGAGGGAGCGTTGGTGGAGATGACCGAGCCGGATCCGACACCTGACAAGCAGACCCCGGCCGACCAGACCCCGGCCAACGAGGCACCTGCCGCCCAGGCACCCGGCGATCAAACACCCGCCAAGAAAGCTACGGCCAAAAAGGCCCCGGCGAAGAAGGCACCCGCCAAGAAGGCTGCGGCAAAGAAGGCACCGGCCAAGAAAGCGCCAGCTAAGAAAGCTCCGGCGAAGAAGACCGCTGCCAAGAAGTCCGCGCCCGCCAAGAAGGCCCCGGAGACGCAACCACCGGTGCCGCCGACTGCCGAGTCGTCAGACCCTGTCGCTCCCAAGCCCGCAGCTCCCCAGCCCGCCGCCCCCAAACCAACAGCCCCCAAGCCGCCGGTTACCCAGCCACTGGCACCCGATTCGACGGCCCACGAACCCGAGCTGCCCTTCGACGAACCCGGCGACCAGCCGCCGCGCCCGCCGTCGGCACCGGCCAAGAAGGCCGCGAGCGCCAAGCGGCCGACCAAGAGAGCATCGTCGGGTCCGTCCGGGCGTGCCTCCACCGCGCCGACGTCGCCGGCAACGCCGAACCAGCAGCCACCCCGGCCCGTTGTCGACGCGACCCCGACCGACGCAGCACAGGTCGACGCAACTCCGGTCGACATCACGCCGGCAGTCAGCGCGCCGGTAACCGCTGACCCGGTTGTCGACGAAGTTGCCGAATCAGATGCTCGGCGAGCAACTTTCACCCAGCTCCGGTCGGCGGCTCCCACCCAGCTGCCGGCGCCGAGCCGGGCTTTGCCGGTCACCATCGCCGGCGTGGTGGCAGTGCTCGTGCTGATCGCCGAAGCACTGCGTCGACGACGTTCCTGACGTCGTCGACGCAGTGCAACCCTCACCCCTGGTTACCAGGGTTCGGCAATCACGCGGTCAGGTGATAGACCGTGGTGCCGCCGACGGTGGTGGCGGTGTAGTTCTGCGCGACCCATGTCGCGATCTCCGAGTTGCCGCCGGGTCCGCCCTGACCGCCGCCGATGTAGTAGGCGATCTTGCCGGCTTTCACGTAGGCGATGAACTGCTGCAGCGTCGGAGCGGGGTCCCCACTCCAGCCGCCGATCGCCATCACCGACTTCCCGGTCGCGATCTCGTAGCCCGCCGCCGACTGGGAACCGTTGGTGGCAGCCGCCCACGTCGCGGTCGTCGACTTCAGCAGGTTGGTCAGCTCGGTGTTCGACGACGATCCGCCCGGACCGCCCATGCCCGCGCCACCGCGACCCATCGCGGTACCGCCGTTGCGACCGCCGGGCTGTGCGGTCGATGAGTTGTCACCGTTTCCACTCGGTCGGGTCATGCCGGTCGGTCCACCGCCAGTGCCGCCGGGCCCGCCCATGCCGCCACCCGGACCGCCGCCGCTTGCCGATGTCGAGACCGCCGTCGGGATCGATCCGCTGTGCGGGGTGGCCGCGGTGGCGATCGAGAAGGCCGCGCTACCAGCGAATCCCGCCAATGAACCGGCGATCACTGCGGCAGCCACCGCCTTCTGCCACCCGAGCCTGCCACCCACCAGGATGGTGAGGACCGCCAGTGCAGCGATCGCACCGATCAACCACCGACACCATTGCGGCCCGAAGTCGTTGCGCGCCAACAGCACGATCGACCACGCGCACGCCGCTGCGATCATCGCCGACATCGCGATGCGTCCGTCCCAGTGGGCCCTACGTCGCCACCCCAACACGGCGCCGATGCCGATCAGTGCCGCGATCGCCGGCGCCAACGCCACTGTGTAATAGGGGTGGATGGTGCCGCTCATGAAGCTGAAGATCAAGCCGGTCACCAGAAGCCAGCCGCCCCAGGCAACCACTGCGCCGCCCTCGACCCGCGACATCCGCGGATCGAACCGCAGGCCCGGGAAGCTGCGTGCCATCACGTACAGCGCGAACACCAGTGCCACCAACGCGGCCGGCAACAGCCAGGAGATCTCGTTGCCCATCTCCGAACCGAACAGACGATTCAATCCGGTTGCGCCACCGAATGATCCGCCTGCCTGACCACCGCCGGGACCGCCGCCACCGCCCGGACCGTTGCCGCCGCTGATGCGTCCGACGCCGTTGTAGCCGAGGACCAGGTCCATGAAGGTGTTGTCCGTCGATCCGCCGATGTAGGGTCGCGACGACGCCGGCACCAGGATGGTGGCGAGTACGAACCAGCCGGCCGAGACCACCAGCGCCACGGTTGCCATCACCAGGTGCGCGATTCGCTTGAGCCACCCGTTGTTGGCGAACATCAGATATGCCAGCCCGAACGCCGGCAGGACCAGCAGTCCCTGCAGCATCTTGGTCAGGAACGCGAATCCGAGCGCGACACCCACCAGTGCCAGCCAGCGACCCGAGTTGGTGCCGATCGCCCGAATCAGTGCGTAACCGGCCGCCACCATCAGCAGCACCAGCAGCGCGTCGGGGTTGTTGAACCGGAACATCAGGGCCGCGGCCGGTGTGAACGCCAATACCGCACCGGCGAT
This sequence comes from Actinomycetes bacterium, assembly GCA_023461275.1. Lineage (GTDB taxonomy): Bacteria > Actinomycetota > Actinomycetes > Mycobacteriales > Mycobacteriaceae > Gordonia. The sequence continues at coordinate 90,407 of JAEYMI010000014.1, read as the reverse complement.
CAGTCCCGCGGCGGTGCCGAGCCGAGCGTCGGAAAAGGTCCGTCGCATCGCGCAGTAGAGCAACGCCACCGACGCCACACCCATCAGCGCCTGCGGCCCCAGCACGGCCCAGCTGTTCATGCCGAAGATGCGCACCGACAGTCCGGTCACCCACAGCGATGCCGGCGGCTTGTCCACGGTGATGAAGTTGGCTGCGTCGAGCGAGCCGAAGAACCAGGCGCGCCAGCTCTGCGAACCTGCTTGTGCGGCAGCGGCATAGAAGGTGTTGGCGTAGCCGCTGGCGGAAAGATTCCAGAAGTAGAGGACCGCCGTGGACACCAGCAGCCCGACCAACCCCAGCCGACCCCACGGCGTCGGGCGATCACCGGTGCTGCCACTCGTGCCGGCCCGCAGCCGGTGCTTTCCTGAGCGGGGGTCACCGCGGCGGTCGTCATCGGTCGGGGGTGGCGACCCGTCGGGTCGGGTCAGTACTGCGGTCACGGGAGGTCCTCGCTGATCGTCGTCGGATGCATCCGACAGGAAGACCCCACCGAATGTGTCTGACCTTCACGATCCGACGTGCGTCTCCGACGACGCTGGACGGCGACTGCGAGAACCCTGTGAGCCCGTCACACCTCAGGGGCGCAGGCGAATCACCTTGTCGGCGTTACCGCCATTGCTCGTCGACACCAGTAGCGAGCCATCCCGGTCGATCGCCAGCGCCCGCAGCCGGCCGTACTTGTTGACCAACGCCTGGCTGGTGCGGACCACGCCGCGGCCATCACCGGTGAGCGTGACGAACTCCAGGTGCTTGCCCTTGAGCGCCGAGATCACCACCGAACCTGCCAGTGGACCCCACTGTGCCGGCAGGAACTTCAGCGCCGGCGTGGCGATGGTGCCGTTACCGGAACGCCACACCGCCCCGATCGCGCCGGGTACCCGCGACGGGTCGGTCATCGGCACGGTCTCGTCGTAGATGCCCGGTGTGCGGTCCGGTTTGTAGCCGTAATTGCCGCCGCGCACAAGAAGATTGAGCTCGTCGTCGACGTTGGTGCCCTGCTCGATCGCATACACTCCGCGGGGCCCGAAGTCGATGTCCTGCACGTTGCGGTGCCCGAGGGAGAAGATCGGACTCGACGGGTTCGGGTTGCCACGCGCCGGAGTCCCGTTGGCATTGATGTGAAGAACCTTGCCGCCGAGGGAATTCCAGCTCTGCGCGTTGGTTGCGATGGCGTTGTCACCGGTGCCGACCCACAGCGTGCCGTCGGGCGCCGACGTCAGTCCGCACCCGGCGTGACGTCCACCGGCATTGACCGGGATGTCGGCGCGCAGGATGCCCTCGCGGGTCATCGACGACCAGTCCGGGCTCACCCGCCACGATCGCACGGTGATCGCCAGACCGGCGCTCGGCCATGGCAGCGGGATGCTGCCGATGACGCCGGGCACGCTGGAACCGTTGCCGCCGTTGACCTTTTCGGACTGACACGAGTAGACCCGACGTGTCTGGGCGAACCGCGGATCCAGTGCCAGACCCATCAGGCCGGTCTCGTTGTTGACGAAGACACTCGACAGGTCGGCACGCACCTCGCGGGTACCGCCGCGCGGGAAGATCGCGACGAACCGTCCGCGTCGTTCGCCGGTGAGGATCACGCCGTCGGGAGCCACTTCGAGATCCCAGGGAATGTCGAGACCCGAGGCGATCGTCGACTCCGAGAACGCCGGAGCGGCCGATGCCGGGGAGACGCCGCCCAGGCACCCGATCACTGCCACGACGCTGGCGGCCAACGCCACCCCGCCACGCACCAACGCGTACTTCGTCCGTTTCACACCCGAACCGTACTCCGCGGCATATGAACGCGAAAGCAAAACGGTCCGGAAGATCCGGCGACCACCGACAGCGGGACGCCGGGGCCCGGCTCGACGCCCCGTGATACCGGCTGACTACCGTCCAGGCAGGTACTTCAGTGCGTGCACAGCGTGCGGGCTGATGGTCCGGTAGAAGTTCTGCGGGATGCCCCGGGTGCGGTCGATGCCCAGCACTCGCTGCTCGGCAACGGTCTGCGGCTCGGTGTACTTGAGCAGTCCTTCGGTGCCATGCCTACGGCCGACGCCGGACGCGCCCATCCCGCCCATCGGAGCTGCGGTCGATGCCCACGCCGCGGCGTAGCCCTCGTTGATGTTCACCGTGCCGGCGCGCAGTTGGTCGGCGATGGCGTTGGCCTCGGAGCTGCTCCCCGCGAAAACGCTGGCGTTCAAACCGTATTCGGTGTCGTTGGCGAGCTTGATCGCCTCGTCGGCGGAGTCCACCGGGTACAGCGACACCACCGGACCGAAGGTCTCGTTGGCGTAGCACTCCATGTTGTCGGTGACGTCGGTGAGCACCGTCGGCTCGAAGAAGAACGGTCCGAGGTCGGCGCGGCGCTTGCCACCGGCAAGCACCTTTGCACCCTTGGCGACGGCGTCCTGGACGTGGGATTCCGCAGCGTCGACCTGCGCAGCCGACGCCAACGATCCCATGTCGGCGGTGAAGTCGTAGGTGGCGTCGAGCTTCATCGCCGAGACGAAGGCGGCGAACTTCTCGCTGAACTCCTCGGAGATCGCCTTGTCGACGTAGAGACGTTCGATCGAGATGCACAGCTGCCCGGAGTTGGAGAAGCACGCGCGTGCCGCACCCTGGACCGCGTTGTCGATGTTGGCACCCTTGGTGACGATCATCGGGTTCTTGCCGCCGAGTTCGGCGGAGAAACCGATGAGTCGACGTCCGGCCTGCTCGGCCAGCGTCGCGCCGGTGGCCGACGATCCGGTGAACATGACGTAGTCGGTGTTGGCGACGATCGCCTGGCCCACCACGCTGCCCGGGCCGGGGACCACGGCGAACAGTTCCTGCGGCAAGCCGGCCTCGTAGAGCAGCTCGGCCACCGCGAGTGCACAGTACGGGGTCTGGCTGTCGGGCTTGATGACCACGGCGTTGCCGGCCATCAGGGCGGCGACGCCGTCGGAGGCGGCCAGCGTCAGCGGGTAGTTCCACGGGCTGATCACGCCCACAACGCCTTTGGGCTGGTAGCGCACGCGCACCTTGGTGGCGCCGGGCAGCATGCCCTTGACCCGACGATCGGCCAGCAGACGCGGACCGACCGAGGCGTAGTAGCGCGCGGTGATCGAGACGTCGACGACCTCTTCCTGCGCATACCCGCGGGCCTTGCCGGTCTCGGCCTGCGCGATGTCCATCAGCGACGCGGCACGTTTGTAGACGAGGTCGGAGAAGGCGTTGATCACCTTCGCGCGTTCCCGCGGGGAGCGCTTGGCCCAGCCCTGCTGAGCAGCACGCGCACGGGCGACCGCGGTCTCGAGATCCTCGGCGGTCGCGACCGGAATGGTTGCCATCTCGACGCCGCTGAAGGCCTCGAGGACCGGGCGGGTGGGTCGCGCTGACGCGTTGTCGATGGCGACGAGCGCACCGAGTCGGGCGAAGTAGTCAGGAGTGGGCTTCGGCATGACGAGTTTCTCAGCTTTCGGGTGAGACGAGGACGATTCCGTCGTCGTCGGAGTAGATGATGTCGCCGGGGGTGAAGGTTTCGCCGCCGATGGTCAGCGGGATGTCGCGCTCGCCGGCGCCGGTCTTGGTGGATTTACGCGGGTTGGTACCGAGCGCCTTGACGCCGATCGCCATGCCGCCGATGGTCTTGGCGTCGCGGATCGCGCCGTAGGCGATGATTCCGACCCAGCCGTTGGAGCGGCCGAGTTCGGCGATGATGTCACCGACCAGCGCGGTGTGCACCGACGCGTCGCCGTCGATGACGAGAACGCCGCCGGGGTTGGATTCGCCGAGGATCGACTTGAGAAGTGCGTTGTCCTGGAAGCACCGGACCGTGGTCACACGTCCCACGAATTCGCGGGTACCGCCGTACTGCGTGAACTGGGTGTCGCAGCTGCGGACATCGGCGCCGATCTCGTCGACCAGGTCTGCAGTCGGCGTGAACGTGATTTGACTCATGCCAGACAGCATAGGTGTAACCGCGCGTCATGCCTACCGGCCGGTAAGAACCTGTGCACCCAGACGCCCGATGAGCCAGTCGGCGATCGCGCGAGCCGTCGCCGGATCGGTCGGTACCGGCGTGTGCCCGGCCGGATGCGACGCGAAGCTCACCGTCGAACCGTGCGAGCGGTACTGCTCGGCCAGGGCCGTGACCAGCGGCAATGGTGCGACGGCGTCGTAGATCCCGGCGTCGATCCGGACCGGCAGTGTCGTGGCAAGCCGTAGGTGTGCGACGTCGTTGCGGTCGGCGATGGCCACGAGACGTCGTTTGGCGTGCACTCCGCGCGGGCCCAGGAGCGCGCGTGGGGCGAGGCCACCGAACGAATCGGCGCGATCGAGCTCGGTGAGGCATCGCTGTTCGACCTGCGGCATGAGGTTCTGTGCGGCCGAGCTGAGTCCGCCATGGTCGACGAGCGGCGCGAAGTCCGGGTGGGCAGCGGCCGCGCCGCGAATGATCAGTGCGGCCAGCGAAACGAGGCCGGCGGTGGCCGGCGAGGCGACCGGCACCTCGCCGACCCCGTCGACGATGTCGCCCATCCGGGTCGGTGGGGTGATCGCGGCGACCCCTCGCAGTCGCAATCCTCCCCATTCCGACGCCGGACGAGCCGCCGCGAAAAGTGCCGCCACCGCTCCCTCGGAGTGACCGGCGACCACCACATCACCGCCGATTCGACGATCGGCGCGCCGCACCGCGACGGCGGCGTCGACGGTCGCGCGCGCCAACGACCTCCCGATCAGGTACGGATGCGGACCCGGCCCGCCGATCCCCTCGAAGTCCGGGCGCACCACCGCAATTCCGTGGTCCAGCAGCGCCCCGACCACCCGGTCCCCCGACGTCATGTGCGCGAGTTCGGAATCCCCGGCCCGAGCCCGCGACGGCGCGCACCGATCGGCCGCGCCGACGGTCATGTGGTCCCACACCGCCAGCGGCCATCCGGTGACCGGTGGTCGGGTCCGCGGTAGCAGCAGCGTGCCGGTCATGGTGGTGGGTTCGCCGCGCACCGACGTCGACGTGTAGGTGATCAACGACGTCGACGACGCCTGCGGCAGCGCGACCGTCGGGTTGGTCACGCGTTCACTGGATACGACGGTCGGTGTCGGCGTCGGATTCGCCTTGGCGACAACGGGTTCCGTGACACAAGCGACACCTGCGGCGAGGACCAGTGCGCCGACGACGGCGACTGACCTCTTCATCGCCGTGCCGGGATCAGCGCGATGTCGCGGCTCGGCGTGCGATCCATGCCGTCGACGACGTCGACGAAGAACCGTGCGACCGGCGTGAGTTGGGTGCGGTCGACCTTGTCGAGGGTATCGGCGTCGTCGTACATGTAGAGCGGGCCGGCGATGAAGCTGACCACCGGGATGCCGGAGATCAGGGCGAAGGATGCGTCGGTCGGGATACCGGTATTGGTGAACGCGAACGGTGCGGCGTTGAGCATCGTCGCGGCTCGCACGTTGTTGCGCGTCAAGGACTGCGCCACTTGGGCTTTGAGACCAAGCGAGACGTTCTCGAATACGCCTTTGGTCTCCGGCAGGTCGGTGGTGATCAGTCGGCCGTCGACGGCACGGCGCGCATGGCGGCCGACGTGCTCGATGGTGGCGTTGCCGACGATCCGCCACGGCGTCGCCCGCTCCTGCAGGTACTTCTTCGCAAAGGCCTGGTGCGCTTGGTATCCGGTGAAGTGGGTGTCGAAGGTGATGAACATCAGGCTCTTGTCGCGTGGACGGTAGCCGGGCCGACGAGCCTGTGCGCCATAGTGTTCGGCCAAAGCGATCACCTCGGCGGTCCCGGTGCCGTCCTCGACCGCGCCGGTGGTGACCGAATCGTGGTGGGACTGCACCATCAGCGTGTCCCGGGTACGGCCGGGCAACATCCCGATGACGGTCCGCGCGGTGACCGCACGACGATCCACGGTGAGGTCGATGGTCGCGCGGTGTCCGTTGCGGGACAACGCGTTACGTAGCCTCGCGCCGTCCTTGCCGGTGACCCACATCCCCGGGATGCTCATCGCGAGCCGACGGTAGTACTCGTTGTGGTAGCGGTTGGAATCGAAGTACTCGCCGAGTACCCCGATGAAGCCGACCGCACCGCCGGCCTGGGCGGCGCGCACCGTCGACTCCAGGGATGTCACATAAGGATTCGCGGCGGTCAGGGTATCCGGGTCGAAGCGGGTGTTGTCCGGATCGTGGATGTATTCGGCCAGCGGCAGCAGCCCGGCAGTGGGCAGGAGGAAGTCGAGATCGAACAACACGATCTTGCCGCGGACGTTGTGCCCGTCGACCTTGCCGCCCTTGATGTCGACGACGGGCGCGGTGAGGCCGTCGGCTCCGGTGGTGCGGTGCCCGGGTCCGGCGTCGGCGGGGATGAAGGAGTGTGAGACCGGGAAAGCGTCGATGCGCTGCACGGTTCCGGGCACGCCGGGCACGCGGAGTCCGTAGTTCGACGGCGTCCAGTCATAGGACGTGACCGTCTCGAAGTGCACCTCGGACAGGCCTGCGGAACGGAAGCGTTGGGCGACGTAGTCGGCGGCGCGTTCTCCCCCAGGCGAGCCGGTGGCACGGGGGCCGGCCGCGGTGAGATCGCGGACGGTGGAGAATATCGCGTCCGAACTCAGTGGCTGGGCTGCCGGCGCGGCGTGGGCATCGGCCGAGCTCGTGGCCACACCTGCGAAGGCCACGGTGACCGCGGTCAGCACCGCACCGATCGACCGTGGTCGAACTATTCTCGACCGAACTACCGTTGGGCGCATCGTCGCACCCCTTTCTGCCCTGCGGCGAGTACCGTACGCGGCGTTACGCTACTCGAGTGGACCCCGAGGAGGCAATACTGAGCAGCACCGATTCGCCCGATCTACCCCGGATCACCGACGGGGTCTTCTTCACGACGCCGGCCCGGTTGCCGAAGGGTCCGCACGGGCTGTCGCGCGATGAGGTCCGCGAGATCCAGCGGGAACGACTGATGATCGCCTACACCGAACTGGTCGCAGCGCACGGTTACCACGACGTCGGTGTCCGCGATCTGGTCGCGCGCAGCACCATGTCACGCTCGGCGTTCTACGACTGCTTCGAGAACCTGGACCTCTGCGCCGACGCCGCATACCAGCGCTTCATCACCGTGCTACTGACCGAGATGACGAGCCAACTGACGCGCACCGCCGTCAGCCACGACATTCCCGTACTGATCGGCGCCTACCTCGGCACACTGCAACGCGACCTGGTGGTGGCGCGCGCCTTTCAGCTGGAGTTCGACGCTGCCGGCCGCACTGCCCGCCGTCGACGACGAGATGCCTTGCGGCTCATGGCCGAGTTCCTCCGCGCCGAACACAACAAACTCGCCGCCGACGACCCCACCCTCGACCCAGACCTCGATCTCGAGGTCTTCCTCGGCGCTATCTACGCGATCCGTCAGCTCACCTCGGATCTGCTCGACACCGAAGACGAGCCCGACCTTTCGGTACTGCTCCCCCGGGTCTCGGAATGGCTCACCAACGGGCTCCAACGGTAATCTGAACCAGCGCAACAGATTTCGGTGACACAACCTCGGTGGCAGCGCAACACCGGGCCGATAGTCGTCGCGACGACGCCCTCCTACCGAGGCTGTGCCAAGCCAGGCTCATCCCTTGGTTCAGGACAAAGCTTTCCAGTACACCGCCGAGCTCACCAACCCGCCGACGAGACCGATGGCGACCAACGCGAGGGTGGGATGCAGAAGCGGTTCGGCCACCTCGCGACCCAGCATCAGCAGCACCACGCACGAGACGACGAGCAACGGGATGCCCAGCGCCGAGGCCATCAGCATCATGAACCACGGACGCGAGGTGTCACGGCTCGTCACGGTAAGGATGCCGCCGACGACAATCGGAACAGTCATCACCAGCAACAACGCAATCACGCTCGGCCCCCGCAACCGGCTCGTCGACCTCCCCGACGAACATCTCCGAAGAGTCTAACGGCGTCGTCGAAAGATCGTTAGAGCATAAGCGTCAAGTGTGACCTCACTCGCGCGCGTTCCCCTGGTTGCCGAACAGTGAGGCCACGTCGATGTTCTGCCGCACCGCGGGTTCGGTGATCTCGAAGTAGTCGGCGGTGTCGACATGATGCGCCGACGCCACGATCTTGCTCGGCAGCGAAGCGACTTTCGTATTCAGCGCACGGACGTTGGCGTTGTAGAGCCGACGAGACGCCGCGATGCGATCTTCGGTATCAGCCAGTTCCCGTTGCAGCACTTCGTAATTGCGGACCGCGGTGAGTTGCGGATAGTTCTCGGCGAGCGTCCGGAGACGATCGAGGGCAGACGTCAAACCGTTCTCCGCCGTGCTCACCTCGGTCATCCCGACGTCGCGGGGAGCCACCGTGCGAGGCGTCGCACCCGGCGGTACCGACGGCACCGCCGATACCGCAACCGCGATGGCACGAGCGCGGGCGTCAACGACCGCAGTCAGCGTGTCCCGCTGGAAGTCGGCAGCACGCTCGACGACCGCGACGAGATTGGGCACCAGATCATGTCGGCGCTGCAACTCGACGTCGACCTGATGCCACGACTCATCCACCAGATTGCGCAGGCGCACAAAAGTATTGAACGACGCGAAGTACCATCCGACGACGATGACGATCGCAACAACCACTGCGATGACAACCCAGACGTTCATCCGATCACCTATTCAGTCCGTTGGGGCGTGGATCGAACTCACGCCAGATGAAGTGCGGCACACCGTCGATGATGATCCGCATGGCAGTGAAGATCTCACTGATCTGTCCCGGCCGGTTACCCAGCGTCGACGTCGCGACCAATTGGTTGCCGGCGAACTCGAACTTCGACATCGTCACCGCTCCACTCGTGCGACTGCATTCCAGCAGTGCGTCGATGGTCCGCGGCGTGAAGATGGCATGCGCGAACCGCGGATCCGCACATTGGACATGGAACCGATCGTTGAACACGGCCGACTCGAACTGCACGACCGGTCCCGTCGACATGTCGAGCGTGACACCGAGGGTCAATCGCGGCAGCGCCACCGGCATCGTCATGATGAACACGTTGCGGTAGTGCGTGCTGGCCTGCACCTTGTTGTTGTTGATCCACGTCAGGTGCAGAAACGACGCCGGATACGGCCCGAACGATCCGGTCATGCCATCGCGGATCCGTTGTCGGCGAGCGCGGTTGGTCGAGAATGGCGGAAAGTCCCACGCGGGTATCGGCCATCCCGGGTCACGTTGGTAGGCAAAGCCATGGGCATCTGCCCACGACGTGAGCCAGGTGCGGCGACGGTACTTCACGATCATTCCCGACGGCACGAACGCGAAGATCGGGGTGACGATGAGCAACACCCAGAGGATCGGGCCGCCGTGTCCGATCCACCACCAGACTTGAAACGCCACAAGTAGGGCAAAGGTCGCCGCCGACAAGGTGTTAAGGAACCATGTTCTGCACCAGAACGGTTCTGCGCCAACCGAATCGGACATCATCGCCGGATTTGTCCGGCTCGACGCGAAGTCGTAGGAGGTCCCCCGATCATCCATGCCGAGAACTGTAAACCCGCACCAGCACGATGTCCTCATCAAGTGCGCGCAATCATGTCCTCAAATGATCTAGGGACTGATCCCGGAGGACCAGCGCCTCGGGACCACCGCGATCGTCAGGAGTCCGTCGGCTTGACCATCGGGAACGCCAACGATTCCCGGATCGACTGTCCGGTGATGAGCATGACGATGCGGTCCACACCGATGCCGAGTCCGCCGGTGGGTGGCATCGCGTACTCGAGGGCGTCGAGGAAATCGTCGTCGATCTCCATGGCCTCCGGGTCGCCGCCGGCGGCCAGGATGGACTGCTCGGTGAGGCGCTTGCGTTGCTCGATCGGATCGGTCAGCTCAGTGTAGGCGGTGCCCAGCTCCACACCCCAGGCGACGAGATCCCATCGCTCGGCCACCCCGGGGATGCTGCGGTGGGCGCGGGTCAGCGGTGAGGTCGACGTCGGGAAGTTGGTGTAGAACGTCGGGAACGTGGTGCGGTCCTCGCCGAGGTGCTCGTAGAGTTCCAAAACCACTTGTCCGGCATCCCAATCCGGCCGGTGGGCGATGCCGAGGCGGTCACACACCGCACGCAGCGTCTCCACCGGAGTGTCGGGCGTGATCTCTTCACCGGCACCTTCGGAGACCACCTCGTGAACAGTCTTCACCGGCCAGGCGCCGGAGATGTCAACCCGTTCGACGGTGCCGTCGTCGGCGGTCCGCAGGATCACCGGTTCGCCATAGGCGGCTATCGCCGCGTTCTGGATCATCTCGCGGGCCAGATCCAGCATCGTCAGGTAATCGCCATGTGCCTCATAGGCTTCCAGGCTGGTGAACTCCGGGTTGTGACTGAAGTCGACGCCCTCGTTGCGAAAGTTGCGGCCGATCTCGAAGACCCGCTCCACACCACCGACGCACAGCCGCTTCAGATAGAGCTCGGGTGCGATCCGCAGATAGAGATCGAGATTGTAGGCGTTGATGTGCGTCTGGAATGGCGTCGCGTTGGCGCCACCGTGAATCCGTTGCAGGATAGGCGTTTCCACCTCGAGGTAGCTGCGCGCGGCGAGGAAGTCGCGCATCGACTTGACCACCACACTGCGCGTTGCCAGCAGCTCACGGCTGCGTTCGTTGATCGCGAGGTCGACGTAGCGTTGCCGCACGCGGGCCTCGGGGTCGGTGAGCCCACTCCACTTGTCGGGCAACGGATGCAGGCACTTGCCGATCATCCGCCAGGTGGTGGCCAGCACCGACAGCTCACCTTTACGGCTGCGACCGACGGTACCCGAGACGTCGATCAGATCACCCAAGTCCACGCCGGACGCGAAATCCGTTGTGCCCGGCTCCAACGCGGAGGCCTGAACGAGGACCTGCACCGAACCCGACCAGTCGTGCACGTCGGCGAAGACTACCTTGCCGAAGTCGCGGACCCGCGTCACCCGGCCGGCGATCCGCACCGCGGTCCCCTCCGGTGCGGCCACGGCCGCCGCGATGGTGTGCGTCGGCGGATCAGCCGGCGGATAAGGGTCGATCCCGGCGTCGACCATCCGGGCGAGTTTGTTCAACCGCACCCGAACCTGTTCGGGCCGATGCACTTCCGGGGCCTCGGCGTCAGCTGCCTCCAACTCCAATTGCGTGACAAGGGTATTGAGATCCACACCGGCCGGAATCGCCGATTCGGCACTGGAGTACCGACGTCCGCGCGACAGGCTGGGCAGGCTGATGAACCCCTCGGCGACGATGGCGGCCAAACCGACCCGCGGCAGCATCGCGTTGTCCTCGAAGCACAGGAACCGCGGTTCCCACTCCGGCTGATACTTCGCGTTGGACTTGTAGAGCGACTCCATCTGAAAGAACCGGGAACCGAACATCAGGACCGAATAGGTCAGTCGCATGATGGGACCGGCGCCGATCTCGGCGCCGTGCTCGAAGAACGCGCGGAACGTCGCGAAGTTCAGCGACACCCGGGTGACGCCGACGTTCTCGGAGTTGCGGGCGAGTTCGGTGACCATCGTCTCGACCACGCCGTTGGTGGCGTTGCGGTCTCGCCGCATCACGTCGAGCGACACTCCGGTCCGTCCCCACGGGACAAACGAGAGCATCCCGACCACCTTCTCGTCGGGCTCACCCTCTCCTGTAATCGCCTCGACGAGAAGGCAATTCCCGTCGTTCGGGTCACCGAGCCGACCGAGGGCCATCGCGAAGCCGCGTTCCTCGTCGGTGTCGCGCCAGGCGTCGGCGCGAGCCACCACCTGCGTCATCTCCTCGTCGGACAACTCGCCGTGGCGTCGCATCCGGACGGTGACCCCGGCCCGTCGAGTTCGGGTGACCGCCTGCCGAACCGCTTTCATGGCCGGACCGCTCAGGCTGAAGGCACGAGTGTTGAGGATCGCCTCGTCGCCGATGTTCAACGATCCGAATCCGGCGTTGTGATAGGCCGCGGCACCACGGGCGCTCGATCCCATCGCACACGGATGCCAGCCGTAGCGCTCACACGTCGTCAAGAACTCGTTGATCACGTCGGGCCATGAATCCGGGTCGCCGATGGGGTCGCCGTCGGCCACCGCGCACCCCACCTCGACGCGGTAGGTGATGGCCGCCCGGCCGTCGGGCGAGAAGATGACCGCCTTGTCGCGTCGGGTGGAGAAGTAGGCGAGCGAGTCGTCGTCGTTGAACGTGGTGATCAGCGCCCGAATCAGGCGCTCGTCGTCGGGTGTCATGAAGGATTTGAGGCGCTGCGACCGGAACAGCACCGCCGCTGCGACGATCAATGCCAGCGCCCCGAACAGGCCGAGTAGCCCGTTGATCGGGGCGATCGTGTGGTGCCCGTCGAAGGTGCGCTGATCGATCGATGCGAACGCGACCACCCGGTTGAACGCGTACGGCAGCCGCTCCGAGCGCGTCAGTGATCCCGGCACCAGCCACACCAGCGCCCAGCCGAGCAGCGTGCCGATCGCGAGTCCGGCGACCAGGAATGCGGCGGCGGCCAGCAGCGCACCGCGTCGGACGCGTGTGTAGAACTGCCGGTAGGTGAACAGCAGAAAGAGCAACGCGATCAGATCGATGCCGAGGCCGATCAGGATGTCGATGCGTTCGGGTGTGTCGACGTCGAATTCGGCGCCGACCGGTTCGAGCAGGAATACCGCATTCGACGCCATGAACAACAGCAGATAGACGACGCTGATCCACCAGGCGATCCGTTTGCGCGACGCGAGCGCCAGGGCGAGCAGGACCAGGAACACCGCCCACGCGAAGCTGGTGTCGGGCATGGAGATGATGAAGCTGTCGACGTAGTCGCGCGGCACGTGGATCAGGTGGCGGAACGGCGGGAACAGCGACGAGAGCAGGGCGATTCCGGCGAGCACGCCGACCACGCGGCCGGCGATCTTCGGTGCGAGGCGGCCGAATCCGGCCGGGGCCCGCATCTGCGCGAGCAGCGCCGCCGACCGACGATCGGCATCGGTGCGTTCACGTCGCGTCGTCGGACCATCCTCGTCGACGACGAGCTCGGCAACAGCGTCCGGAGGTGAGTCGACGGTCATGAAGTCAATTTAGTCGCCGGATGCCCCGGCCCGGGTCAAGACAGCCAGGGCAGAGACAGGATGGGTAATCATGGACGCATGTATGACGTACCCATCCGTGACGATTCGATCCGACTCGGACAGTTCCTCAAACTCGCCAACCTCATCGACTCGGGTGCCGAGGCCAAAGAGGTGATCGCCGACGGGCTGGTGTCGGTCAACGATGAGGTGGAGGTACGACGAGGCCGTCAACTTCACGTCGGTGACGTGGTGTCGTTGGGTGGGATGTCGGCGCGGGTCTCGCAGTAGGGTCAGACCCCGCTGGTTGGGCGCGGGTGTCGCAGAGGGTCAGACCCCGCTGGTTGAGTGCCACCGAGCGCAGCGAGGCGGTGTATCGAAACCGCCGAGCAAGAGTTCAGGCGTAGAGCCGTTTGAACTCAGCGGGGGTGATCAGGCGTTCGGCCTCTTCCGGAAACTTGCGAGCCACTCGGCCACGACCGAGGCGTCCACCGGTGATCGAGGTCAGCACAGACGGTCGGCGGGAGGGGAATGTATTAGTCAACTTCATGACCAATCACTTCCTACTTTGCTAAGTCGGACTCGTACTTTGGGTAACTGTACTGCGTTGGTTAACGACGTTCAACTAATTCGCGGATCCACTCGATCGAACGAATGACGATCGTCAAATATGGTCGGCGGCAACCGGCACAGCGTGTTCACCAGGCAGATCGATTATCCCACCTGGACCGTTACAGATCCGCGAGTGACTCGCGCCACCGACGCGAACACTTGCCGAAATTTCGAAAGCGCCCCGAAATCTCGAAGGCGTCAGAATCTCGAAGACCTCAGCCGAGCCCGGCCAGGTAGTTGTGTGCCCATTGCACCGCGGTAACCCCGGGCGTGACCTCGAACCGGTTGTAGTTGCCGTGCGCACCGGACTCGATGAAGCTGTTGAACTTGATGATCTGTTCCCGGGCTCGCTGGTTGCTCAGCTCGCGCGGGACGTTCGCGATACCGCCCGACGCGAGCTCGGCGAAGATAAGCGCGGCCGACGCCTGGTACTGCGCGAACTGGCTCGGCGTCGGATCGCTGGTTTCTGCGAGGTACCCGACGATGCGGGTCACGTAGTAATCGCGGGGCACGTTGCAGTACAGGTCGGCCGGCTCGCAGATCGTGAAGGCGTTGGGCAGTAGCCAGCCCATACCTCCGGCGCGCGGCCCACCGCTCCCCTGCCCGGTCAGCGGTGGGCCGACGAGGTTGTCGCGCTTGGATCGACGCGGGTCGGCGATGAGTACCACGCCCGCGACCTGCTGCGGCTTGATCTCAGCCCGGCCGCTACCGATCTCCGACGCGACGTCGCCTGCGGCATCGGCGCCCTGGCTGTACCCGGTCAGCGCGATCTTGGTGCCGGGGCATTTCTTGAGCATCGTCAGTGCGAGGCCCTTGATGTTGGCGACGGCCTGCGCCTTGGATTTGCCGTAGATCGCACTTTCCCACGGGAAAGCCGTCGCGTCGTATCCGACGAAATCGACCTTGGTATCAGCACCGAGACCGGCGGTCACCGCGGACATGATGCCCGGTGAGCGGTTGCTCGACCAGGTGCCGGGCACCGCGAGAACGTAGATCTTCGGGCAGGCTGCCGGGTCCGCGGACGCGACACCTGTTGTGGCACTGGACAATCCCAGGCCTGACAAGCCCAATAACGTGGCGAACACTACCGCCAGGAGTCGACGCAACCTCATGACGTCCCAGTGTAGGTCGATGTGCGGGGCTTCGACGGCCGAGCAGTGGTGCGCTCCGAATGCCCATCCCCGGGCGCGCCGGCATCGAATCACTCGATGTCCAAGGCCTACCCGCAGCGACACCCACATCAACACCCCCAGCGACGAGGAGCACACGTGGTCGACGTTTCCCGAACATTCACCGTCTCGCAACCGAGGGACCGGGTGGTCGCCTACCTGCGCGACTTCGCGAACGCCGTCGACTGGGATCCCGGCACCGTCGAGTGCACGCAGAATTCGTCGGGGCCCATCGGAAAGGGCACCACCTGGCACAACAAGAGCAAGCTTTACGGCATCTCCACTGAACTGACCTACGAGCTCACCCGCGACGACCCCGACCACGTCGTGTTCAGCGGCTCCAATAAGACCGCGACCACCTCCGACGACCTGTCCTTCGCCGACGCCGGCAACGGTCGCACCGAGATCACCTACCGCGCGCTCGTCGACTTCCACCGCTTCGGGTTCATCGGCGAACCGCTGTTCGGATTCATCTTCGGCAGGCTCGCCGACGACGTCCCCAAGCGGATGACGACGGTGCTCGAGAAGCTCTGAGGAGATACTTGCAAACAGCAATGCCGTAGATCCGTGTCACATTTGCTGCACGGATCTACGGCATTGCGGTGAGCTGTTCGATCAGCGCTGCGCGACCTGCGTCGGCACGATCGGTGCGGGAAGATCCGACGCTCCGGCAAGGAAGCGATCCGCAGCCGCAGCAGCGGAACGGCCCTCGGCGATGGCCCACACGATCAGCGACTGACCGCGTCCGGCATCGCCGGCCACGAAGACACCGGGCACCGTCGACTCGAAGTTGGCGTTGCGCTTGATGTTTCCGCGCGGGTCGTACTCGACGCCGAGCTTGTCGAGCAGGTCGCCGCGCTCGGGTCCGACGAAGCCCATCGCGAAAAGCACGAGGTCGCAGTCGAGTTCGAATTCCGAGCCCTCGACCTTCTCGAACTTGCCGTTGCGCATGACCACCTCGTGGGCGGCCAGGCCGGTGACCTTGCCGTCGGCGCCGACGAACTTCTCGGTGTTGACCGAGAAGACCCGCTCGCCACCTTCCTCATGCGCCGATGACACGCGGTACATCAGCGGATAGGTCGGCCACGGCGTCGCATCGGCGCGCTCCTGCGGAGGCTTGGGCATGATCTCGAACTGGTGCACGATCTCGGCGCCCTGACGCAGCGAGGTACCCAGGCAGTCGGCGCCGGTGTCGCCACCACCGATGATGACGACCTTCTTGCCCTTCGCGGTGATCTGGCCCTCGACGGTGTCGCCCAGCTGAATCCGGTTGGCCTGCGGCAGGAATTCCATCGCCTGATGGATGCCGTCGAGCTCACGTCCCTCGATGGGCAGGTCACGGCCGATGGTCGATCCCATCGCGAGGATCACCGCGTCGAAGTCGCCCTGCAACTGCTCGACGGTGACGTCGACACCGACGTTGACGCCCGCGCGGAAGATGGTGCCCTCGGCTTCCATCTGCGCCAGCCGGCGGTCGATGTGACGCTTCTCCATTTTGAACTCGGGGATGCCGTAGCGCAGCAGTCCACCGATGCGATCGGCCCGCTCGAAGACGGTCACGGTGTGTCCGGCCCGGGTGAGCTGTTGTGCCGCAGCCAATCCCGCGGGTCCGGAACCGACAACGGCAACGGTCTTGCCGGTCAGCTCGGTCGGCGGCAGCGGGGTGACCCACCCCTTGTCGAAGGCGTTGTCGATCAGCTCGACCTCGACCTGTTTGATGGTGACCGCGGGCTGGTTGATCCCCAGCACGCACGACGCCTCACACGGCGCCGGGCACAACCGGCCGGTGAACTCCGGGAAGTTGTTGGTCGCGTGCAGCCGATCGATCCCGTCGCGCCAGCGGTCCTTGTAGACCAGGTCGTTCCATTCCGGAATCAGGTTGCCCAGCGGGCAACCGTTGTGGCAGAACGGAATACCGCAATCCATGCAGCGACTGGCCTGCGTTTGCAGTTCGGCGTGGTCGAAGTCGGTGTAGACCTCGTTCCAGTCCAGCAGCCGCAGTTCGACGGGCCGACGGGTCGGCAGCTCACGGTCGGTGTGCTTGAGGAATCCTCTGGGATCAGCCACGTGCGGCCTCCATGATCGCTTCGTTCACGTCTCGTCCGTCGCGCTCGGCGGCTGCGATCGCTTCGAGAACTCGTTTGTAATCGCGCGGCATGACCTTCGCGAACTGCTGCTGCGTCGACTCCCACTCCTTGAGAATCGCTGCGGCCACCGGTGATTCGGTCTCCGCGCGATGCTCGGCGAGGATGCCGGCCAGGAACTCGATGTCTTCGTCGTCGAGTTCGGAGATGTCGACCAGCTCGCTGTTGAGGTTGCTCGGCAGCTTGCCCTGCGGGTCGTAGACATACGCCATGCCACCCGACATACCGGCCGCGAAGTTGCGTCCGGTATCACCGAGCACCACCACACGTCCGCCGGTCATGTACTCGCAGCCGTGATCGCCCACGCCTTCGACGACGGCGGTCACACCCGAGTTGCGAACGCAGAACCGTTCTCCCACAACGCCGCGCAGGAAGATCTTGCCGGCGGTGCCACCGAAACCGATGACGTTGCCGGCGATGATGTTGTCCTCGGCGACAAAGCCCTCGGGGGCATTGCGCGACGGACGAACCACCAGGCGGCCACCGGAGAGTCCCTTGCCGACGAAGTCGTTGGCGTCACCCTCCAGGCGCAGCGTGACGCCCTTGGGCACAAAGGCACCGAAGCTGTTGCCGGCCGAACCGGTGAAGTCGATGCTGATGGTGCCCTCGGGAAGTCCTTGGGCGCCATAGACCTTGGTGACCTCGTGGCCCAGCATGGTGCCGACCGTGCGGTTGACGTTGGTGATCTTCGACGTGAAGTTCACCTTGGTGCCGTGATCGATCGCCTCGCGACTCTGCGCGATCAGCTGCTGATCGAGTGCCTTGTCCAGCGCATGATCCTGCACGCCGGAGCAGTACAGATCCTGGTTCATGAACGGCGACTCGGGGATGGTCAGGATCGACGACAGGTCGAGCTTACCGGCCTTGGCCGAACGCCAATGATCGAGCGCCTTGGCGGTATCGAGTGCCTCGACATGTCCGACGGCCTCCTGCAGGGTGCGGAATCCGAGGCGTGCCAACAGCTCACGCACCTCCTCGGCGATGAACATGAAGAAGTTCTCCACGAACTCCGGCTTGCCGTTGAAACGCTCACGCAGCAGCGGATTCTGGGTGGCCACACCCACCGGGCAGGTGTCGAGGTGACAGACACGCATCATGACGCAACCCGACACCACCAGCGGTGCGGTCGCGAAGCCGAACTCCTCGGCACCCAGCAACGCGGCCACGACGACGTCGCGACCGGTCTTGAGCTGACCGTCGACCTGCACCACGATCCGATCGCGAAGACCGTTGAGCAGCAACGTCTGCTGCGTCTCGGCCAGACCGATCTCCCATGGCGCGCCGGCATGCTTCATCGACGTCAACGGGGTGGCACCGGTGCCGCCGTCGTGACCGGAGATGAGGACGACGTCGGCGTGCGCCTTGGACACACCCGCGGCGACGGTGCCGACGCCGACCTCGCTGACCAGCTTCACGTGGATGCGGGCCTGCGGGTTGGCGTTCTTCAGGTCGTGGATCAGCTGAGCGAGATCCTCGATGGAGTAGATGTCGTGGTGCGGCGGCGGCGAGATGAGTCCCACGCCGGGCGTCGAGCCACGGACCTCGGCCACCCACGGGTAGACCTTGTGCGGCGGAAGCTGGCCGCCCTCACCGGGTTTCGCGCCCTGAGCCATCTTGATCTGGATGTCTGTGCAGTTGGTGAGGTAGTGCGAGGTGACACCGAATCGGCCCGACGCCACCTGCTTGATCGCACTACGACGCCAGTCGCCGTTCTCGTCGTGATGGAAACGGCGCGGATCCTCGCCGCCCTCACCGGAATTGGACCGACCACCGAGGCGATTCATGGCGATGGCCAGGGTCTCGTGGGCCTCGGCGGAGATCGACCCGAAGCTCATCGCGCCGGTGGAGAACCGCTTGACGATCTCACTGGCCGGCTCCACCCGATCGATCGGGATGGGGTCGCGGTCACCGAAGTTGAAGTCGAAAAGTCCACGCAGCGAAGCCATGCGGGTCGACTGGTCGTCGACGAGCTTGGTGTATTCCTTGAACACCTGGTACTGGCCGGTGCGGGTGGCGTGCTGGAGCTTGAACACCGTGTCCGGGTTGAACAGGTGGTACTCACCCTCACGCCGCCACTGGTATTCGCCACCGATCTCGAGTTCGCGGTACGCGCGCTCGCTGGGGCGTTCGCTGAACGCCAACGCGTGGCGTCGGGCGACGTCGGCGGCGATCTCGTCGAGTCCGATCCCGCCGAGCTGGCTGTTCATGCCGGCGAAGTACTCGTCGACGATGGCCTGCGACAGTCCGATCACCTGGAAGAGCTGGGCACCGGTGTAGGAGGCGAGCGTGGAGATGCCCATCTTGCTCATCACCTTGAGCACGCCCTTGCCGGCCGCCTTGATGTAGTTCTTGCGCGCGGTGGCGAAATCGATGTCACCCAGCACGCCGCGTTCGGCCATGTCCTCGATCGACTCGAAGGCCATGTACGGATTGACCGCTGCCGCACCGAATCCCACGAGTGCGGCCACGTGGTGCACCTCGCGGCAGTCGCCGGACTCGACGACCAGACCCACGCGGGTGCGCTGACGTTCGCGCACCAGGTGGTGATGGACCGCCGAGGTCAGCAGCAGCGACGGGATCGGTGCCAGGGTCTCGTCGGATTCGCGGTCGGACAAGATGATCAGGTTCACGCCGTCGGCGATCGCGGCGCTGACCTTGGCACGGACCGCGTCGAGCGCGGCACGCAGTCCGGCGCCGCCCTCGGCGACCGGATAGAGGCCGTGGATGTGCACGCTGCGGAAGTCCGGCAGGGCCGGATCCTCGTTGATCTTGACCAGCTTGGCCAGAGCGTCGTTGTCCAGCACCGGTTCCGGCAGCAGGATCTGCCGGCAGGAACCCGGCTGCGGGTTGAGCAGGTCGGCCTCGGGTCCGATGGTGCCGCCGAGGCTGGTCACCACCTCTTCCCGGATGGCGTCCAGCGGCGGGTTGGTCACCTGCGCGAACAACTGCTGGAAGTAGTCGAACAGCATCCGCGGGCGCGCCGAGAGGACGGCGATCGGAGTGTCGGTGCCCATCGAACCGATTGCCTCGGCGCCGGTCTTGGCCATCGGCGCGACGAGCAGGTTCAGTTCCTCGTCGGTGTAGCCGAATACCTGCTGGCGCAACGCAACCCGATCGTGGGGCATGTGCTCGTGCGGCAGTTCCTTGACGTGGTCGATGTGCACGAGGCCCTTGTCGAGCCACTCCGCGTACGGGTGCTCGGCAGCGAGCTCGTCCTTGATCTCCTCATCGTCGACGATGCGTCCGGCGGCGGTGTCCACCAGGAACATCCGGCCCGGCTGCAGACGCAGCTTCTGCACCACGTCGGCGTGGTCGATGTCGAGGACACCGACCTCCGAGGCCATCACCACGAGGCCGTCCTTGGTGACCCAGATCCGGCTGGGGCGCAAGCCATTACGGTCGAGCACCGCACCCACGACGGTGCCGTCGGTGAAGCACACCGACGCCGGTCCGTCCCACGGCTCCATCAGTGCCGCGTGGTAGGCGTAGAACGCCCGGTGCTCGGGCTTCATCGACTCGTGACGTTCCCACGCCTCGGGGATCATCATCAGCACCGCGTGCGGCAGGCTGCGGCCACCGAGATGCAGCAGTTCGAGCACCTCGTCGAACCGTGCGGTGTCGGAGGCTCCGGGGCTGCAGACCGGGAAGATCTTCTCCGCGACCTCGTCGGCCGAGGAGTCCCCGGCGGCGAAGACGCTGGCGTCGATCAGCGCCTCGCGGGCGCGCATCCAGTTCTCGTTGCCGGTGACGGTGTTGATCTCACCGTTGTGCGCGACCCGACGGAACGGGTGGGCCAGCGGCCACGACGGGAATGTGTTGGTGGAGAACCGCGAATGCACCAGACCCAGTGCGCTCTCGACGCGCGAATCCTGCAGATCGAGGTAGAACTCGCGCAGCTGCGGCGTGGTCAGCATGCCCTTGTAGACGAAGGTCTGGCCCGACAGGCTCGGGAAGTAGACCGTCTCGCGGCCCGGTCCGTCCTGGCCGGCACCCTTGGTGCCCAGCTCCGCCTGAACGCGCTTGCGCACCACGAAGGCCCGTCGCTCGAGCTCCATGTCGGCGTCGTCGCCCGACGAGCTACCGGCGAGCGAGAAGAAGACCTGCCGGAAGGTCGGCATCGCGTCACGTGCCAAGGCCCCCAACGACGTTTCGTTGGTCGGCACGTCACGCCAGCCGAGCATCGTCAGACCCTCGGCCTCGACGATCTTCTCGACGCCCTCACACGCCAGCCGGGCGTCTTCGGAGCCCTGCGGCAGGAATGCGATGCCGGTGGCGTAGCGGCCCTTCGCGGGCAGCTCGAAGTCGACGACCTCACGCAGGAAGCGGTCGGGAACCTGAATCATGATGCCCGCGCCGTCGCCGGTGTTCGGCTCGGCTCCGGCTGCGCCACGGTGCTCGAGATTGACCAGCGCGGTGATCGCCTTGTCCACGATGTCGCGGCTTGCCCGACCATGCATGTCGACAACAAAGGCGACGCCGCACGCGTCGTGCTCGTTGGCTGGGTCGTAGAGCCCGACCGGGCCCGGGGCATGCTTCATATTCGCCTCACTGTCGTGCGCGCCGCTGCGCACCGATCACAACCTCGATGTCTGGGGGACACTCGGCCGCTCGTCGCAGTTGTCGGATCTGCCCATTATTGGGGCTGACCAGGTCAGATCCGGCGATCACGCGGCGGTGTCGATTGTCAGCGTCGTTGCTGACGGCGTCGGAAAAACCCGTTCTGGGCCCCTCGACGCCACCTGCTCATCAGCATTGTCGGATATTTTCTCACGCGGGGTACCCACTACTGAAATCCGGCTACCACATCGTCGGTGACCGCGCAGGCCAGCGGTTGTGCGGCGTGTCGCGGGGTCGTGACACGGCGTGGTGGTCAAAGTGTCCACAACTGCTCCGCACAGTTCTATTGTCATGGACGTATCCGTACAGGAAAGGAAATCTCATGTCAGAAATCGATGATCTGCTCGGACGGTTGCCGATCGCCGAGATCGCCGGACAGCTCGGCGTCGACGAGCAGACCGCATCGGCAGCGGTGTCCCAGGTGCTGCCCGCTCTCGTCGGCGGATTGCAGCAACAGGCGGAATCCTCCGACGATGCCGCACAGAGCCTGGCCTCGGCGCTGACCCAGCACGAGAACGATCTCGCCACCGGAACGATCGACATCAAGCAGGTCGACACCGAAGACGGCTCCAAGATCGTTTCGCACCTCTTCGGCGACAAGACCGACGACGTCGCCGCAGCCCTGAGCAATCAGGTTCCGGTCGCCGGCGTCGACCAGGGCCTCATCAAGAAGATGCTTCCGATCCTGGCACCGATCGTGATGAGCTTCATCGTCTCGCAGATCACCAAGAAGGCCGGCGCCGGCCAGGCCGCTGCTTCCGGCGGCGGAGCGGGCGACCTCGGCAGCATCCTGGGCTCGGCCCTCGGTGGCGGTGGCGCCGGCGGCCTGGGCAACATCCTCGGCTCGGTCCTCGGTGGTCAGGCCGGTAGCGGCGCGGCATCGCCGGGCGGCGCGCTCGGCAGCATCCTGGGCTCGATTCTGGGCGGCAAGAAGTAGATCGCACTCGACGCACGCGCGTCGTCTTAGCGCGGTGAACGCGGGTCGTCGGATTCCGACGGCCCGCGTTCTGCTGTCGGGTTGATGGCCAGTCGTCCGACGCGGCTCCTCCCCGACTCCGAACCGAGTCCCTGCACATCGGATGCACTCGCCAGCCGGCGGTCGAGCGGGTTGTGCCAGTGCCGCACGATCTCGGCATCGAGAGCATCGATCCGCTCGGTCAGCGGCGGGTGTTGCTCCGGCGGGCATTGTTCGATGAGGTTCTCCAACAGCGCGCGGAGTCGACGCTGCACCTGGATCGAGTCGGCGCCGTACTCGCGGAGCTGATCGGTACCGATGGAGACGAAATCGGCCCAGCTGCGCCGATATCCGCGGATCAGGTCCAACTCCGCGGACTGCTCGTCGAGAAGCATGCGCGGCGCCAGCATCGAGAGCATGTTCTCGATGTGGTCGATCGCCTGGACTGCGCGGCTCGGGTCGTTGATGGCCGGCGAGAGCGCCTTGAGCGCGATGTCGGAGATCGTCTGCAACGCAGCGGCAGGACTCACCTCAGGCCGATGCGTGTCGCCGAACAGTAAGCAGGCCAACAACTGTGGCGGTCGCACCGAGCGCGGATCACCGTGGATCTCGAAGACTGCCGCGTTCTGCGGGATGTGGTCGCCGATCCCGACCAGCACGTCGATCCGCACATTCCATCGGATGGCGAGCCGCTGGATACCCATCAGGTTCATCGCCAGCAGGACTCGGCCATGTGTTGGCCTGTCCCGCACGGTGATACGCATACTGGCCGCCGGCGCGTCGGCTTCGGGATCGGCGTCGGCCTCGACCGCCAGCACCCGATCCCCGTCAGTGCGCCGTGAGCCCGCGGGTGATGGCTCGTCGGGATAGTTGCGGCGGATGGCGATCCGGCCCTGCGATTCCACCCACCGCAGCAACTGCGACGAGTTCAGGACACTGCCCACCCGGCCGATCACCAGTACCAACATGAATGCGCTGATCAACGTCATCACGATGGCGATCGCAGTGGATATCCCCGGCGCCCCGTCGTTGCTATCCGACGTGGCGAGGTCGACGGCAACCAGCACGGTGAACACGAACGTCGACAAGAATACCGCGATCGACCACCGCATCACCTTGTCGTTCTGCAACAGCGGGATCACCCGCACCGAGATCTGCGACGCCCCGAACTGCATGGCGAGGGTGATCGCGGTGAACACCAGACCGGTCAACGTGGCCATGGCGCCGGCGATCACACCGAGCAACGTGGCGGTGGCTCCCGGATTCAGTCGGCGGGTGCCGAAGTCGTCGTCGACGACCGATGCGACGATGCCCGCCACTATCGCCAACGACACCGCGATGAATGCCAGTCGCCAGGGCGGTTTGTGAACCAGTTGCCGTCGGGTCCGGCGCCACCTGATCGCCGACGCAATCCGGTTGGGCGCCTTTCGTTCCGAGAACCCGACGGCCGGGTCGACGACGGCGGGGGCGACCGTGTCGGGCACCCCGAATCGGCCGGCGACCGCTTCCTGGGCCACCACTTTCCATCGCATCAACGGTTCGCGATACCGACGTTCCCGCTCCGCCGATTTCGCTTGCTTCCCAGGATGTTCGACGTAGCGCCACCGCGCCCACGGTGACCGTGGGCGGGCGATCCGAATCGCTCCGACGAGCAGCAACACCGGAATGAACATGCCGATCAGCCCGGTCCACAGCTTGCCCTTGAGCAGAGTGATGATGGCGAGCACCACATTGATGGCGATGCTGAGAACCACCGTGATCCGCGTCGCGACGTCGTTGGACGATTGGAGTTCCGACATCGCCTCGGAGAACTCCAGCGGCCGTAGGCCCATCAGGAACAGCAACCCGACCGCGACCGCGACGAATACGGCGTCGATCGACGAGCGCCCCTCCTCTTCCCAGTAGACGTCGCGCAGATGCAGAATCAACGCGAACTCATCGAGGACCAGCGCGGCCCCGATCCCGAACAGTGCCGCGAGAACACAATTGGCGATCGGCGTGTGGAAGTTGGCAAGAGCGACGAAGAAGAAACCGGCGATCAGCATCGCGATGAATCCGAAGAACTCGTGATGCACGTGCACGCCGCCGGGCGTGACATTGCCTGGCCACCAACTGACTTCGGCCCGGATCATTCGCACGCTGAACCGGATGAAGGCAAAGGTCAGCACAAAGGCGACCAGGAGGAAGAACAGCGGTAGCCGCCCGGGTGCGACGATCGCGTCGTGGAACCAGGAGGTCACGCCGATCTCCCTAGCGGGTCAGCGTCGTGGTTGATGGAAGAATGCCGACGCCTTCGAGTTCCACAGCAGGACAAGGATGATCGCGGAAATGATCAGCGACGGAATCGGGCTGGACGTCTCAACAGAGTTGTCGCCCTGCGTAATCGCCACAACCGACGAGATGATCGTGATGATCTCCAGGACGGTCAGGAAGATTCGCGCGCCATTACTTCCGGCAGCCAGCTTCGACGCGATAAGCGCAGTGATCAGGCCGACGACGATGTACACCGCCCCCAGGACCCGCAGGATGTTGGCGGCGTTGGCGGTACCGACGCCGAGCTCGCCGGAGATGTAGTCGGAGTCGCCGGTGAACGAGATGATGAGCAGGAGGATGCCGGAGAGCACGCCGAGAATCGCGGAGATCCAGGTCAAGATCACCAAGAGCGTAACGCTGAACGGGCGCTTCACCGGCGCCGCATAGCCCGCTTCGTACTGGGGTTGGCTTGTCAACTGATACTCCTCTGCGGGATGTCGGATTCCGACCTTGCCTCACTGTACTTTCTTGGTGTCTGCTGACGAGGCTCATTAGCTCATGTCGCATGATGCGCACCGCACACAGCGCAGTCGCCTATTCTGAACTCGTGGAATCCCTGGTCACAGTCGTCATCGTCGACGATCATCCGTTCTTTCGGGACGGGGTGTCGCGGGGCCTGTCCCAGAGCGGCCGCATCCGCGTCCTCGGCGACGCCGGAGACGGCGCGTCGGGACTCGAACTGATTCGGCAGACCAAACCCGATGTCGCGGTGGTCGATTATCAGATGCCCGGCATGACCGGCGTCGACGTCGTACATGCGGTGACGCGCGACCAGCTGCCGACGAAGGTGCTGTTGCTCTCGGCCGTGACCGACGCCCCGATCGTGTTCTCCGCCTTGGAGAAGGGAGCGTCGGGCTACCTCAGCAAGGAGTCCGGGCGCGATGACATCGTGTCGGCGGTCACCCGAATTGCCAAGGGCGAGACGGTGGTACCGCCGGAGCTGACCGCAGGTCTGATCGGTGAGATCCGGGCGCATTCGGATTCATCCGCGCCTGCGCTGAGCGAACGGGAACGCCAAGTGCTGGCGGGTTTCGCTCGGGGACTGTCGATCCCGCAGGTGGCCGCCGAGCTCTACATCGGTGCGGCGACGGTGAAGACCCACACGCAACGCCTCTACGAGAAGCTGGGCGTCTCCGATCGCGCGGCGGCGGTGGCCGAGGCGATGCGTCGCGGCTTGGTCGAATAGCGAATCGGCGCAACAGCAATGTGGTCACCTAGCGGTTCGGTCAAGTGATGGTCTCGTCAAAGAAGCAACGCACCCTCGCGTTGACCGAGCTGATCGACGAGCCGCACATCTCCGAGATCCTGGTCGATCACGCGTTCCGCGGCATTCGTGTTCAGGTGGTGCTGCGGATGCTGCTCGCGGTGTTCATCGTCGCGACACTGCTGTTCGATCCGCCGGCATATGGCGCCACGTTCTGCATGGTCACCGCCGCTGTCTACGCGCTCTGGTGCCTTGCCGGGCTGGCGATCTCGCCACGAATCCGGATCGGCATGATCCGATTCGCCTGGCTGGCACTGTTTATCGATCTGGCGGTCCTGGTGGTGCTGATCGCGGTGGCGAGCCGATCCGATGACATCAGTTGGTCCACTGATGTTTTGGTGAACGGATTCGCGATCGTCCCGATGATCGCCGCCACCCAGCTGCGGCCGAGGGTCAGTGCCGCGGTGGTGGTGCCGACGGTCATCGTGTACTTCATCTCCAGTGCTCTGGCGCGTGGACCGAACGGCGAGCCGTGGTCGTTGATCGCGATGCGGACACTGGTGATCGCGACGCTGGCCCTCGGTAGCGTGCTGTTGTCGACGGTACAGCGTTCCCGGGTCTCCACGATCGGTTCCCTTGCGGCACAACGTGCTCAGCTCCTCGACGAGACGGTGCGCATCGAGGAACGCGAGCGGCGTGAGCTTGCCGAACAGCTGCACGACGGTGCGCTGCAGTATGTGCTCGCGGCCCGCCAGGAACTCGACGCCGTCCGGGACGGTTCCGATCCCGAGGCCGGGCGGCGCGTCGACGAAGCCTTGCGGGAAGCGAGTCGGTTGCTTCGGTCCACGCTCGGCGAGCTTCATCCGGCGGTGCTCGAATCTGCCGGTCTGGCAGCGGCATTGACCGATCTGGCCGACTCGATCGAGCGTCGGACGTCGTTGTCGATCTCGGTCGACACCGCCGGATGGCCGACCGAACTGCGCACCTCGTCGGACCCGATGTTGTTCGCCACCGCACGCGAGTTGCTGACCAACGTCGTCAAACACGCCGACGCGCGGTCGGTGGATCTGACGATCGAATGCGACGACGGGCTGGCCCGGGTGGTGGTCGTCGACGACGGACGGGGCGTCGACGACGGCGATCTCGAGGACCGCGTCGCCGAGGGGCACATCGGACTGGTGTCGCGTCGGGTGCGCCTTGAGCAGCAGGGTGGCACGTTGACCGTGTCACGACGCCCGGCCGGCGGGACCGTGGCGATCGCCGAGGTCCCGATCACCCAGCTACCCGCCCCCGACCCGACGGCCGGACGCGTCACCAATCGCTGACGCATCCACCGATCGGGGGACATCGGATTCCCCCGGTCAATCCACCGGTCGGCGGGGTTTGTCGGCGCCCGATCCGCGGCAAAGTCATTGGTGTCGCCGGAACGAGCAGCGCTCCGGCCCACCACCAAGGAGCACACCATGAACACCAAGACCCGTCGGATCACCGCCGCCGTCGCTGCCGCCGCTGTTGTCACCGGCATCGGATTCGCCGCGACCGGAGCCGCCAACGCCGGCACGCTGCCGGTCACCCATCACGGACAGCCCACCGTCGCGATGACGATCACCAACCACACCAACCGATTCGAGTGGCTGCGCACCGAGTACACCGACGGCCAGTTCGTCAACGCACCGCAGCAGATGCTGGCACCTCACGCCAGCGAGACCGTGGTGGCGACCGCTCCCTTCGGCCGCTCCCTGAACACCGACGTCGGCTATCAGGTCGGCGTATTCGGTCCGACCGCCAACTACTCGATGGCTCAGGGACCGTGGGGCACCAACACCGGATCGACATCGGTCTTCGGTAACGGCTCCGGGCCGTACTGGATCAACACCCAGGTCAACACCGGTTCGCCGAATGTCAACGCCGGCTACGACCTCTGGTGAACCGGACCTCTGGTGAACCGACCCTCGGGTGCATCAGAGTGACGAGCACTGCGGGCCTTCCGACGGGGGAGGCCCGCAGTGCTGTTGTCGGTCGACGATGATTCTCCGGCGCCCGCCTAGTCTGCCTCTCCGACGACGGAACACACCACCCCGGGAGAGCACCATGGGCATCATCCAGATTGAACTGTTCAGCACACTTGACCTGGTCGGCCAGTCGCCGGGCGCGCCCGACGAGGACCCAGAGGACTTCTCGTTCGGCGGATGGCAGGCCCCGTTGCTGAACGAGACCGCCGGCGCACAGGTCGCCGCCGCCTACGCCGACACCGACGCATTGCTGCTCGGGCGTCGAACCTACGACATCTTCGCCGACTACTGGCCGCACCAAGACGACTACTTCGCCGAGCTCTTCAACCGGATTCCCAAGTATGTGGCCTCCCGCAACCAAGGGGAGCTGGCCTGGGCGCACTCGTCGTATCTGGGCCCGGACCTGCCGACCGCAATCGACGAGATTCGCAACCGACACGAGCACGTGACCGTGGTGGGAAGTCTGAACCTCGTCCAAACCCTCTTGAGTGAACGGCTTTTCGACCGCCTCGACCTATGGGTGCATCCGATTCTGCTCGGTACCGGGAAGCGGGTGTTCGCCGAGGGCACCATCCCGGCGAACCTGGAACTGCTTGAACCGCCGCAGGTTTGCCGCACGGGCACGGTGTATCTGCGCTACGCGCTCGCCGACGGCGTGCCCGCGACGGGTGACATGTCGACCGACACACCCTAGCCCGCCCGGACTACCCCGCCGAGACGACGCAGGGCTCCCCGTTCTCCGCACGCAGGGTGAGCCCCCATACTTCGAGGTAGGGATGCCAGTACGCTCGCCCTATCTTGAGTACTCCGGGCGGGGGCGCATGAAGAAACTGAAGGATGAACCACACTGGCTGATAGTCGCGGTTTTCGGGGCACTGCTTGCCCTGGTCTTCGCGTGGACTGGCATCGATGAATGGCGCATTCCCGGCTTCGGACCACCGGGACAAACCCCGACCTCGTCACCACCCGACCCAGGTCATTCTCTGCCCGGCAACGTAGCCGCTGCTCCTGAGTCGGGCGCCGATGGCGCTGATTCGGGTTCCGCAACCGCTCGCGAATCGGGCCCTACCGGTACGACTGCAGCACCAGGTGACCATGCCGACCCACAAGCAGCGCCTGCAGCCACAAACCCTGCTGTGGATACGACGCTTCCTGCAACAGTGCAGCAAACCCCACGCGTTCCTATTGCCACACAACGCCCTGCGCTGACGCCGACGCACGTCGGCAGCGCGACCGTCGCACCGGTTTCAGTCAACGTCACAGGAGTCGACGACGTAGACGTCAGCTGGAGCGCAATTTCTGCCGCCGACCTCCGGTCCGACGTTGTAGGCAGTAGCCAGACTTGGAATGTGTGCGTCACAGGATATCGTGCGACGCCTCTGGGTGTTGACGTGACGCCCTACATCATTGGTGGAAGCGGCTCGTGCTCAACAGTTTTCACTCTCAGTTAGCTACGGTGGACGGCTCCCTCGCTTGAATGAAGTCGCGATCAAGCGCCCACAGAGGCGCCCGGACTACCCCGCCGAGACGACGCAGGGCTCCCCGTTCTCCGCACGCAGGGTGAAGGTGACCGTGCCGGCGGTCACCGTCCAGCGACTGTCCCCCGCCGACGCTACCCGAATCGAATTCGGATCTCCCGCAGCAACATTGTTGAGTTCGCGCCGCTCGTACCCGCACCGTGTGAAGTAGTTGCTTTCGGTGTCGTACGGGCTCACCGGTCGGCCTTGCTCCCGCAGGATCAGTCGCTTCACCCGGTAGGCGATGTAGTCGTCGGGATTGTCCGGTAGGCCGGATAGGAAACCTTGGGGCAGGCATAGTCGGACTTACCCTCTGCCCACGACACCTGGACATGGTCACCGGCCATCGAACCCCAAAGGTAACCGGCCTGCGCCGGCTGTGGCTGTTGTGTCATTGCTTGCGCCAGGCGATCACCGGTGCCCAGATACCGCTGTCGGATATAGGATTCCGGCCACGTCCAGCACTTTCGGGTCAGCGTCGCCACATCGCGGTTGTTCACGTCGCCGGCCCATTTCAGGACACTCTCCGCACGGAAACCGGACTCGCTTCCCACGCCGTCGACGTTGACGCGAAACGGTGCCGACGGTTCCGACGGCGTTGTCTGGCTGGATCTGAGCGGCATGAGGATGGTTGGCTTGGGAACACTCGGCGGTGCCGAATTATCCTGCCCGACAGCACCGATCGAACATCCGCTCGCGGCCACTGCCACGACACAACCGATCAGCCACGGTGCCGCCGTGGCCCGCCATCGAGGAATACGCACGACGACAATCTAGTGCACTGCACTCGCGCATCGACCGGCCGAGGACCATATTCACCTGTTCGGGGGATGGCTCATATGGGCCTGGCCGGCCGGGCTCAGATCCCGGCGGTCGCCCCCGTCAACGGCGGGTTGGCCGCCAGCGTCGCGTTCTCCTCGTCGGTGAAAGCTCGTGCCCGCGAAAGGAATCGGACGCCTTCCGGTGCCTCGAGGCTGAACCCGGCACCACGGCCGGGTACGACGTCGAGGATCAGTTGGGTGTGCTTCCACAGTTCGAACTGGTCGCCGTTGATCCAGACACGGACGTCCGGAAGTGGTTGTGCCAGTTCGATTGTTCCCACGAGGACGTCGCGCTGCCCGACCCGGTACTCGCCCACGGGGTAACACATCGGGGCAGAGCCGTCACAGCATCCACCGGACTGGTGGATCATGAGACCGCCGTGCAGCTCCGTTAACTTCGTCAGGAGCTGCACGGCGGCGTCTGTGGCGACCACCCGATCAGGAATGTTCTGTTCGGTGGTCATCGTCGATCCCTACTCAGAAGAAGCCCTTGGCATTCTGAGCGTAACCGACCAGCAGGTTCTTCGTCTGCTGATAGTGCTCGAGCATCATCAGGTGTGTCTCGCGACCGATACCGGACTGCTTGTAGCCACCGAAGGCCGCGTGCGCCGGGTAGTCGTGGTAGGTGTTGGTCCACACTCGGCCGGCCTGGATTTCGCGGCCCGCACGGTAGGCGGTCGCGCCGTCGCGGGTCCACACGCCGGCACCGAGTCCGTAGAGGGTGTCGTTGGCGACGTGGATGGCGTCGGCGTAGTCGGAGAACGTGGTGACCGCGAGAACCGGTCCGAAGATCTCCTCCTGGAAGATGCGCATCTTGTTGTCGCCGGCGAAGACCGTCGGCTGGATGTAGAAGCCGCCGGCCAGGTCACCGTCGAGGTGAGCGGCCTCGCCACCGACGAGCACCTTGGCGCCCTCCTCCTTGCCGATGGCCAGGTACGAGCTGATCTTCTCGAACTGATCGTTCGACGCCTGCGCACCCATCATGGTCTCGGTGTCGAGCGGGTTGCCCTGCTTGATCTTCTTGACGCGCTCCACGGCGCGACCGATGAAGTCGTCGTAGATGTTCTCCTGGATGAGCGCACGGCTCGGGCAGGTGCAGACCTCGCCCTGGTTGAGCGCGAACATCGTGAAGCCTTCGAGTGCCCGGTCGAGGAAGCCGTCGTCCTTGGCGGTGACGTCGTCGAAGAAGATGTTGGGGCTCTTGCCGCCCAGCTCCAGGGTGACCGGGATCAGGTTCTCCGAGGCGTACTGCATGATCAGGCGGCCGGTGGTGGTCTCACCGGTGAAGGCGATCTTGCGGATGCGGTTGCTCGACGCGAGCGGCTTGCCCGCCTCGACGCCGAAGCCGTTGACGATGTTGAGAACTCCGGCCGGCAGCAGGTCGGCGATGAGGCTCATCAAGTACAGGATCGACGCCGGGGTCTGCTCAGCGGGCTTGAGTACCACCGCGTTGCCCGCGGCCAGGGCCGGCGCGAGCTTCCAGACGGCCATCAGGATCGGGAAGTTCCACGGAATGATCTGTCCGACAACGCCGAGCGGCTCGTGGAAGTGGTAGGCGACGGTGTCCTCGTCGACCTCCGAGATCGAGCCCTCCTGGGCGCGCAGTGCGCCGGCGAAGTAGCGGAAGTGGTCGATGGCCAGCGGGATGTCGGCGGCCAGGGTCTCGCGGACGGCCTTGCCGTTGTCCCAGGTCTCGGCGACGGCGATCTTCTCGAGGTTCTCCTCCATGCGGTCGGCGATGCGCAGCAGGATCAGCGAGCGCTCGGCGACGGCCAGCTTGCCCCACTGCGGCGCGGCCTTGTGTGCGGCGTCAAGGGCGAGGTCGATGTCCTCGGCGGTCGAGCGTGCGACCTCGCAGAACGTCTTGCCGTCGACCGGTGACGGATTCTCGAAGTACTGACCCTTGACCGGGGGCGTCCACTGGCCGCCGATCCAGTTGTCGTACCGGGATTCAAAGCTCATGACCGAACCGGATGTGCCGGGCTTCGCGTAAACAGCCACTGTCTCGCTCCTCTGTAGTGCGTGTTCTCTGGTGTGTCTGTGTTGTCACACGCCACTCGGGGTGGTTGATGTGATCTGTTGCACACGTTAGGGGCGGCTTGGTTGCACGTACGTTGCACAGACGTACGTAAGGTTGCAACGTCGCGAACACGCTGGTCAGAGCGATGCGGGCGGTTCGCTGGGCCGTCGTCGGACTGCGGGGTTCTCTCGGGTGCCGGGCCAAGGTGCCGGACCGGGCGTCGGACCGGGCGTCGGAATAGCGCCCCGCAGCGAGGCGCCGAAGCCACCACGTCAACCGCTACCCGCACCCGGGCGCATTTCCCACACCAAATCCCTGCCGAACCATAGGAAAAGCGCCCCGCAGCGGGCCGGCAGAACCGCCACGTCAATGGCGACTCACTGATGGGCGCTTTTCCCACAGCACACCGCGAATTAGCGATCACCCATTCACCAGGGCGGGTCATCCCCCAGCATGAAGTCCGGACCCAAATCCTCTTGGCCGGCGCCGGCCCGCAGCCTGCGCAGCGCCTCCATCGCCCGACGATCCCGGTGTAGCCGGGTCTTGCAGATCGCCTGGATATCCGAGAAGGTTGCCGGCCAGTGATACACCACCTGCTGGTAGCTGAGGTGCGACGGGATTACTCCTCGCTTCAGGTACTGGCGGTCGCGCCAGCGGTCGTATTCATAGTTGCCTTCCTCCACGTGGTACGCCCGACCATCGATCTCGAGAGCCAACCGCTCTCCCACCAGAAGGTCGGCGTGAAGTCCTTCGGCCACCTTGTACTGCGGCGTGACCTTGAATCCCTCGCCGCGCAACCTTTTCCGGACCATCGTCTCGATGCCCGAGTCCGCTCGCGCATCGCACTGTTGGATCAGCGACAGTATTCGACGAGGCGCGTGGGCAAACTGCCGTTCGATCTCGTCCAGAGTCATCAACCGCTTGTTCGCGATCGAGTCGCAGACGACGATGAAGCCCTCGTCGTCGAGGCATCGCGCCGCATACTGCAACGACGTCGCGATATCGTCGACAGCACCATCGGGAGGCGTCGGTCTGCCGTACCTACGGCACTCGTTGCCGTGCCTTCTCTGCCCGTAACGGGTTACGCGCGAATGGATTTCATCAACGTCCTCGCCGGGAACCCAGATCTTGCTCCGTCGAAGAGCAAACAGGCACGACGCCACGCCGCCACGCTCCACCGCCCCGACGACCGGCTCGTCGGCGTCGGAGGTGGCATACCAACCATGCCGAAGTCTGCGAAGGATGCCGGTCGACACAGCCTCGGCGATGTCGCGTTCACTCTCCCCGGTGCGCAGTAACTGCGCGGTTGACACGACGCCGCCATACGCGGTCACGAGCTCGTCGAAGTTCATGCCGCCATACTCGATGCCCGCGAGCACGATTCGACGCGATCGCGGGGGTCTGTGGATACCTCAGTAGCTTCTCCACAGATGCCCGGATATCCCCGTGCCGGCCGCGCGTCGGAAAAGCACCCTACAGCGCGGCACCAAAGCCACCACGTCAACAGTTACCCGCACCCGGGCGCATTTCCCACACCAAACCCCTGCCGAACCACAGGAAAAGCGCCCCGCAACGCGGCACCAAAACCACCACGTCAACCGCTACCCGCACCCGGGCGCATTTCCCACACCAACCAGGGCCGTCAACGACAGACCAGCCGAGCCTTAGACGCCGTACCGCTTATCCAGCAGCCGGATTCGTCCGCCCACCACCGCGCGGTCGGGATGCCCGACGGGCAGGCGGTGTTCGAGTCGACGCCAAGCCACCAGGTCGTCGCGGCCGTGAATCGACGACGTCCAGCGGCGCAGCACCGCGACGTCGCCCTCGGCGATGGCGCGCGACCGGACATCTTCGCGAACCTCGTCGAAGATCTCCACCACACCGGGCGCCGACGACTCCGCCAGCAGGCCACCGCGACCCAATTCGTCGATGACCGAACCCAATTCGCCACCATCACGCAACCGGGCACGCAGGTCGGCGACATCGGAACCCAGGTCGACGGTGAGCCGGTACGGCCGCGACTGAACCACGTCGTTTCCGAGATCCCTTCGCAGCCTCGATATCTCGGCGCGAACCGTCACCGGGTCGATGCCGTCCTCGGCCAGCATCAACGCGAGCTGCTCGGTGTTGAGCCCCTCCGGGTAGGTCTGCAACAGCAGCAGGATCTCCGCGTGCCGACGCGACAGCGTCCTGACCTGCCCATCCCGATGCCAGCGATAGGTGTTGTCGGCCAACACCGTCAGCCGCGTCTGCGCGGTCGACCCGCGGGCGAACGTCGTCGGGTTGGCCAAATCGACTGCGTGTGACTGCAATTCACGTTCCACCGCGGCAACCACCGACCGCACCGCGGCGAGCGCGAACGGCGCGGCCACCTCACGGCCACCGGTCACGTCAATGACCCCGAGGACGTGGCCGGTCAGCGGGTCGTGCACCGGCGCGGCGGCACAACTCCATTCCTGCACGGCGCCGGCGAAATGCTCGGGCCCCACCACCTGCACACCGCGGTCCACCGCGAGCGCCAACCCGGGGGCGCTGGTGCCGACGACATCCTCGCTCCACAGGGAGCCCTCGACGAAGTTGATGTGGCTGGCGCGGTCGCGCGCCTCGCTGGCACCCTCGACCCACAGCAACCGCCCGACCTGGTCGGTCAGCGCCACCACCACGCCGGTATCGGCGATGTCGTCGAGCATCAGTGACTGCACCAGCGGACGAACCGAGGTGATGGGGTGGGCCGCGCGGTAGTCGGCGAACTCGGTCTCCGACATCTGCGGCACCGACGACTGCAAGGACCCGGTGTCGCCCGGGTCGACGCCCTTGTCGATCGAACGCTTCCAGGAGTCGCTGACCATCGATCGAACCGCGTCCGACGACGGCGTCACCCCCGACAAGAAATCTTCATAGGCACGACGGATGCGCGTCGACAGCGCTGACGCGTCGCTCATATGCCCCTCCGTCGTATTCCTCATGTCCGATTGTGCCGCGCGAAGTGTGACATCGGCAACAATGCTTGCATTCCGCCGCAGGCGTCACCGCCCGCCCGGCGGTTTGCCCACACTACAGCGAAGGTCATTCACACGGGCGACGACCTGCACAGATGCCGCCCTACACACTGCCGAAATGCTTTACGCTTCCGACGTGAAGGTCCTGATGTCGTTGGTCGCGTTGATCCTCACGCTGATCGGACTGGCGCTGCCGCTGTCGCTGTTCTCGAGTTCGTCGTCGGGCGCCTCCGACCCGGTCACCGTCACCGACTACCGGGCCACCTACGACGTCACCGCCGACGGCACACTCACCGCGAACGAGACCATCACCGCCGACTTCCCGGAGGGCCGGCACGGCATCTTCCGCTTCTGGGACGTCAGTGACCCGGGCAATCCCGGCGTCCGCTACCTCCCCGACGACATCACCGTCACCCTCGATGGCGGCCCGGTCCGCTCCGAACTCAGCTGGCAGAAGGGCAAACGGTTCCGGGTGGCCAAGATCGGCGACCCCGACAACTACCTCTCGCCGGGCAGCCACACCTACTCCATCCGCTACACCGTCGACGACGTGCTGGCCCCGGGCTCGACGTCCTCCGGCGGCGCGGAGTCGACGAGCTGGTCCGGGCACGGCACGTCGACGTTCCTGTGGCGGGTGGTTGCCGACGGCTGGCAGATGCCGATCCAGCGCAGTACCACCACCGTCAACCTGCCGTCGGAACCGACCAGCGTGACCTGCACTGTCGGCGACGACACGCCGTGCACGGTGACCGCGAACGGCCCGAACTCACGCACTTTCACCACCGGCGCGCTGCCCCCGTCGACCGGCGTGACCGCGCGAGTCGATCTGCCCACCGCGGCACCCGACCGCTCCACTCTGCCGTGGAGTCCGGTCCTCGACCCGCTGCTCGGGCGATCCCTACCGATCGCGATCCTGCTGCTGCTCGTATCGCTGATCACGTGCGCGATCGGCGCAGCCTGGGTGTGGCGCAGCCGGGAAACCGCACCGCTGCTGCCGGTGATGTACGAGCCACCCGCCGATCCGGCCGACGCCAACCGGAGCCTGAGTCCGGTGCAGACGTATTTCGTTGCCTACGAGGCGGTTCCGTCGAAGGCATTGACCGCGACGCTGCTGTACATGGCCGAACGACGTCTGGTGAACCTAGCCCGTGACGGAGATGCGTGGACCATCACCTCGGTCGCTACCGCCGAGAAGTGGCGCGGCACCGACGCGACGACGCGGGCCGTCGCGGACGCACTCGGGCTCACGTCGGGCGGGGGCAGTTTCCATGCCGACGGGTCGGTCGAGGCCGGCAAGACGCTGCAGGCCGCGAGCGGGGCCGCCGACAGCTCGGCGACAGCCTGGGCCAAATCCTCGGGTGCCATCACCACCAGCCGCGGCGAAAACTTCGGGCGCGCACTGGTATTCCTCGCACTGCTGGCCGCCGGCGGACTGTTCCTGGCGCAGTGGGCGCCCTTCTCGCTGCTGGTCTTGCCGATCGCGGCTTGCGTGATCGGCGGCGCCGGCCTCTACACTCGCGGTGTCGGCACCCGTCGCACTCTGATCGGACGCGACATCTGGTCCCGAGCAGGAGGATTCGAACGTCTGCTGTCGACGCCATCGAACAAGGAGCGTCTGGACTTCAGCGCTCGCCGTGACCTGTACACCAGCTACATCCCCTATGCCGTGGCTTTCGGATGCGCCGACCGGTGGGCCCAGAAGTACCGCACCGCAACGGGAACCGAACCGCCCGATCCGCTGTGGTACAGCAGCGGTTCGAGCTCGACGTCGCACGGACTCTTCGGCGGCTCAAGCGGTATCGACAGTTTCGAGTCCAGCCTGTCGTCGTCGCTGTCGGCGTATTCGGCGAGCCAATCGTCGTCATCGTCCGGCGGGGGCGGCGGCGGAGGTGGTGGCGGCGGGGGCGGCGGTGGCTCCTGGTGAGCCCGACGCCACACGAACCAGCTGCGACCTGAACCCCCCTGTCCCACAACGATTTACGCCCAAGCGATTCAACCCCGAGAACCATCAGAAAGGCCCACCCATGGCGCTGCTCATCCTGATCATCGTGCTGGTGATCGCCCTCGCTCTCGCGGCCTTCGGCATCGCCGGTTTCAACAAGCTCCGCCGCGCAGACATCGCCGCACAGGAG
The DNA here is from genome assembly GCA_023461275.1 of Actinomycetes bacterium. Lineage (GTDB taxonomy): Bacteria > Actinomycetota > Actinomycetes > Mycobacteriales > Mycobacteriaceae > Gordonia. The sequence goes on along the minus strand of JAEYMI010000014.1, from coordinate 52,836 downwards.
GCCATTGGCGGCATCGACGTCCAGCTCACCCGACGTGCCGATCTCATCCCGAACCTGGTCAACAGCGTGAAAGGTTATGCCACACACGAACGTTCGGTGTTCGAGGAGGTCACCGCGGCCCGGGCCGGCGTCGCGCAGGCCGCCCAGAACGGCACCATCGAGCAGAAGTCGGCCGCCGACGCCCGCCTCGACGGTGCCCTCGGCCGACTGTTCGCGGTGGCCGAGAACTATCCAGATCTCAAGGCGTCGTCGAACTTCATTCAGCTGCAGAACGAACTGTCCGACACCGAGAACAAACTGTCGTTTGCCCGGCAGTTCTACAACGACGCCGTGTCACGGCTCAACAGCCTCGTGCAGACCATCCCGTGGATGTTCTTCAGCGGCTTCGCCGGAGTCAAGTCCCGCGAGTTCTACCGGGCACCCGAGGGTCAGCAGCAGCCCCCGCAGGTTCAGTTCTGAGGTATCCGATGGATGTGACGCGGTTGGGCTGTGACGTGCCACATTTGGCACAGTGGAGGTCATGACCGCGCTCGACCTCCGGCACCAACCGACCCCCGACGCGGCGCGATCCGGTATTCGCGCCGTCGCCGCCGGGGTCCTGGTGCTCAGCGTCGCCGGATTGGTGGCGCTGGCGTGGTTCGCCCTGCACACCGGGGTGGGTCAGCGCGCCGACGAACGCGCCATGCTGGCCGTCGACGGCACCGACGCCGGCTACCGTTCGGTGCTTCAAATGCTCGGGTACGTCTCCGGCGGTGCGGTGGTCCTGGTGCTGGTGTGCGCCGCGGTCGCGATGGCACGAGGCAAGGGCCGCCTCGCGGTCGCATCGGTGACGGCGATGGTGGGCGCGACCGTCACCACGCAGATCCTCAAGCACTTCCTCATCGAGCGCTCCGACCTCACCGACGGCGTCTACGCCTCCAACAGTTTCCCGAGCGGCCACACCACCGTCGCCGCCGCAGGTCTGGGCGCGTTGCTGCTGGTCAGCCCCCGTCGAATGCGTCTGGTGGTGGTGCCCGTCGGTGCCTTCGCCGTCATGCTGATCGCGGCCGCGACGATGGTCGCCGGCTGGCATCGCGCCTCCGACGTGATGGCCGCGGTGCTGGTGGCGCTGGCCTGGACCGCACTCGCCGCGCTGATCGCCGGCGGCACCTACGACGGCATCATCGGAACCAGCCTGCTGGCACTGCCCGGAACCGGCGCCGCGATCGCCCTGCTGGTCTACGTCGGAGTGCGGCCCACCTACCGCGACTGGTCGGGCATCGCCGACGCCGCGCTGGTCCTCGGTGGCGTCGGCCTGGCCACCGCGATCGGCGTCGCGTTGATGAACCGCACCGCGCCCACCAGCTGAAACCCCCACACTCGACGGTTCGGCGGCCACCGAGCGCTACGAGCCGCTACGAGCCGCTACGAGCCGCTACGACGCGGATAGCGCGCCCGCAGCCAGCCGTACAGATACGTACTCAGCAGCAACGCGGCACCGCAAATCAACGCCGGAATCAGGAACCCGTTGAGGATCGACGTTCGCACGGCCACCACGGCCCAGCCGATCACCAGGAACACCAGCCCGATTGAACTCAGCATCCGGACAATCAGCACGATCGTGGTGGCAACCGTCCACAGCACCTCACGGCGTCGGCGTGCTGGGTCGTCCACACGCATCAGAGTACGGACATCGCCGCGCCGAATATGGGGTTCAAAGGCCCTGTTCTGTCATGTCCGACTTCACGCCGGGATCGGACATCGTGGAGGACAATGGAGTTATGCGTACGGTTCTGAATGTCATCTGGCTCATCTTGTGCGGAATCTGGATGGCGATCGGCTACGTCGCCGCCGGCATCATCTGCTGCATCCTGATCATCACCATCCCCTTCGGCATCGCCTCCTTCCGGATGGCCAACTACGCGTTGTGGCCGTTCGGGCGGACCGTCGAACGCAAGCCGACCGCCGGAGCGATGTCGCTGATCGGCAACATCATCTGGCTGTTGGTGGCCGGAATCTGGCTGGCGATCGGCCACATCACCACCGGGTTGGCGATGTGCCTGACCATCATCGGCATCCCGCTCGGTATCGCGAGCTTCAAGATGGTGCCGATCTCGCTGCTACCGCTCGGCGCGCGGATCGTGCCGAGCGATCAGTACATGGCCGGAACCTCACTGTGAGCTTCGAGGAGCGGCGCGAATCACCCATCCGAACAGGTAGTGGTACCGAACAACGGTCATGACCACGTCAGATCCAGATCCGGTCTCGTGGAGTTCGGCCCAGCAGGCTGCCCGACGGCGCATCGCCGTCATCGGCAGCGGCGTCGCCGGACTGACCGCGGCACACATCCTCACCCCGCACGCCGAGGTGAGGATCTTCGAGGCCGACGACCGGCTCGGCGGACACGCACACACCCATCAAGTACCCATGCCCGACGGCCGGATCGTGCCGGTCGACTCCGGATTCATCGTCCACAACGACCGCACCTACCCGACGCTGCTCCGGCTCTTCGACGAGTTGAAGGTGCCCACTCAGGACACCGACATGTCGATGTCGGTGCGTTCGGAGCTCACCGGCCTCGAATATGCCGGCGCGTTGGGCTTCTCGGGCCTGTTTCCCACCGTCACAACCCTCACCCACGGTCGCTACCTGGTGATGCTGGGTGAGGTGGTGCGTTTCCATCGCGCTGCCCGACGCCTGCTCGACTCGTCGGATTCCGACATTTCCCTCGCCGATTTTGTTGCCCGGCACCGCTTTTCGGACTACTTCCGAGAGAACTTCCTGCTCCCACTGGTGGCCGCGGTCTGGTCCTGCGACTCCGACGTCGCCGCTTCCTACCCCGCGCGCTACCTGTTCACCTTCCTCGACCACCACGGCATGCTGTCGGTCTTCGGCTCACCGACGTGGCGGACCGTCGTCGGCGGTTCGGCCACCTACGTCGCCGCGATCGCCGAACGCGTCCGCGACCACGGCGGAACCGTTCTGACTTCCAGCCCGGTCGCCCGCGTGGTCGACACCGGCAGCGGAATCGACATCCACTGCGTGGACATACACGGCGGAACATCCGGATCGGAGTCCGTCCAGAGCTTCGACGCCGTGGTGATCGCCACCCATCCCCATCAGGCGTTGTCAATGCTCGACGCGCCGACCGACCTCCAATCGCGGGTGCTCGGGGCCATCCCGTACTCGACCAAACCCGCTGTGCTGCACACAGATCTGTCGCTGATGCCACACGCCCGGCGCGCCTGGGCGTCGTGGAACTACCAGATCCGTTCCGACGGGCCACAACTCACCGATCCGCAGTCCACCGGTCGACTCGGCAGTGGTTTACCCGACGGCGGTTCACTCGACGGCTCCGGCGTCGCGGTCACCTACGACCTCACCCGGCTGATGCGACTGAGTACCGACCATCCCCGGATGCTGGTGACCGTCGGGCGGACCGATCTGGTGGACCCGGCGGCCGTGATCGCCGAGATGACCTACGAGCATCCGGTCTACACCCGGGAATCGGTAGCGGCACAATCACTTCTGCCCCGCATCAACACCGAGCGGGTCGCCTTCGCCGGCGCCTACCACGGCTGGGGTTTCCACGAGGACGGCGCGCTGTCGGGGGCGCGGGCCGCGCAGGCACTCGGCGTCACCTGGGGCGCCGCCCTCAATGGCCCGGTGGCCGACGAGCCGGTCCACCAGGAGCCGATCCCAGAGAAGCCGGTCGCCCAGGAGCCGGTATGACGACCACAGCAGATACTCCCCGCGTGGTCCGCACCACCATCACCCATGTACGACGCGATCCGTTGCGTCACGCGTTCAGCTACCGCAGCGCGTCGTGGCTGATCGACATCGACGACCTTCCCCGGCTGCCGGCCCCGCTGCGGCCCTTCGCTCGTTTCCGGCCCGACGATCACTTCCCCGAACCCCCGACATCCGGTGCGTCACTTCGTGATCGGCTCACTACACACCTGGAGAATGCCGGCATCACCCCTCCCGACGGTCGGGTCACCGCGCTTCTGTCACCGAGGGTCGCCGGATACGTCTTCAACCCGCTGAGCATCTTCTGGTGTCATCACCGCGACGGAAGCCTCGCACTCGTGGTCGCCGAGGTTCACAACACCTACGGCGAACGGCACTGCTACGTGGTGACCACCACCGAGGCCGGAACGGCCATGGTGCCCAAGGAGTTCTACGTTTCACCGTTCAACGACGTGTCCGGCATCTACCGACTCCGGGTGCCCGAACCCGCTGACGACGGCCGGGTGTTCGCCTCGATCACGTTGGAACGCAACGACACCGCACCCTTCGTCGCGACACTCACCGGAAACAGCGTCCCGGCGACGCCGAGAAACGTGCTTCGCCTGCAACTGACCACGCCCCTGGCTCCGCTGGCGGTCGCCGCCCGCATCCGACGCCAGGGCATCGCCCTGTGGCTCAGGCAATTACCGATCGTCAACCGACCCGCACATCACGTCCACACCACAGTCGCCGTCTCGGAGGAACGTTCATGAGTACCCCGATGAGAAACAGCAAGACCGATCTCGACGCCGGGCTCGATCCCGAAGCCGCCGTACGGTGGCCCGACATCGCCGCCGTCCCCACCGGCACCATCGCGCGCCTCCGGGGAGCCGCCGCCGCGCGACTGTTCCGGCATGCCGTCGGTCAGGTCGACGTCCGTGTCGAGTATCCGGACGGATCGCTGCTCGGTCTGCACCGCGACGGCGTTCAACCCCGGATGATCATGCGCCGGCCGATCGCGTTCTCACGTCGAGTCGGCAGTGGTGGTCTGATCGGCTTCGGCGAGTCTTTCATGGCCGGCGACTGGACCACCGACGATCTCGTCGGCGTGCTGACCCCGTTCGCCGCACGGGCGGCCACGCTCGTGCCGCGACCGTTGCAGACGCTGCGTGCCTTGGTCTTGCCGAAACACCCTGCGGCCGAAGAGAACACCACTACCAACACACGTTCGAACATCGCCCGGCACTACGACCTCTCCAATCATCTGTTCGCCACCTTTCTCGACGAGACGATGACCTACTCGAGCGCACTCTTCGACAACTCGTCCCCGGAACACACCACGTGGGATCAGCTGGCCGACGCGCAGCGTCGCAAGGTCGATCGTCTGCTCGACCTGGCCGGCGTCGGCCCGGGCACCCGGTTGCTGGAGATCGGAACCGGTTGGGGCGAACTGTGTTTGCGCGCCGCTGAACGCGGTGCGACCGTCCGCTCGGTGACGCTGAGCTCCGAACAGCGCGAGATGGCGATTCGTCGCGTCGCAGACGCCGGCTACGCCGACAGGGTGCAGATCGATCTGCTCGACTACCGCCAGATCGACGGCGAGTACGACGCCGTGGTGTCCGTGGAGATGATCGAGGCGGTCGGCCAAAAGTACTGGCCCACTTACTTTTCCACCATCGACAAGCTGCTGGCACCGGGTGGCCGGGTGGCCATCCAGGCGATCACCATGCCGCACGCCCGGATGACCGCGTCGCGCAACACCTACACGTGGGTGCACAAGTACATCTTCCCCGGCGGCCAGCTCACGTCCATTCCCGCTCTGGATGCGGTGACCCGCAAACACACGTCGCTGCGACTCTCCGAGTCCACCGCGATGGGCCGACATTACGCCGAGACCCTGCGACTGTGGCGGGAACGATTCACCGCCCGTCGGGATCGGGTGTCGGCCTTGGGTTTCGACGCCACCTTCATGCGGATGTGGCAGTTCTATCTGGCCTACTCCGAGGCCGGGTTCCGGGCGGGCTACCTCGACGTCTATCAGCTGGTCTTCTCGCGTGAGGAGGCGTCATGACTGATCTATCGGGCTGGTCCGGCTTCGGCGTCGTGACCGTGGCGACGTTGGTGTGGCTGGTTCTGCTGCAGGGCGTCACGTTCCTCATCGGTCGTCGAATCGGGCGATTCAATGTCGTCGACATCATCTGGGGGCTCGGCTTCGTCGGCGTTGCGCTGATCGCCGCATTGGTCGGCGGCGGTGACGGTTTCCGACGGTGGCTGCTGTTCGTCCTGGTCGCCATCTGGGGTCTTCGCCTGACCTGGCATATGTACCAGAAGTCCGCAGGTAAGGGCGAGGACCCGCGCTACACCGAGATGCTCGAACGGTCCGGCGGTGACGGAACGCTGGTGGTGTTGCGCAAGATCTTCGTCACGCAGGGCGCCGCGCAGTGGTTCGTCTCGCTGCCGATCCAGGTGTCGGCGGTGCTCGGACCCACGAGTGGCCTGGCCGTCGTCGTGCTCGTCGCCGGCATCGTGCTGTGGCTGATCGGTGTCGTCTTCGAGGCCGTCGGCGACGCCCAGTTGCGCTCGTTCAAGGCCGATCCGGCGAACAAGGGCGAAATCATGGACCGAGGCCTGTGGGCCTGGACCCGGCATCCCAACTACTTCGGCGATTCCGCGGTCTGGTGGGGCATCTGGCTGATCGCTGCCAGCGTGTGGCCGGGTGTACTCACCGTATTGTCGCCGGTGATCATGACGTACTTCCTCGTCTTCGCCACCGGAGCACGGCTGCTGGAGAAGTCGATGAGCAAACGGCCTGGCTACCCCGAGTATCAGAAGCGGACGTCGTACTTCATCCCGATGCCACCGGGAAAGCCGACCCGAGCAGGCGCGTGATGACTCCGGCCCTGCTTGATCGTGAAACGTCTGCCTCACCAACCGCCTGGTTGAGGGCGGTCGATCAGGGGGATAGGCTGACTTTCGATGATCGCCCAGGACTGCATGTGACGACTCGCCCTGACACGGGCACGGCCGACCTCGCGGTGTTGCTCGAGAAGATCGCCGCTGGTGACGCCCAGGCTTTCGCGGACTTTTACGATCGCACCGGCGATCGGGTGTATGGCATGGTGCTCCGGGTCCTGCGCGACCCCGGCTACAGCGAGGAGACCACCCAGGAGGTCTACCTCCAGGTGTGGCGGTCGGCGAGCAACTTCGATCCCGCGTCCGGATCGCCGCTGTCCTGGTTGATCACCCTGGCGCATCACCGCGCCGTCGACCGGGTTCGTTCAGAGACCGCATCGACTCGACGCGACATCACCTACGGCGTCGGACAGTACAGCTCCACCTTCGACTCGGTCAGCGAGGAGGCCGGGCGGCGGGAGACCAGCGCAGCGGTCATCGGATGTCTTGGACAGTTGAGCGACGTCCAGCGCGAGTCCGTCGATCTCGCCTACTACCACGGCCTCACCTATCGTGAAGTCGCCGAACGGCTCTCGGTCGCATTGCCGACGGTGAAGTCGCGTATCCGAGACGGTCTCGCACGACTGCGGACCTGTTTGGGGGACCGCGATGTCTGATTGGGACACCCCCGACCGCAATACCGCCGGCGGTGACGCTTCGAACCGGGGCCTGTCCGACGACGACGTCATCGGCATGGCGCCCATCGTCGGCTTGAATGCCTTGTCTCCCCACGAATTTCGCGACATCGAGCGCGCGGTGGCCGAGGGCCCACGACAGGTGCGGCTCGACTTCGACACCGAGGTGCGATCCGCCCGCGAGGTGATGGCGTCGGTGAGCGCCGCCACCGCGGTACCTCCGCCCGCTGCCCTCCGCGAGCGCATACTGGCTGCCGCGCAAGCGGAGTCGGCGTGGATTCGGTCCGAACCGCCGGACGGCGCCGACGCCTCCTCGTTGCCGCCCGCCCAACTCCTCGACGCGACCGTCGATCACACGCTGCATCGTCGACGACGATTGACCCTGACCGCATCGATCGCGGCCGCTGTCGTCGCCGTCGCGATCGGTGCGATCGGCTGGTTCGTGGGCGCCAACAGCACGTCGCCGTCCAACGCACCCACCGCCGATCAGGTCTTCGCCGCCAAGGATGTCCGCTCGTCGTCGGGCGCGGTCGCGACCGGTACCGCGACAGTGACCTACTCACACAACGCCAACGCCGGCGTGCTCGTCATGAACGACGTGCCTCCGCCCAAGCCGGGCACCGTCTATCAAATGTGGCTGACCACTCCCGACGGCTTGACCTCGGTCGGCACCATGACCGACAAGGACGTCGCGCCGTCGACCACCGCGGTCATCCCCAACGTCGGCAACGCCTCGGCGTTGTCCTTCACCGTCGAACCGCCCGGTGGCTCGCCGCAGCCCACCAGCCCGGTCGTCGCGTCGCTGCCTCTGCGCTGAGCGTCGGCGCACTCGACCAGCAGTCTGTGCCGGCCGCCATCCAAATGCTAGTCGGGTAGCCGCGAGCGAGCGCAGCGAGCCCGCCGCTACTCGAGACCAACGCCCCTTGCATCCTCGGCTTGACACCGCTTCGCGCACCCCACACACTGGTTGTTGCATCCAGTGCGCATCGTTGCGCAGAGCGCAACACCAGTCCGAACCTCCTCCTCGCCTCTCGTCATCCACCCATCTCGTCATCCACTTCTGGCAGAGAAAGGCCCGACCGCCGATGACCACCCACCTCACCGTGGGCGGAGCAGCCGCACGCCCGTCGCCCGACGCGACACCCGCCGAAGCCATTCGGCTCATCACCGAACGCCACGTGGGCCACAGCCTGCCGGCGACGTTCTACACCGACCGGGAGTGGTTCGACCGTGACCTCGACGAGGTCTTCGCCAAACGCTGGATCTTCGTGGCCACCGAGGCCGAGATCGCCGAGCCCGGTGATTACGTGACCGTCACCTTCGGCACCCGCTCGGTGATCGTCGCCCGCCACGACGACGGCTCGATTCGCGCCTTCCACAACGTTTGTCGGCATCGGGGCGCGCGGCTACTCACCGAATCGACCGGCTCCACCGGCACCATCGTATGCAGTTACCACTCGTGGACCTACGGCATGGACGGCAAACTGCTCTTCGCCGATGCGCAGGCGCCGGGGTTCGACAAGCGTTGCTATTCATTGCTTTCCGTGCACGCACGCAGCATCGCCGGGCTGGTCTTCATCTGCCTCGCCGCCGAGCCACCCGCAGATATCGACGAGGTCGCGGCCATCGTCGAGCCCTACCTGGCGCCGCATCGACTCGCAGAAGCCAAGGTGGCCAAGCAAACCGATCTCATCGAGAACGGCAACTGGAAGCTCGTGATGGAGAACAACCGCGAGTGTTACCACTGCGCGGGCCATCCCGAACTGCTCAACGTCTTCTTCCCGACGTGGGGGTACAGCAGCACCGACGCCATCCCCAGCCGCTTGGCCCCGGTCTTCGACCGGTACCGGCAGGCCACCGCCGAGCTCATCGAGACCTGGAACCATCACGGACTCCCCTACCCGCGCATCGCCCAACTCGACACCCGCACAACCGGTTTCCATATCGAGCGGGAAGCGATGGACCTCGCCGGGGAATCGTTCACCCTCGACGGCACGGTGGCCTGCGGGAAGCTGCTCACCGACATCGACGAGCGACGACTGGGCCGGCTGTCGATGCACCTGCAACCGAACATGTGGCTGCACGTCACCAGCGACCACGCCATCCTGTTCTCGGTCATCCCGGTCGCACCGGATCAGACCCTGGTACGCACCACCTGGCTGGTCCATCGAGATGCCGTCGAGGGCGTCGACTACGACCTCGACCGCCTCACCGGGGTCTGGGAGATCACCAACCAGCAGGACGCCGACCTCGTCGCCCTGGCCCACCAGGGCATCAGCAGCCCCGCGTATCTACCCGGGCCGTACGGGCCGTCGGAGTTCCAGGTGGAGGCGTTCATCAACTGGTACATCACCGCCCTGCGCACCAATCTTGGCCTACCCGATCATGATTCGATTCCCGAGTCGGCCTGATGAACACCGGCGATCATCTGCTGCTGTGCGTCGACCGCACCGACGTCACCCACGACATGTCGACGTTCACCTTCCGCGATATGTCGCACGGTTCGGAGGACCATCGGCCGGTGTTCCTGTTCAGCGCCGGACAGTTCATCTCGGTGAGCCTGGTGATCGATGGCCGCGAGGTGCAGCGCTGCTACAGCATCTCCTCGCCTCCCACCCGCCCCGACACCTTGTCGATCACGGTCAAACGTGTTGTCGGTGGCCATGTTTCGAACTGGTTGCATGCTCACCTGGAGGTGGGCATGGTGGTCTCGGCGTCGGGGCCGTTCGGTCGGTTCAGCTATGCCACCGCCACAGCCGAGAAGTACCTGTTCATCTCGGCCGGTAGCGGCATCACACCGGTGATGTCGATGCTGCGGGCCGCGACCGATTCGGCGACCAACGCCACCGCGGTCACCGACATCGTCTTCATCCACTCCGCGCGCACCGCCGCCGACATCCCGTTCCGTACCGAACTCGAGGACATCGCCGTCGCACATCCGAGTGTCACCGTGGCGTTCGCCTGCACCAGAACAACATCCGACGACGACTGGGTGGGTGAACGCGGCCGGGTGGATCGCCCGATGCTGGAGCGGGCCTGCCCCGATCTGGCCGACCGCGAGGTCTACCTGTGCGGTCCCGGACGATTCCGCAATGGTGTGCGGACCGCGCTCGTCGCCGCCGGCGCATCGCTGAGCCGCATCCACGAGGAGAGTTTCGGTTTCACCCTGCCGGTACCCGAAGACGACGATCATGAGACCAGCGTCGCCGTCGACTTCGCCCGCCGCGCACGGCGAGTCACCGTCGCGCCGGGCAGCACCATCCTCGCCGCGGCCGCGGCGGCCGGCGTCACATTGCCGTCGTCGTGCGGTGTCGGACTGTGCGGTTCGTGCAAGGTCCGCAAACTGTCCGGCGAGGTCGTGATGAACCACCAGGGCGGTATCCGCCCCCGCGAGATCGAGCAGGGCAAGATCCTGCTCTGCTGCTCAGAACCACTGTCCCCCGTCGTGATCGACTTGTAGAAGGACGCCATGATCACCCCCACCTCGAGCCCCGACACCGCACCTCCCGGCGCGCACCTCCCGCAGCACCCCGAGCACCTGTGGCCCAATCCGGAACCCAAGTCGTCCTATGACGTCGTCATCATCGGTGGCGGTGGCCACGGCCTGGCCACCGCACACTACCTGGCCCGCAATCATGGCATCACCAATGTTGCTGTGCTGGAACGCGGTTGGCTGGCCGGCGGAAACATGGCCCGCAACACCACGTTGATCCGGTCGAACTACCTATGGGATGAGAGCGCCGGAATCTACGAGCACTCCCTCAAACTCTGGGAGGGGCTCGAAGACGAACTCGGTTACCCGATCCTGTTCAGCCAACGCGGAGTCCTCAACCTCGCACACACCGAACAGGATGTGCGCGACAGCATCCGGCGCGTCGAGGCGAACCGGCTCAACGGAATCGACGCCGAGTGGCTCGATCCCAAGCAGGTCGCGCAGGTGTGCCCCATCGTCAACACCTCCGCCGACATCCGCTACCCCGTGCTCGGCGCCACGTTTCAGCCGCGCGGCGGGATCGCCAAACACGACTGGGTGGCCTGGGGTTTCGCCCGCAACGCCACCGACGCCGGTATCGATATCATTCAGAACTGCGAGGTCACCGGCTTCGTCACCGACGGCGACCGCATCACCGCCGTCGAGACCAGCCGCGGCCGAATCAATGCCGGCACCGTGGCCATGTGCGCGGCCGGACACACGTCGACACTTACCGACAAGCTGGGCTTCGGAGTGCCCATCCAGAGTCACCCGTTGCAGGCGTTGGTGTCTGAGCTGCTCGAACCCATCCATCCGACCGTCGTGATGTCGAATGCGGTGCACGTGTACGTCTCTCAGGCCCACAAGGGTGAGCTGGTGATGGGCGCCGGTGTCGACGGCTACAACGGTTACGGGCAGCGCGGCGCCTTCCACATCATCGAACGCCAGATGGCCGCCGCGGTGGAGTTGTTCCCGGTCTTCGGACGGGCGCGCCTGCTGCGAACCTGGGGCGGCATCGTCGACGTCACCCCGGATGCGTCCCCGATCATCGGTGCCACCCCGTACGAGAATCTCTTTCTCAATTGTGGTTGGGGCACAGGCGGTTTCAAGGCAACACCCGGCGTCGGCTGGTGCATGGCGCACACGGTTGCCACCGGCAGCCCGCACGAGATCAACGCTCCGTTCACGCTTGATCGCTTCACTACGGGCGCACTCATCGACGAGCACGGCGCCGCCGCCGTCGCCCACTGACCTGACTCCCGACCACATCCCAGAGGCCACCATGCAGATGATTCCCTGCCCCCACTGCGGTCCCCGCGAGGAGACCGAGTTCCACTACGGCGCCGCGGCCGGCATCGCCTACCCCGAGCAACCCGCCGACCTCGACGACGCCTCGTGGGCCCGGTACCTGTTCTTCCGGCCAAACCCCAAGGGCGTCATGACCGAACGGTGGTGCCACTCGGCCGGCTGCCGCCAGTGGTTCACCATCGACCGCGACACGGTCACTTACGCCTTCACACCTGGAGGTAAGAACCGATGACGCAGTCACACCGCGTTCCCACCGGCGGGCGCATCGACCGCAGCGCCCCCATCGACTTCGTCTTCGACGGCGCCACCTACACCGGCTACCGCGGTGACACCGTGGCATCGGCATTGCTGGCCAACGGTGTTCGCACGATCACCACCAGCGTCAACCTCGGGCGGCCCCGCGGCGTCACCGGTGCGTGGGGCGAGGATGCGACCGCGCAGATCGGCGTCGACGCGCCCTACAGCGAGCCGATGGTGCCGGCGACCACCATCGATCTGTGCCCCGGCCTGGTCACCCACGGTGTGCCCGGATGGGGCAAGCTCAGCACCGAACCCGACACCGCGAGATACGATGCGCTGCACCATCACCCCGACGTGCTGGTCGTCGGTGCCGGCGCCGCCGGTCTGATGGCGGCGCTGATCACCGCACGTGCCGGCGCCCGGGTCCTGCTCGTCGACGATCGCGGTGAGCCCGGCGGCGCGACGCCATGGGCGTCGTGGGTGGATGACGCCGTCACGGAGTTCGACGCGCTCCCCAACACCGAACGGCTACAACGCACCACTGCCTTCGGCGCTTACGACGACGGATTCGTCCTGGCGGTGCAGCGTCGTACCGATCATCTCGGAGCCGCACCCGCACACATCTCGCGGCAGCGCGTGCACCGGATCCGGGCACGACGCATCATCATCGCCGCCGGCGCGCACGAACGGCCGATCGCGTTCGCCGACAACGACCTTCCCGGTGTGATGCTGGCCGGCGCCGCCACCGACTACCTGCGTCGACACGCGGTCCGCGTCGCCGACACCGCAGTCGTGTTCACCTCCGGTGACGCCGCATACGGCTCCGCCTTCGCCCTCGCTGACGCCGGCACCACCATCGCCGCCATCGTCGACACCCGGGCCACCATCGCCGACGACCTTCGCTCAGCGGCCGCCGCACGCAACGTGCGAATCATCCTCGGCTCCGCGGTGAACCGCGCCGTCGGCAACGATCAGGTCAGTGGCGCAACTCTTCTCGACGGCAGCACCATCGACTGCGACACCGTCCTGGTCAGCGGAGGATGGAATCCGGCCGCGCACCTGTGGAGTCAGCTCCGCGGTGGTCTTGCCTTCGACGAGAACGCCGCGGCCTTCCTCCCCGTCGGAACACTGCCGAACGCCGTGATCGTCGGTGCCGCAGCAGGTGTGAGCAGCACCGGTGCCTGCCTGACCGACGGTCGACGCGGCGCGCTGACCACCTTGAGCGCACTGGGCATCATGGCGCCGGAGTTCCGTGGCGTGCCGCACGTCGACGATCGAATCCAGGTCACCCCCGCGACCTACTGGTATGTACCCGACGCCGAGGCGACCACCTCGTTCGTCGACCTGCAGCGCGATGCGACCGTCGCCGATATCGCCCGCGCGCTCGGGGCCGGTATGCGCTCGGTGGAACATGTCAAGCGCTACACCACCATCGGCACCGCGCACGACCAGGGCAAGACGTCGGGAGTGGTCACGTCCGGCATTGTCGCGGCCATGCTCGGCGTCGACATCGATCACGCCGGGGTTACCACCTTCCGGCCGCCGTACACGCCGGTCTCGTTCGCCGCCCTCGCCGGCCGCGATCGGGGTCAGCTCTACGATCCGGTGCGCATCACCCCGATCCACGCCTGGCATGTCGACCACGGCGCGGTGTTCGAGGACGTCGGGCAGTGGAAGCGGCCACGCTACTACCCGCAGCGCGGTGAGGACATGCACGCCGCCGTACTGCGCGAATGTGCCGCGGTACGAGGCGGAGTCGGCATCCTCGACGGTTCGACGCTCGGCGTCATCGACGTCGCCGGACCCGACGCGCCGGCCTTCCTCGACCTGCTCTACACCAACATGATGAGCACGCTGGCGGTCGGAAAGATCCGCTACGGCGTCATGTGCGGACCCGACGGCATGGTCAAGGACGACGGCACCGTCATGCGCATCGCCGACGACCGCTACACCGTGTACACCACCACCGGCAATGCCGCGGCCATCCTGGACTGGATGGAGGAATGGCATCAGACGGAGTGGCCGCACCTGAAGGTCTTCACCACGTCGCTGACCGACCAGACCGCAACCTTCCCGGTTGTCGGCCCACGCTCGCGCGATGTGGTGGGGGCGGTCTTCAGCGACCTCGACGTCACGAATGAGACCTTCGAGTTCATGGCCTGGCGCGACACCACCTTCGCCACAGCCGATGACGGTGACGTGGCAGTCCGGATCGGGCGGGTCAGCTTCTCCGGCGAGTTGGCCTACGAGGTCAACGTCGGTGGCCGGTATGCCCCAGCGGTATGGCAGGCGCTCATCGATGCCGGTGCGGCACAAGGGATCACGCCGTACGGCACCGAGACGATGCACGTCCTGCGCGCCGAGAAGGGCTATCCCATCATCGGCCAGGACACCGATGGCACCGTGAGTCCACACGACCTCGGCATGAGCTGGGTGGTCTCGAAGAAGAAGCCCGACTTCATCGGCAAACGTTCCTTCGCGCGGGCCTCGAACGCCCTCGCCGACCGCAAGCACCTCGTCGGACTGCTCCCGGTGGACGGTTCCACTCGGCTGCCGGAGGGTTCGCAGATCATCGATCACCGCACCGATCGAACTCTGCCGCCACCACCGGTACCGATGCTCGGCCACGTCACCTCCAGCTACCGCAGCGCCGAGCTCGGCCGCACCTTTGCTCTCGCGATGATCAAGGGGGGCCGCGACCGGATCGGTGACCGTCTCGATGTTCCGATCGGCGACGCGCTGTGCGAAGTCGAGGTCACCACACCGGTTTTCGTCGATCCCGAAGGAGCCCGCCGCGATGGCTGACACATTGACCACCGAGACCCCGGTCGCCCAGGTGACCGTCCGCACCGATGATCCCGCAACGATCGCACGGCTCGGACTTCCGGCGGCCTGCTCGATCTCCCGCGGCCCCGACGGCACCGCCGCGGTCTGGCTCGGACCCGACGAATGGCTGCTCTATCGTGGCGGGATCGCACCGCGTGACTTCGTCGCCGAGATGGAAACGCTCTGCGGCAGCGGCGCATACGTGTGCGATACCTCCGCCCAGCGAACCCGCATCGTGCTCGACGGCCCCCATGCGCGCACGCTGCTGGCACATGGTTGCGCCATCGACCTCGACGAACGCTCGTTCGATGAGAATGCCGCGGCACAAACACTTCTCGCGCAGGCGGGAGTCATTCTGCACCGCGCCGACTCCGAAGTCGACGGCGCGGCCGGCTTCGTGATCTTCGTCCGCAGCTCGTTCGCCGATTACCTGACCGCATGGCTCATCGACAGTGGTGTCGAGTATCGGGCCATCGAGAACACCGCCCCACAGAACACCGCCAACTCGCACCTGAAAGCCCCCACGCCATGAGCACCGATCCCCACCACTTCACCCTCACCCTGCGGTGTCCGTCGCGCAGCGGCATCATGCACGCCGTCAGCTCCTTTCTCTACAGCCACGGCTGCGAGGTCATCGACCACCGACAGTTCGACGATCCGATCAGCCAGAGTCTGTTCGTCCGAACCGAATTCGCCTCGGCGCGAGCGTCGACGACCGATGAGCTGGCCACCGCCTTCGACCATCTCGCCGCCGGGCTCAACGCCGAATACACGATCACCGACGGCACACCGCCCCGCGTGCTGGTTCTGGTGTCGAAACTGGGTCACTGCCTCAACGACCTGATCTTCCGTTGGCGGGCAGGCATTCTCGGGGCCGAGCTGGTGGCCGTGGCGTCGAATCACACCGACCTGGCACCGATGGCCGAATCGGCCGGACTGCCCTTCCATCACATCCCGGTCACCCCGGACACCAAGCCGCAGGCCGAGGCGCAGATGCTCGAACTCGTCGACTCCTACGACGCCGAGCTCGTGGTGCTGGCCCGCTACATGCAGATCCTCTCCGATACCACCTGCACGGAACTGCGCGGCCGGGCCATCAACATCCACCACTCGTTCCTGCCGGGATTCAAGGGCGCCAAGCCCTATCACCAGGCCCACGAGCGTGGCGTCAAGTATGTCGGCGCCACAGCGCATTACGTGACCCCGGACCTCGACGAGGGACCGATCATCGAGCAGGAGGTGATCCGCATCGACCACACCCATGACCCACGTCGCCTGGCCACCGTCGGCAGCGACGCCGAAGCGGTCGCACTCTCCCGCGCGGTCCGCTGGCACTGCGAGAACCGCGTTTTGATGAACGGCACCAGCACCGTCGTCTTCAGCTGAACCACAAGCACTTCCCGACCAACCCAGCACTTGACATGAAGGACCACCAACCATGACTCCACCGAAAGTCGTCATCGTCGGCGCCGGTATCGTCGGGTCGTCGCTGGCCGACGAACTGACCATGCGCGGCTGGACCGACGTCACCGTCCTGGACCGCGGCTCACTGTTCACCACCGGCGGATCCACCTCGCACGCACCGGGTCTGGTGTTCGCCACCAACCCGTCGAAGACGATGACCGCACTCGCCTCGTACACGATCGAGAAGTTCTCCTCCCTCGAACATCCCGACGGCTGGTGCTTCAACCACGTCGGCGGACTCGAAGTGGCCACCACCGAGGCACGCTGGGCAGATCTGCACCGCAAGGCCGGGTGGGCGTCGTCGCGTGGCGTCGAACACGAGCTGCTCTCACCAGAACAGTGCGCCGCGAAGTACCCGCTCCTCGACCGCGACCAGGTGCTGGGCGGATTGTTCACTCCGCGTGACGGTCTCGCGAAGGCCATGCGTGCCGTGGAGGCACAGGCCACCCGCGCCATGTCGCGGGGCGCGAAGTTCGTCGGCAACCAGGAGGTGATCGACGTCGTCGAGGAGAACGGCTCAGTCCGTGGTGTCCGCACCGCCACCGGTATCGTCGACGCCGATATCGTGGTGTGCTGCACCGGTTTCTGGGGTGCCCAGTTCGGCCGACGCGTCGGGCTGACCATCCCGCTGGTGCCCATGGCCCATCAGTACGCGATCAGCACCACCGTCGAATCCCGGGTCGGCGTCAATTCCGCACTCGTCGAGGCGACGATGCCGATCCTGCGCCATCAGGACCGGGACCTCTACTACCGCGAACACGGTGACCGCATCGGCATCGGCTACTACGGACACCGGCCCATGCCGTCGGATGTCAACGGCCTCGACCACCACATGCCGATCGACGCCGACTCGATGCCGTCGAAACTCATGTTCACGCCGGGCGATTTCGAGGAGGCCTGGGAGCACACCGTCACGCTGCTACCCGAGTTGGGTAGCGGCAAGGTCGACGAGGGCTTCAACGGCATCTTCTCCTTCACCCCCGACGGCCACTCGATCATGGGTGAACACCGCGACCTTTCGGGATTCTGGGTCGCCGAAGCGGTGTGGGTGACCCACTCGGCCGGCGTGGCACGGACCATGGCGGAGTGGATGATCGACGGCACGCCGGGGATCGACGTACACGAATGCGACCTCTATCGCTTCGAGAAGGCCGCACTCGCCGACGACGTGGTCCTCACTACCAGCTCACAGTCGTTCGTCGAGGTCTACGACATCATCCACCCCCACGACCAGAAGCTCGCCCCTCGCAACGTCCGGACCAGCCCGTTCTTCGATCGGGAAACCGAACTGGGAGCGGTGTTCTGGGAGTCGGGCATGTGGGAACGCCCGGCCTGGTACGAATCGAATGCGACCATCCTCGCCACGCTGGAAGCCGATGGATTCACAGTGCCACAGCGTGATTCGTGGTCAGCACGGCACTGGTCACCGATCGGTGCCGCCGAGGCCGCGTGGACCCGCAGTCACGTCGCCGCGTACGACATGACACCGCTGACCCGCTACGAACTATCCGGGCCCGGCGCACTCGGCCTGCTGCAGACTCTGACCACCAATAACCTCGACAAGTCCGTCGGCTCGGTGACCTACACCCTCATGCTCGATGCGAAAGGCGGTGTGCGGTCCGATCTCACGGTCGCTCGCCTGGCAGAGCAGACATTCCAGATCGGCGCCAACGGGCCCACCGACTTCGACTGGATCAGCAGACACCTGCCCGCCGACGGTTCGGTGACTCTGCGCGATATCACCGGCGCCACCTGCTGTATCGGGCTCTGGGGACCGTTGGCGCGTGACGTTCTCGCGCCACTGACCCCGACCGATCTGACCAATGGCAGCCCGGACGCGCCCGGACTCAAGTACTTTCGATCGATGACGACCAGCGTCGGTCCCGTCCCGGTGACGCTGATGCGGGTCTCCTACGTCGGCGAACTCGGGTGGGAGATCTACACCGACGCCGAATACGGTCGCGCGCTGTGGGATCTGATCTTCGCCGCCGGTGAACCGCACGGGATCATCCCCGCCGGTCGCATCGCGTTCAACAGTCTGCGGATGGAGAAGGGCTACCGTTCGGCCGGTACCGACATGACCACCGAGCACACTCCGGCTGCCGCCGGTCTGGAGTTCGCGGTACGGATGACCAAGGAGGACTTCATCGGCAAAGCTGCACTCACGCAACGTGAATCGTCGTCGACGCTGCGCACCTTGCAGTTCGCCGATCCGGCCGCAGTTGTCCTCGGTAAGGAACCGGTCAGCGTCGCCGGTACCACCGAGGCCGTTGGCTACGTGACCAGCGCCGGCTGGTCACCTACCGTCGGCGCATCCCTGGCCTACGCCTGGCTGCCGAATACCGTCGACGTCGGCGCGGACGTCGACGTCGCCTATCAGATGACCACCTATCGCGCCGCCGTCGTCGCGGACCCCGTCGTCGATCCGGAGATGAACCGGATTCGACGCTGACACAGCTCCGTTCGCCACAACGAGAGTGTTCGCCACAACGAGAGGGAATCATGTTCACCGAATCGTCCACCAGCCTGTCCGTGCCGGAGTTCTCCCCACCCACCAAACCGCGCATCGACCCGACGGTCTTCGGAGTCACCGCTGTGCTGGTGATCGCCTTTCTGACCTGGGGATTGGTCGCACCCGACAACCTCGCATCGGTCGGTGCAACGGTGCTGAGTTGGATCACCGGCACTCTGGGATGGCTGTTCATCCTCGCCGCAACGGGTTTCGTGATCTTCGCCGTGTACCTGGCAGCCAGCAAGTATGGGAAGATCCCGCTCGGTAAAGACGGCGACAAGCCCGAGTACCGCACCGTGAGCTGGATCGCGATGATGTTCAGCGCCGGAATGGGTATCGGCCTGATGTTCTTCGGCTCGTACGAGCCGCTGTATCACTTCGTCTCCGCACCCCCCGGCACCGACGCCCGTGACATCCGGGTTGCCATGGCCACCACCATGTTCCACTGGGGTTTCCATCCGTGGGCGATGTATGCCGTGGTCGGTCTGGCCGTCGCCTACAGCACCTACCGGCTGGGCCGCACCCAGTTGATGAGTGCGGTGTTCGCTCCGCTGCTCGGCGGCCAGACCAACGGCCTGGGCGGCAAGATCATCGACATCCTGGCGATCTTCGCCACCCTGTTCGGCACCGTCGCATCACTGGGACTCGGTGCGCTGCAGATCGGTTCGGGTCTGAGTAAGGCCGGGTGGGTCAACCAGCCGTCGACCTTGCTGTTGGTCGCCATCATCGCGATCCTGACCGCGGCTTTCGTGGCGTCGGCGGTATCCGGTGTGGCCAAAGGCATTCAGTGGCTGTCGAATACGAACATGGTGCTCGCGGTGATCCTCGCGGTGTTCGTCTTCGTCGCCGGGCCGACGGTGTTCATCCTCAACCTGCTACCCACCACGTTGGGCGCCTACGCCAACGACATCACCGCGTTCTCGGCGCGGTCGTCGGCCACCGTCGACGCCGACGGTGAAAGCTGGCTGGCCGGCTGGACGATCTTCTACTGGGCATGGTGGGTGTCCTGGACGCCCTTCGTCGGAATGTTTCTTGCCAAGATCAGCAAGGGCCGCACCATCCGTGAGTTCGTCATCGGCGTGATGGTGGTGCCGACGACGGTGTCGCTCGTATGGTTCTCCATCTTCGGCGGTACCGCCATCCGCGAGCAGACCGACGGCGTTATCAACTTCGATCCGGCGACCGCAGCGTCGGAGGACACCCTGTTCGAGGTCCTCGACCACCTGCCGTGGACCGGCATCGCGTCGGCCCTGGTGATGATTCTGGTCGCGATCTTCTTTGTGTCGGGCGCGGATTCGGCGTCGTTGGTGATGGGCACGCTGTCGGAGAAGGGCACCGAGCACCCGTCGCGGATGGTCACCGTGTTCTGGGGTGTTCTCACCGGCGCGGTGGCGGCGCTGCTGCTGGCGATCAGCGGCGACGACGGCCTCAACGGCATCAAACAAATGGCCATCATCGCCGCGCTGCCGTTCCTGGTGGTGATGATCGGCATGTGCGTCGCGTTGTTCATGGACCTGCGCAAAGACCCGCTGATCCTGGCGCGGTCACAGCTCAACAATGAGGTGGATCAGCATGTTCGACGCACCGCGGAGAAGATCGGGACCGGTGAGATCCCGGTGTATCGCGAGGAGACGTCGTGAGTGTCTCGAGCGCGAACACCGCAGCTGCGGGCACCGGTAGGCTGGCGTACGCAATGTCCCCTGAACGCACAATGTCCTCCGCTGAGAGCCACGACGTCGAGAAGGCCGCGCCCGGTGCGGTCCAGTCCGTTGATCGCGCGTTGCAGATTCTGGAGTTCGTCGGGCAGATGGGCACCGCCGGAGTCACCGATCTGTCGGTGAAGCTCGGCGTGCACAAGTCGACCGTGTCGCGCATTCTCACCTCATTGGAGGCACGCGGTTTCGTCGAGCAGGTCGCCGACCGCAAGTACCGCATCGGTTTCACCATCGTCCGACTGGCCGGAACCACCACGGCCACAGTCGATCTCGCAAAGCAGGGCCAGGACATCTGCGACGCACTGGCCGCGCAGATCGGGGAAACCACCAACCTCGCGGTGCTCGGTGGCGGGACGGCCATCAACGTGGTGGAGGCACAGGGGACGGCCAGCGTCGCGCTGCAGACGTGGGTGGGTCAGTCGTCGCCGGCACATGCCACGTCGTCGGGCAAGGTGCTGCTCAGCAGTCTGTCCGACGACGAGGTCCGGGCGCTGTACCCCAACGGGATCCCCGCCTACACGAGCACCACGATCACCGACATCGACGTGCTGCTCGACGATCTGCACACGGTTGCCGAGCGCGGCTGGGCCATCGCCGACGAGGAACTCGAGGTGGGCCTGGTGGCGATCGCCGCGCCGGTCCGTGATCACACCGGGGCGCTGATCTCCGCGCTCAGTATCTCCGGTCCGCGCTACCGCCTCGACCCCGACGACGCGCCCCGGTTCGCCGCTCAGGTTCAGGAGGCCGCGGCTGCATTGAGTGCCCGGTTCGGGTTCCGCGGCTGACCGTCGACTGGGCACGGCTCGGCGTCGACCGAACGCGGCCTGCGGACAGAAACACCCGTTCTCGTCAGAAACACTGCGCACGCGAAGTGTTTCTGACGCGAAGTGGGGTTTCTGTGTCGGCGGTCTGCGGGAGCGCCTACCGAATCAGCAACGCGCGCAAGGTATCGATGCCATCGGCCTCGGCGGCCGTCTTGTCCGGCCGGTACCGTTCGACGCGCGCGAACCGCAGCGCGATCCCACCCGGGTAGCGCGAACTGCGTTGCACGCCATCGAGTTCGATCTCGACGACGATCTCCGGCCGCAGATACACCACGTGCCCGTCGCGGTGTGTCTCGTACTTGACGAACTCCTCGGTCTGCCAGCGGAGCAGTTCGTCGGTAAGGCCTTTGAACGTCTTGCCGACCATGATCGGTGAGCCGCCGTCGGGGTCGCGGGCCCCGAGGTGCAAATTGGACAGAAACCCGGTCCGACGACCCGAGCCCCACTCGGCGGCGAGCACCACGAGGTCGAAGGTGTGGACGGGTTTGACTTTCTGCCAAGCCTTTCCGCGTCGGCCGGCCGCGTACGCGTCACCCAGCGACTTGATCATCACACCCTCGTGGCCGGCAACCATCGCGGCGTCGAGCTGGGCTTGCGCCTGATCACGCGTCGGCCGATCCACCGACGGGATGCGCAACCCGGCAGCGATCGACGTCAGCGCGGCCAGTCGCTCGGCGAGAGGTTCGTCGATCAGGTCGACGCCGTCGAGGTGCAGGCAGTCGAAGAAGAACGGCCGCAGCAGACGCGGCTCGCCGACGTCGTCGGCCATCGACCCGAAGCGGCTCATCGTCTCCTGGAACGGCCGCGGGCGGCCGTCGTCGTGCAAGGTCAACGTCTCCCCGTCGAGAATGACTGAACGACACGGCAATCCGAGGACGGTGTCGACGATGTCGGGGACCTGCGCGGTGACGTCGCGCAGGCTGCGGGTGAACACCCAGACATTGTCGCCGTCACGATGCACCTGGATGCGCGCACCGTCGAGTTTGTAGTCGACGACGAGGTCCGGTCCGAGCAGATCGTAAGCGGCATCCAGTGAGTCAGCGGGCGTGGCGAGCATCGGTGCCACCGCCCGCCCCACCTGAAGGCGTACCCCGGTCAACGCTTCTCTGTCGCCGAGGATCGCGAGAGTCGCTGTCTCCGAGAGTGATCCGGTCAGCATGTGGGCCCGTCGAACCAGTGCAGCCGACTGCCCCGACGTGGCGATGATCGCCTCCACCATCACACCCGCCAATGCACCTTGGCGCAGCTCACCGGTCAGCAAGGCGACCAGGAATCGCTGCTCGGCCTCGGTGGCCGCAGCCAACAACGCCGCCAACTCATCCCGACGCGCACCCGCCGACCCGGGCCCGCCCGCCCCGGCCAGCCGGGTGAAGGCATCGTCGACATCCGAGACCTGAAGCGTTGCATCGCCGGCCGGCTCCGACATCAGCTTCGTCAGCGACCGCCACCCAACGCCCAACCGTCCCTGCGGAATCGCCCCGGACAGCCACGAGACGACGGTCGGTACCTCAACCGGCGCCGCCTCGTCGAGCAGCTCCCGCAACAGTTCGGTCTTGCGCAGTCGAGAACGTGTCGCGCCCAGGGCCTTCGACGCCTCGACAATCCGCGCGAACCTCACGTGGGAAACGCCGTTTCGAACGCCCGCACCGCGGCCCCCACGGTCTCGAAGACGTGATCGGGGTTCAGATCGGCCAGCACGCCGTCGGTCAGCAACGCTTCGCGCAGTTCCGGATCCACGCCGGCGAGCACGAAGTGTGCGTTGCGTGAATGAACGAACTCGATCAGGTCGGACAGGACCGTCGATGCCGAGAAGTCGACGTCGCCGATCACCGTGCAGTCCAACACCAGCCACCGCAGCGGATGTGGCGCCGCGCGTACCAGCGCGGTCACATCATCGGAGAACCGGCTCGCGTTGGCGTAGAACAAATCTGCGTCGTAGCGGAAGACGATGAGTCCCGGCAGTGACTCGGTACCCGGCGTGGCCGGTTGGTAATGACGTTCGCGCCCGTGATCCGAGACGCCGACCACAAACCGTTCCGGGCGGTACTGGCGGCGGATGATGCCGATGAGCGAGATGGCCATGGCCGTGATGATGCCGGTCTGCACGCCGAGCACGATCACCACGAGGGCGGTCAGCACCGCTACCACGAACTCGAAACGCCGCACCTGCCACAGCCTTCGGAAGGTGTGGAGATTGATGAGCTTGACGGCGATCACGGCCACGATCGCCGACAACACCGCGTGCGGCAGGTTCGCCAATGCATCGTCGAGAAAGACCACCACCACGAGCGTGACGGCGGCCATCGTAAGGTTCGCGACCTGTGTGCGGCCGTGCTCCTCGTCGAGAAGTTGTGTCTTGGTGGGGCTTCCGTTCACCACAAAGGTCGACGAGAATCCGGCGACGAGGTTCGCCGCCGACAGTCCGACGATGTCGCGGTTGACGTCGGCGACCTGCCCGTGCTGTTGCGCGAAACTGCGTGCGGTGGCCGCGCTCTGGGCGAGAATCACGACGGCGCAACCGATCGCCACGGTCGCCGCCTTCGGGATGTCACGCCAGCTGGTTCCCTCCGGCCACCCGAACTGCGGAAGACCGCCCTGCAACGCGCCGATCACCGGCACGTGCGACGACCAGCCGAACACGCTGACCGCCGCGATCGACGCAACGACCACCAGGATCGGCATCGGCACCCGCGGTAGGAACCGTCGTCCGGCAATGAGCGCGACGAGACTGATCACCGCGAAAGCGACTGCACCCCAACGGATCGACCCCAGCTCCCCGAGAACATGACTCCAGCGCTGCCATATCTTGCCGTCGGAGCCGCTCACCCCGAGCATGCCGGGAATCTGTCCGGTGAGCACGGTGATGCCGGTACCGGCCAGAAAGCCGGTGAGCACTGCGGTGGAAAGGAAGTCGCCCAGAAAGCCGAGCCGCAACAGTCGCGCTACTGCCAGCATGGCGCCGGTGATCAGCGCGATCAGTGAGGCCCAGCCCAGCCACTGGGTGCTATCCGGGTTCAGCCCGGCCACGCCGATCCCGGCGATACCGGATGCCAGCAGCGCCGCGGTGGCCGAATCGGCGCCGACCACCATCAGCCGTGACGCCCCGAGCAGCGCGAACACCGCCGCCGGCAGGATGATCGTGTACAGCCCGGCCGCCAGCGGGACATGAGCGATGGTGCTGTAGCCCATGGATTCCGGGATCGCGACCGCGGCAAGAGTCACCCCGGCGAGCACGTCGGTCCGCAGCCACGATCGCTGGTACCCACGCAGGCTCGCCGGGGTG
Source organism: Actinomycetes bacterium (assembly GCA_023461275.1). Classification (GTDB taxonomy): domain Bacteria; phylum Actinomycetota; class Actinomycetes; order Mycobacteriales; family Mycobacteriaceae; genus Gordonia. Next base: position 27,897 of record JAEYMI010000014.1, on the reverse strand, counting down.
AGATGTCGACTGATCGCCGACGATTGGGTCATTGCCGAGAGCGTACTCGGCGGTGGCGTCCCCGGTCTCGGTTCACGCGCCGATCAGGAGACCACCACGAGTTCAGACTCTTCCTGCGTCGTCCGTCCACGACGCGCCAACACAGCGTCGAGCGCCGGCTTGCCCGATCCGATGAACACCAGCAACAGCAGTGCCCAGCAGAACAGCGCTGCCGAGTCGCCTTCATTCTGGATCGGCAGCAACCCGTCGGGCTGGTGCTTCCAGAAGTAGGCGACGGCCATCGTGCCGGCACCAATCAGCGCTGCGTAACGCGTCCCGAGGCCGAGCAGGACCAGCGCGCCACCGATCAGTTCGATGGCACCCGCCCACCACGATGGCCACGCTCCGAAAGCTGCTGTGCCGCCGTATGGTTCACCCGGCCAGCCGAACAGCGTGGTCATCCCGTGACACATGAACAGAAATCCGACGACGATGCGGAAGACACCGGTCGCCCAAGGCGCGAATCCCTCTAGTTTGGTAAGCATTGCCTAACTATGCACAAGTGGACTCCAGTCCGCAACGCTTGTCCGTACCTTGGGGTTCAGCTCACTTTCAGCTTCCGCGCTTGATCCACTCCTCCAAGTGCGGCGATTCCGCACCGACGCTGGTTCCATCACCGTGCCCGGTGTAGACCTTCGTCTCCGGGTCGAGGGTGAAGATCTTCTCCTGGATCGATTCGATGATCGTCGGGAAGCTGGAGTACGACCGGCCGGTCGCGCCGGGCCCACCCTGGAACAGGGTGTCGCCGCTGAACAGCACGCCCGCTTCGGGTACATAGATCACCGACGATCCGGGCGAATGCCCCGGCGTGTTGATGATCTTGAGGCCGGTACCGGCCACCTCGATCTCCTGGCCGTCCTCGAGATCACCGTGGCCGACGTCGGGATGCGTGTCGTTCCACAGCATGTCGTCGCCGGGATGCAGGAGGATCGGCGCACCCGTCGCCTCCGACAACTCCGGCGCCACCGTGACGTGATCGTTGTGTCCGTGGGTCAGCACGATCGCCTTCACTGTGCGGTCCCCGACGGCGTCGAGGATCGGCCCGGCGCTGTGCGCGGCGTCAATGATGACCACCTCGGCATCATTGCCGACGAGCCAGATGTTGTTGTCGACGTCCCACGTCCCGCCGTCGAGCGAGAAGGTGCCCGAGGTGACGACGTTGTCGATCCGCAGGTTCGCACTCGTCATGCCCGAGCCCCGCTCACTGCTTGATCTCGACGACCGACCGCAGCACCTTGCCGGCCTTCATCGCGTCGAAGGAGGCTTCGACGTCGTCGAGGCCGACCCGCTCGGTGACGAATTTGTCCAGCGGCAACCGACCCTGCTCGTAGAGGTCGATGAGCATCGGGAAGTCCCGCTCGGGCAGGCAGTCGCCGTACCACGACGACTTCAAAGCCCCACCGCGCGAGAAGAAGTCGACCAGCGGCAGCTCGAGTTTCATCTCCGGCGTCGGAACACCCACCAGCACAACGGTTCCCGCCAGATCACGCGCGTAGAAGGCGTCCTTGTAGGTTTCCGGCCGGCCCACCGCGTCGACGACGACATCCACGCCGTTGCCGTCGGTGAGGTCCTGCACCGCGGTCACCACGTCGTCGACCTCGGCACCGTTGATGGTGTGGGTGGCGCCAAGGTCCTTGGCCCACTCCAGTTTTGACGTGTCGCGGTCGATCGCGATGATCGTGGTGGCACCGGCCAGCCGCGCTCCGGCGATCGCGGCGTCGCCGACACCGCCGCAGCCGATCACCGCGACCGAGTCGCCCCGCCCGACGTTGCCGGTGTTCATCGCGGCACCCAGGCCGGCCATCACGCCGCAGCCGAGTAGCCCGGCGACCGCCGGGTCGGTATCGGGATTGACCTTGGTGCACTGCAATTCGTGCACGAGCGTCTTGTCGATGAACGCGCCGATACCCAGCGCCGGGGTCAGTTCGGTGCCGTCGGTCAGCGTCATCGCCTTACTGGCGTTGAACGTGTTGAAGCAGTACCACGGACGACCACGCTTACAGGCCCGGCAATCACCGCACACCGCACGCCAATTGAGGACGACGAAGTCGCCGACCTCCACGTGCGAGACGTCGGAACCGACCGACTCGACGATGCCCGCGGCCTCGTGGCCGAGCAGGAACGGGTACTCGTCGTTGATGCCGCCCTCTTTGTAGGCGAGATCGGTGTGGCAGACCCCGCATGCCTGGATCTTCACCACCACATCACGCGCGCCCGGGTCGGGTACCACCACGTCGACCACTTCGGTCGGTGCGCCCTTGCTGCGCGAGATGACTCCCTTGACTGTCTGCGACATTTCCGCGTCTCACCCTCTCGATGACCTAAACCCTGTACGGATTCAGTCTTGTGTGTCGGCGCCACCCATGCAGCCGTTCGCATGGATGGTTCTACCTAGTCGAAAGTACAGCCGGGTCGAAAGTACAGCCGGCTCGAAAGTACAGCCGGTCGAAAGTACAGCCCACCGGTTCAGTCGGCGCTGATTCCCGCGCGCGCGGCCAGCAGCCCCGCTTCGCCTCGATTGCTGACCCGCAATTTCTGCAGCACGGCCGCGACGTGGAACTTGATGGTGCTCTCGCTGACGCCGAGCGACGCGGCGATCGCCTTGTTCCGACGCCCGAGCGCGAGGTGACCGAGCACCTCGAGCTCCCGCGGATTCAGCGCCGAGAGCAGGTCCTCGTCGGGTCGTTCCGTCGGCGTGGCCAGCGGTAGCCGCACCGACACCCGGCTGCCCCACCCGGGCAATGTCTCGACGTCGAGGGTTCCGTCGACGGCACGCAGCCGTCCGGCCAGTTGACGTCGGAGTGCGTCTCCGTCGAGCGCGCCCGGTCCACGATCCCGGACGTCGACGACGAGGTCATCGCCCAGGCAATCCCACGCCACCCGCAGGCGCGACAGCTCCGACTGCGACCCGAACGCCGCGACCACCGACCGGACGACGGCCCGCCCGGCATGCGCCACCTCACCCGGGACACTCCGATCACCGACCTCGGGTCCCACCCAGTCGACGTCGACCGCGAGGTCACGCAGCATCGGCTCGAGTTCTGCCGACAGCCGGGCGAAGGCCGCACCCAGCACCTCGGTGGCCAGCTTGTGGTCGGTGTCGCCGACGGTCCGCAGCGCGATCAGCGCCGCGGAGGCCCGCTCGGCCGCGACCGTCCGGGCAGTGCGATCGTCGAGGTCACGGGACCGGAGGGTTCCCAGGATCGACGAGAGGGTGTCCTCGTGGGTTTCGGTGAGCTGCACGATCGTCCGGGCACGTTCGCTCGACGCGGCCCGCGACTCGGCGAGGTAGTCGGGGCTGGCCTGGGCCACCTGCTGACGGATCGACACCGCGACCAAGCCGAACGCGTCGGCCAGGTCCCGCACGGTGTCCTCGTCATCGCGACGGGTGGGGGCCGCCTTGGGTACCAGCACCAGCAGCGTGTCCGAGTCATCCCGGACCGCCAGGATCGCCCGGCGCGCGCCCCCGATGACCGCGTCGTCGGCGCGGATCTCCCCGCGGGCAACGGTCTCCTTGATGGCCTCGAGTTCGGCGATGCTGGCCCGCTCGACGATCTGCCGGTCGCCGGCGACCTTGCGCGGCCGACCAGTGCATTCGCGGGTGAAGATGATCAGCGCCGTGTGCGGATGGTCGGCAGCGAGGTACCGGGAGAACCGTGGGGCGATCTCCGGCAGCGGGCCGTCGACCACCGCACGCAACCGAGACATCACCCCCGGAACCTTACTGGGGCTTCTGCGCTACTTCCCGTCGTCGCCGAGTGCGGCCAGCAGTTGTGCCTTGGTCATCGATGAATACCCGGAGATGCCCTTGTCCTTCGCCTTGGCGCGCAGCTCGGGGACGGTCGGGCCGCGACGCCCGGGCGCGCTCGTCGGCCAGTTCGCGACGGCCTTGCGGGCGGGACTCTTGGCCGGATCGTCGACGTCAGCGGGCGTGGGCTTGGGCGGTGCTGCCTTGGCGGGTGAAGCCTTGGCAGGCGCGGGCTTGGCGGGTGCGGGCTTGGCGGGTGCGGGCTTGTCGGCCGCCGGCGTCGGGGGTTTCGGTGGCGCGGGTTTCGGTGTCACAGATTTCGGTGTCACAGATTTCGGGGCTGGCGACTCGACGACTGGTTTCGCGGCAACCGGTTTCGCGACGGCAGGCTTCTCGACGGCAGGCTTCCCCACCGGGCTCGCCGGAATCCGGCTCACGAGCTTGAGCACCTCGTCGCGCAACGTCGCGACTTCCTGCTCGGCCTGACCGATGCGTTTGCGCGCTGCCTTCTCCACCCGGGATAGTTCGTCGGTCAGTCGGGCGATATCGGACTCGAGGCGTTTGATGGCCCGGTCCTTCTTGCTCGGCTTCGCTCTCGCGACCTTGTTCTCGACAGCCTTCTTTTCGACGGCCTTGCCGCTCAACTTCTCCGCGGCCTTCTTCTCGGCGGTCTTCTTGTCGGCGGCCTTTTTGTCGGCGTCCTTCTTGCCCATTCCCACACCTTGCCCATCCACGGCCGCCGGGGATCCGACGCCGTCGTCGAGTTGTGCCTGCTCTACACCTCAGCTTCTGATAGAGCCCAGCGTATGGCGCGACTACGTCTTGGTGGGTGAACTCGGCCCCTTGGTGATCTGCGCGTCGGGCGTCGACACCCGGCGGCGGTACGCGACCGGACATGACTCATCACGACTTCTGCCAACCCTTTCACTGAGTGGAATGGCGCACTCACGCCGTGACCGCGATCTCACTAGCGTCGCTGGGCAGGAGGAGTCACACATGAGCCAGTTCACGAGTTCCACCCGCACCCGCGTCGCCGTCGTCGGCGGCGGCCCGGCCGGCCTGGCGTTGTCCCACCTGCTGCACGTCGCAGGTATCGACAGCGTCGTCATCGACACCCGCACGTATCGCGAGATCGAAACCACCCACCGCGCAGGCATTCTCGAACGTGACAGCGTTCGCCTGCTGCTCGATTACGGGGTGTCGGATCGGGTTCTGCGCGATGGCCACGAACACCAGGGGATCGACCTGCGATTCGGCGGGACCAGTCATCGCATCGACTTTCAGGAGCTCGTCGGCGCGTCGTGCTGGCTCTACCCACAGACCGACGTCTTCATCGACCTGCACGCCGCCCGCGTCCGGGACGCCGGCGACCTGCGCTACGGCATCAACGGCACCGAGGTCACCGATCACCGCGACCAGCCCCGGGTCACCTACTCCGACTCCGACGGTCGACGTCATGAGATCGTCGCCGAACTCGTCGTCGGCGCGGACGGGTCGCGCAGCATCTGCCGCGATCTCGTCGGCGACGCGCAGCGGTACTTCCGTGAGTATCCGTTCGCCTGGTTCGGCATCCTTGCGGAGGCGCCGCAGAGCGCGCCGGAGCTGATCTACACCCGCTCACCGCACGGCTTCGCGCTCATCAGTCAACGCACACCGACGTTGCAGCGCATGTACTTTCAGTGCGATCCCGGTGAGAAGCCCGACGACTGGTCCGATGACCGCATCTGGTCGGAGTTGCAGCGACGGGTGGCCGGCGAGGACGGTTTTGAACTCGCCACCGGACCGATCGTCGACAAATCCGTACTCCCGTTCCGCAGCTTTGTGCAGTCCCCGATGCGCGACGGCAATCTGCTGCTGGCCGGCGACGCCGCCCACACCGTCCCGCCGACCGGGGCCAAGGGTCTCAACCTCGCTCTCGCCGATGTGCGGATCCTCGCCGACGTCGTCGAACGGGCACTTCTCAAGAACGACGCCGAAGCGCTCGATACCTACACCGATCGTGCGTTGTCGCGAGTGTGGAAAGCGCAGCACTTCTCCTACTGGATGACGTCAATGTTGCACCGGCGCTCAATGGTGAACCGGCACAGGGACTCCACCGACTTCGACGATCGTCGTCAGCTCGGCGAGCTCACCACGCTCGTGTCGAGCAGCGCCGGGTCGGCGTATCTGGCCGAGGGCTACACCGGCTGGCCGCACAGCTGAGAACCGACGATCGGCCACGGCCGTAGAGCTACGGAGTCACGGTTCGATGTCACGGTTCGAGCGGCTGGCGCGCACCGAGTTGGCGCCCGATCCCGCGGGCGGCAACCTGCAGCGCGGCGAGCAGGCGGGCCCGGTCGCGCAGTGATCCGACGACCACTCCGAGCGCCGCGACCACACCGTCGGGTCCGTGGACCGGGACCGCGATCGAGCACGCTCCGAGCGACATCTCCTCGGCCGTGGTGGCGTAGCCGGCGGTGTGCACGCGGCGAAGCTGCGCCTCAAGAACCTGGCGATTGGTGACGGTGTGCGGGGTGATCCGCGTCAGCCGCGACAACGCTTCGGCGCGGATGTCCTCGGGCGCATACGCGAGCAATACCTTGCCCACCCCGGTGGCCGGCATCGGTAGGTGCCCACCGACTTTGGAGACCACCGGCACCGACTCGTTGCCGGCGATCCGATCCAGATAGAGGACCGACGTGCCGTCACGGACGGCGAGATGAACGGTGGCCCTGGTGGCGGCGTAGAGGTCGTAGAGGTATGGGCCCGCGGCGTCGCGGATGCCGGTCTGGATCGGTGCGAGCAGACCCAGATCCCACATTCGACGACCGACCACATAGCGACCGTCCGGCTGCCGGACCAGCGCGCTCCACCGTTCCAGCTCCCCGACCAGTCGATGGGCCGTCGGCACCGCCAGATCAGCGCGGCGCGCCATCTCGCTGAGCGTCAACGACCGATGCTTCTCGTCGAAGGCCCCGAGCAACGCCAGCGTCCTGGCCGCGACCGACGCACCCTGCACCGAGGTGTTGCCGGCCATTTACGGGAGCAGTCCGCGTCGGCGCGCGAGCACGACGGCCTCATACCGCGACGACGCACCGAGCTTGCGCAGCACCACTTTCACGTAGCCCTTGACGGTCTCGGCGCGCAGGCCGAGCCGATCACCGATCCGTGCGTTCGAGTAGCCCAGTGCCAGCAGCGACACCACGTCGAGTTCGCGGTCGGTCAGCCTGATCGGCTCTGCGCCGTCGAGTGCGCCCGAGGTGAGTCCGGCGGTGATGTCAGCGATCTCATCGGCCAGAAACTGGTCGTCGATATTGGTCACGAGCGATCGTAACCTGGCGTACGTCAACGTGATTCGCTCCTGGAGCGCAGCGGCGTCGCCGTCGTCGGGCAATTGCCGTTCGGCTCGAATCCGGTCGGCGACCACACGCTGTTCAAGGGCACGGGCCTCGGTTGCCAGCACGTCGAGCGCACGGTCGCCGATGGGTCCGGCGCCGTGCAGTCCGCCGTAGAGCACCGCAACCGGGCGTCGGTCCACGATCACCGGTACCGCGGCCACCGACCGCAGCCGCTCCGCCGCGATCACCCGGTTGTAGCGGTGGGTGATCGTCGGGGTGCGTAGGTAGTCGTCGACGATGATCGGCCGTTGCACGGTCATCACCTTGCCGCCGAGACCCTGCCCGGCGTCGACGATGACGCCGTTGAGCGCGCCGACGGTACTGCCGACGAAGTGCTTGAGGTGCAGGCCGCGGGTTCCGGTTGCGACGGTGCCACCGAAGGCAAGGCCGACGCCACTGTCACGTCGGATTCGGCGCAGCGCCGCATCTATGGATGCCGGAGACACACCGTCGATGGACGCCGCGGGCACGGTGTCGGCCATGCGCCCCTCCTTCGCCCACCCCCTCTTTCGGGGGTGGCTCTCACTGCACAAAGTTCGCAGAATGTGACTCAGCTTACCCGCAGACAATCGAGGATTCATCATGCAGACGTTGCACAGCACCGCATCGGTGCAGGTCGAGCAGTGGTTGGCCACTTATGACGCAGTCGACGCCGACGTCGCACACTTGCTCGTCGATCGCCACGATCCCGATGCGGTCGCGTTCACCGTCGTCGACGTCGATGGGCAGGGCGGCCTCGTGGTCGCGTCGGTGACGTACGGGGAACTCGCCGACGCCTCCAAGCGCTTCGCGACGGCGCTGGCCGCGATGGGCGTCGGCCGCGGTGACACGGTCGGCGTGCTGATGGGCAAACGCGTCGAGCTGGTGATCGCGCTGCTGGCCATCGCACGGCTCGGCGCGGTCTACGTGCCGCTGTTCACCGCGTTCGCCACGCCGGCCATCGAGATGCGGGTGCGCGCCGGCGACACCCGCGTGGTGATCACCGAGCCGAGCCAGGTCAGCAAACTCGCCCCCATCGACGGCATCACCGCAGTCGTCGCCGGGGAGCAGTTCGACCTGCTGGTCGCCGAGAGCGAACCGATCGCGGAGTCGATGGCTATCGGCGGCGACGGCACACTGATCCTGCTGTTCACCAGCGGAACGACCGGAGCGCCGAAAGGCGTCCCGGTGCCGGCGAAAGCGCTGGCCGCCTTCCACTGCTACATGCACTACGGCCTCGACGTCGCCGACGACGATGTGTTCTGGAACGCCGCCGACCCGGGCTGGGCCTACGGCCTCTACTACGGAGTGCTCGGACCGCTGGCCGTCGGGCGTCCGAATATCCTTCTGCACGCGGGATTTTCACCCGAGCTGACGGCCACCATCCTCACCGAGCTCGGTGTCACCAACTTCGCCGCGGCGCCGACGGTGTACCGGTCGTTGAGCAAGGACCCGCGGATCGCCGGCTTCACGCTGCGTCGGGCGTCGTCGGCGGGTGAACCCCTGACTCCCGACGTGATCGGTTGGGCGCGTGAGGCGTTGGGCACCGAGGTGCGTGATCACTACGGGCAGACCGAGCACGGCATGTTCATCAACAACCACTGGCACCCCGACATCGCACAGCCGCTGGTTCCTGGCTCGATGGGCACCCCGATGCCGGGCTTCGCCGCTGGAATCGTGAACGGGCAGATCGCAATCGACGTCGACGCCAGCCCACTGATGTTCTTCACCGGCTACCTCGACGCGCCGGAGAAGACCGCGGCCCGCTTCACCGAGGACGGCAGGTGGTACCTCACCGGCGACACCGGACGCGTCGACGACGAGGGTCGGTTCTTCTTCACCGCCCGCGACGACGACGTGATCATCATGGCCGGCTACCGCATCGGCCCGTTCGACGTGGAGAGCGTGCTGATCACCCATCCGTCGGTCATCGACGTCGCGGTGGTCGGGCGACCCGATGAGCTGCGCGGTGAGGTCCTCGAGGCCTTCGTGGTGCTCGCCGACGGCGTGGACGGTTCCGACGAACTCGAACGCGAGCTGCAAGAGCTGGTCAAGACGGGTTTCGCCGCGCACGCCTATCCGCGGACGGTGCACTTCGTCGACTCCCTGCCCAAGACACCGAGCGGGAAAATTCAGCGGTTCATCCTGCGGAAGCAGTAAAACCTCGACGATCGCAGTAATCGCCTGTCCATTGCGGACCGGAACTGTCCGCAATGGCGCTTAGCGTGGGTTTCACACCGTCCAGGAGAGGAACCCACCATGGCGAACACCTACACCACAGTCGAGTTGAGCGTGCCGGTCGACGGCGAGAAGAAGGAACTGCTGACCCTGCTCGCCGATCAGCGCGCGCTGATGCGCATTACCGCGCGCGGGCTCACCGACGAGCAGGCCCGGGCCACCCCGACGGTCTCCGCGCTTACCGTCGGCGGGCTGATCAAGCACGTCGCGCTGGTCGAGCGTGGGCACGTCACCACGATCACCGAACGCGACGAGAACGCCGAGTTCGACATGAGCGAGGCGGAACACGGCTATGAGCTGACCGACGACGAGACCGTGGCGGGCTGGCTCGACGAATGGGAGACGATCGCCAGAGACTACGAGGCGTTGATCGCGGCGTCGGATCTCAACGATCTCATTCCGCAGCAGACCGCGCCGTGGGCGCCTGAGCGTGACTGGTTGTCGGTGCGCACCATGGCCCTTCACCTGCTGCGCGAGATCGCGCATCACACCGGGCATGCCGACATCATCCGCGAGACCATCGACGGCCAAACCACCATGGGCGCGATCAGCGAGGGACAGGACTGGGCGGCCGCTTGGGATGCCGAGGAGTCGGCCGGCTGACGGGTTGGGGCTGTCCGGCTCCCCTGGCCAGCACCCTCACAGTTTGCGACGAGGGTGTGTCCAGGTTCGGCGGTCATAGTCGTTGATGTCAGAGAGAAACCGGCCTGCGACGTAAGCCGCGCACGGCCAACACGATTCAGGAGAGAGGTCAGTCGATGCCGACTCAACCCCGCCCCAGCAACAACCGTCCCCAGCCGCAGCAACAGCAGCGCCCTCGTCGCCGCGTGCGACGCTGGGACGCCCGCCGCCGGCAGTGGAACTGGGTCTGGCAGTAGGCCCCTCGAACCAGATTGCCGGCCAGGATATTTCCCGCCGGACGCGCAGCCCCCGACGCTAATGCGACGGGGGCTGCCTGCTGCGCCCGAGCAGTCGTCGATCCCAGTGCGGTGATTCGTGTCCGGCAGATTCCTATCCGTCGATCATCAGAACGCGGTTGTGCCATCCCGTCGCACCGTCCGGGATCGGTGGCACGCGTTGCTCGGGCTGGGTCTTGCCGGCGGCATCGGTGGCACGGCAGTAGACCGTGTGCTGACCGGATTCGTACCGATCAGGTGTGGCCTGCCAGGTCCATTGCCACTGCCGCCACGTATCTGTTGAGTATTCGGTGGCCAGAGTCGCTGTCTCCCAAGGGCCGTCGTCGACGCGCACTTCGACCTTGGTCACCCCTCGATGCTGCGCCCAGGCGGTTCCGGCGATCACCACCGGCCCCGGCGGGTGCGACGACAGCGGTGCCGGGCGATCGATTCTCGACGCGGTCTTGATCGGTCCCCGCACACCCCAGCCCCGTTGCGTCCAGTAGGCCTGGGCGCGGTCGAATCTGGTTATCTCCCAATCAATCACCCACTTGCACGCCGACACGTAACCGTACAGGCCGGGGATCACCTGGCGCACCGGATAGCCATGCTCGAGGGGAAGGGGCTCACCGTTCATGCCGATCGCCAGCATCGCGTCACGTCCGTCGCCGATCACCTCCAGCGGGGTACCCGACGTCCAGCCGTCCACGCTGGTCGAGAGCAGCATGTCGGCATCGGAGTGTGGTCCGGCACGAGAGATGATGTCGCGCATCGGGAATCCGAGCCATCGGGCGTTGCCGGCCAGTTCTCCGCCCACCTCGTTGGACACGCACGTGAGGGTGATCATCCGCTCCTGGGCTGCCATCGACATCAGGTCCTGCCAGTCCAGCGTGATCTCGCGATCCACCATGCCATGGATGCGCAGCTGCCAGTCGTCGGTGGACAGGCTCGGCACCTGCAGCGCGGTGTCGATGCGGTAGAAGTCGGCATTGCTGCTGACGAACGGCGTGATCCCGTCGACGTCGAGTTCGGTGCCGGCCGGGATCTCTTTGGCCCGCGATTTCGGTTGCGGAAGAACGAGTTTTGCGCGTTCGGCGAGGACACCACCCGCGCGGGCGGCACTGCGGGCAATCAGCAACGAAGCGGCTGACGCGATCGCCACCACGCCGGCTGCGGCAAAGAAGGCGCGGCGAGACCAACCGCCTGCGGGTTGTTCGGTCGTGTCGGGGATGTGCTCATCCGGCGGCTGCGCGTCCGACGTGAGTTCGTGCCGCGTCGGGTGATCGCCGACGCGCGCGGCTCGGCCCAACACGACCATCACGGCCACCGAGACCACACCGGCAGCAATCGACGGCAGCGCATACGTCACGTCGGCCGTCGGCCTGTTCAGCGCCGCAACGACTCCAAAGGCCGCAAACAGCGCCATGATCACGGCACCGACCGGGGGTCGTCGAACCTGCAGAATGCCTGCGACAGCGGCGATCACCACGATGCCGACAGCCATGCCGATCATCAGCGCCCCTTTGTCGCTGGTGCCGAAGGTGGTGATCGCCCATTCCCGGGCAGCGGCCGGTGAGTGGTCGACGAGAAAGGCCGCCACCGCCTGAAACGGTGATGTGAACGCGGACAACGGAATCGCTGCGAGTTCACCGGCCGCGAGGCCTGCGGCGACCGCGACCGGACCAGCGAGCGCGCCGCGCAGCATTGCTTCGGTTCGTCGCATCACGGCCTCGCCTTCCTCGCGTCCGCCGCAACATTGCGGCGGCTCAGTGAGGGTTCGCGGCCCGCTCCGATCCGGATGGGTGAAGGCCCGCCCGGAGCGGCCGGAGCAGCTGCTCAAAACTCATACCCATCCGGATTCGCGGTGCCTGCGAATGACCCATGAGACCCGCAACCGCGTGGGTCGCTCTCCAACGATGGGAACAACCATGGCAGTCAACAGAATTCAACGACTCGCCCTCGCCGCCGCCGGCTCGGTGCTGGTCATCGGGGTGGCTGCGGGATGCTCTGACGACTCGAGTTCGTCGGACGCGACGACGACGTCGATGGCTCCGATGAGCGGAATGTCCGGGTCGAGCATGGCGCCCAGCATGACCGCACAGCCGGCCGATCTGGTCGGCCCGGGCTGCGCGGCGTACGCCCAGGCCAACCCCACCGGTGCCGGATCGGTGTCAGGTATGGCAATGGATCCGGTGGCCACCGCGGCGTCGAACAATCCGATGCTCAAGACGCTGACCCAGGCGGTGTCGGGACAGCTCAATCCTCAGGTGAACCTGGTGGACACGCTGAACAACGGTCAGTACACGGTGTTCGCGCCGACCGACGAGGCCTTCGCCAAGATCGACGCCGCCACGCTGGAGAAGTTGAAGACCGACAAGGATCTGCTGACCAAAATCCTGACCTACCATGTGGTTTCAGGACAGTTGGCTCCCGACCAGGTCGACGGTACGCACAAGACCGTCGAGGGTCAGGATCTGACGGTCACCGGTAGCGGTGACGCGATCAAGGTCAACGAGGCAGGCGTGGTCTGCGGAGGCGTCAAGACCGCCAATGCAACCGTCTACCTCATCGACAGTGTGCTGATGCCCCCGGCCATGTAAATACGCACGGCCACTTAGCTTCCCGCGCTTGAACCCGTGGTGCGGGAGATCGAGACCTCTCCACGAGCTTTCCCCCCGTAGCTCGTGGAGAGGTTCTCTTCTGTCTGACAACATGTTTGAGTCACCGGTGGAGTTGACCGCAGGTCGAGGTGACAACGCACGGAGAGCGGAGCCGGTTCGTTCACCGACTCCGCTCTCCCTAGGGGTTCGCGTTCAGAACGCGAGGCAGAGGCTGCCGAGGTTGACGCCGGGACGCACCGTGGTCTGGAACTCCTTGGCCCCGCCGACGACCGGATTGATCTGGCGTGCCTGGATCTTGTGGAAACCGGGAGTGGTCGGTGTCCACTTGAGGGTGGCGGTGCCGTTGTCCGCGACCGACGTTCCGATGATGACGCCGTTGTCGCCGAACACCACCTCCTTGCCGGTGGGTGCGGTGGCGACGAGGTCGTAGCTGCACGAGGTGCCGAACTGGCCGGTCGGTCCGGGGGTGGCGGTCACACTGCCGACGGCCGCGCTGGCCGGTGCGGCCATGACGACCGCTGCGGCGCCCGCTCCGGCCAGCATCGATGCGATTCCGACTGCACGGGTACGACGACGCTTGGTTGCTGTGTTCATGATTCCTCCTGGGTGATGTGGTGGGTGATCCGGTGCGGGCTGCTTCCGCACACCACTGATCCTTCGTCGGAGGCCACGTGGTCTCACGCGAGGCGAGACACCCGATCGGCATGCATCGGACTACCTAGAACCGGGTCTGCTACTCGGGTCACGCGGTCTCCGAGCAACAAATGTCGAGGTCAGCGGCACTGAGGGGACTTGACCGGCGAACACACCCCACGTCGATCCATCGCAAAAATAGACTCGACGGCGTCAAACGATCAGATGACAGAAATGGCTGAGAGCCAGTCGCTCAACGGATCGCAGCGGGCAGATCCGGCGCATGGTCGCCGCCGAGTCGGGCGCATTCGGCGCCGACCGACGTCAATGGCGTGACCGACACGTAGCCCTCGGCGACAGCCGCACCGTCGGTGCCCGGCGGGAACCCGCTGGAACGCTCTTCGCGCCGGAGCACCAGGTGGTCGTCGTCGGCGCGTGCCACTCGGACGCTGAACATGCTCCTGGCCGCGAGTTCGGTCACCCGAAGTCCTTGCAGCGCAGCGTAATCGATGTCCGGAACGTTGACATTCAGCGTGAGAGGCGGTCCGCCCTCGGACTCGGCCGCACACCACTGCACCAGGCCTCGGGCGACCTCGGCCGCGGTATCGAATCGGTGGTTGGGTTCGAACCCGCAGCTGATCGCGAGACCGCTGATCCCCATGATGCGTGCGGTCAGCACGGCTCCCACTGTGCTGGAGAACAACACTGACCGGCCGGTGTTGTGTCCGGGGTTGATGCCGCTGACCACGAGGTCGGGTGCCGGCCCGAAGGTGCCCGAGCACATCGCGATCACAGCAAACGCAGGTGGGCAATCGAGCGCAACGACCTGCGTGTCGCCGAGCTCAGGAATTCTCTTCTCGGACAACGGAACTACCGACCCGTCCTCGATCGTGCCCAACGAGCTGCCGCTGCCACTGCGCTCTGTCAGCGGAGCTCCGACGACGACCTCGTGCCCGGCGTCGAGCAGCGATCTGGCGACGGCCACCAGCCCGGCGGAGTCATAGCCATCATCATTTGTGACCAGCACTCTCATGCGAGGCGTCCTCTCGATCCGTCGTGACCTAATACTTCGATAGTGACTCTACTGTCACATGAATGTCTAGCAGACGCATATCCGGTTCCAGAAGTAGTGCAGATAAACCGCAATTCGAGCCAGGATCCGTGCTTGACACCGTGAGCCGGATCACATACAAATGTGACTAGTCGTTCGCTAATCAGTCACCTGCCACCACGACGGACGTGGCGTTCTGCGCCATCACTTACATGAAAGGACGGATCCAGATGACCGACTGGCCGCTCATGGATGAGACTTCCAAGGTCTTCCCGCTCTATTCGCGGGCCAACGTCGGGGAGATCTTTCCCGACCCGATCACGCCACTGAATGCCTCACTCGGCTTCCAGCACTGTCTGGAACCGGGATGGCGCGACGCCTTCGTCGCGTGCGGCGTGTGGGACCACGACCTCTACGACGCGAACGTCGACTTCAACATCCTTCCCGCCTTCGGCAGCTACCTGTACATCAACATGTCGCTCATGCGGCTGTTCGGCGTGCGCGTGCCGGGGATGTCTGCCGAGGCCGTTGACCTCCAATACTTCGGCGATATGCCCGGAATCCCCAGCTACGAGAGCGAGAAGCGCGACTTCGACGAGAATCCCGACTTCGAAGCAAAGGCGGGAGCATGGCTCGCCGAGCAGGTGCTGGGCGCCACCGACCTCGCGGCCTATGACGTCGATCGCGCCGAAGTCGCGCAAATCCGAAGCACACGTCCAGACCTGTCCACACTCACTGATACGCAACTCGTCGAACGGATGAACTCGTACGAGACCCTGCTGCGCCGACTGTTCAAGCACCACATCGAGGCCAGCCTGAAGAGTGGTGTGGGCCTCGGTGCCATCGCCCAGCTCGCAGAAGCGGTCGGAAAGCCGGAGCAGGCGCTGACGCTGGTCGCCGGATTGGGCAATGTCGATTCCGCCGGCCCGTCGCTTGGCATGTGGAAGCTGAGCCGCGCCGCTCAGCATCCGGACGTGGCCGCACTGTTCGACCAGGGAACCAAGGGCCTGTACGGGCGCATCAGCGAATCCGATTCGGCTGCGGTACAGGACTTCCGCAAGGATCTCGACGCCTTCCTCGCCGAATGGGACTTCCGCGGCCCGGCTGAATGGGAGATCCGCGCCATCACCTGGGGCGTCGACCCCGACCTCGCGCTCGCAACGCTCGACCGCATGCGCGGTGTGTCGGAAAGCGAAGCGCCCGAAGCGAAGTCGGCAGAACGCACCCGACAGCGTGACGAATCCGCCACGGCCATCCGGGAGATGCTGGCTGCCGACGCCGAGGCCTCCGGTCAGTTCGAGGCCGTCCTCAACGCATCGGCGTTGTGGATGCGAGGCCGCGAACGTGGCCGGACCACCGCGGCAATGCTCATGCATGAGATCCGCCTCGCCGCAATCGAGTTGGGTAATCGGCACGCCGCAAGCGGCGCACTACAGTCGCCCCGGCAGGTCTTCATGCTGTTCGCGTCCGAACTCCCCGACTTCCTCGACAATCCCGCCGCGTACACCGAGGCCGTCGCCGAGCGCGAACGGACCTACCTCGATCTGTTCGATCGGGTTCCGCCGTTCGTCGTCGACGGAACTTCCCCGCCGGTAGTGGAATGGGCTCTGCGGTCGAACAATTCGGCTACTGCCGCTTCGGCAGGCGACACCATCACCGGTGTCGCCGCGTGCGGTGGAACCGCCCGGGGCCGGGCTCGCGTCATCACCAGCCCCGACGACCCGTCGGCTCTCGAGCCCGGCGACATCCTCGTCGCGCCGATCACCGACCCGTCGTGGACGCCGCTGTTCGTGGCCGCAGCCGCGGTGATCGTCGACGTGGGCGCACCCTTCTCCCACGCCGCGATCGTCAGTCGCGAGCTCGGTATCCCGTGTGTGGTGTCGGCGACCGACGCCACCAAGCGGATCGCCGACGGCGCCACCCTCGAGGTCGACGGCACCGCCGGTACGGTCACCATCGTCTGACCGACCGCCAAAAACTCCGCCGGTCCCGGGTGTTCATCTCCCGGGACCGGCGGATTCCATTGTGTGCGGCTTGCTTCGCCGGTCGAGTAGGTACCGAAGCGCCAGCGAAGGAACCGTATCGAGACCACAGCGCGTCGAAAACTGTTGCAGCAGATCTCGATACAGTGCCTCGCTACACTCGGTACCACTCGATCACCGTAGTGACACAGTGCCTCGCTACGCCCGGTACCACTCGATCAGCATCGTCTACAGTTCTGGTTCGATCAGCACGATAGAGAGCCGCCTACCCCTCGTCGGCGGCGCCGCGCTCATGGCCGGTGGTCAGCAGCAGGTCTTGGTGCAGTTCCATCCAGATGTCGTGGTAGCT
Organism: Actinomycetes bacterium; assembly: GCA_023461275.1. Lineage (GTDB taxonomy): Bacteria > Actinomycetota > Actinomycetes > Mycobacteriales > Mycobacteriaceae > Gordonia. The sequence goes on along the minus strand of JAEYMI010000014.1, from coordinate 10,984 downwards.
GTCGTACATCGGGCGGGCGAAGGCTGCCTTGTCGCCCGCATGCACCTTGTCCTGGGCCGCGACGAGCCGACCGCGATAGCGCCCCAACCGGGGGATCGACGATTCGACGTCGGCCAGGATGTCATCGATACGCGATTCAACTGCGTCGAGTTGCCCGATCACGCCGTCGTCGTAGTCGGCGTCGGTGTGATCGTTGGGTGTGGTCTCGTCGCGCATCTGCCACGCCGCGCAGACCCGCTTGAACTCGCCGTTGAGCGGTAGGAAGTCGTCGTAGCACGTGTTCGCAGCAGCCAGGGCTGCGTCGGACAACGGAAGCAGCTCAAGCAGTTCGGCGAGACGGGCCCGCCCGGCCGGGGTGATCATCGTGCCGCTGATCCGCCCCTCGCGGCGAATCACCAAACCGTCGTCGACGGCAGCGAGCACCTCGGCACGCAAGGCATCGGCGTCCATGCCGGTCATCGCCGCGAGTACCTCGTCGGACGCGAGACCTTTCACCGCCAAAGCATGAAGCAGTTCGAAGCGGGTGGTGTCGGTGGTGGTGGTCATACTCTTTCTCCTTCGGGGATGACGGTCTGCTGGCTTATGTTGCGGGCGAAGCGTTCCGCGAGCCGACGTTTGTCAAGTTTGCCGGTTGGCAGTCGTGGCATCGTCGTGGTGAACTCGATCGAGCGCGGCGCCTTGTAGTGCGCGAGGCGATCTCGGCAGTATTTGATCAGTTCGGTCTCGGTGACGTCGTGTCCCGGGACTTGCGCAACAACGGCTTTCACGGTTTCACCGAACTCGTCGTCGGGGACTCCGAGCACCGCGGCGTCGAGCACGGCCGGATGGGCAAGCAGAACTTCTTCGACCTCTTCGGGGTAGATGTTGACCCCACCCGAGATGATCATGTGCCCGGCGCGACCGACCAGGTAGAGGTAGCCGTCCCGGAGATAACCGATGTCGCCCATCGTTTTCCGGCTCGGGCGCTCCGCCGGCGAATCAGCAGCTGGTTGCGCGGGCTGTTCAAAGGCCACCCGCCCGCGTTCCCCGTCGGGCACGGTCTCGCCCTCGTCGTCGACGATGACGACCTTGGCTGCGCCGAGCGGCCGACCAACCGAACCCGGATGACCTTGCGCCTCTCGAGGATTGATGTAAGTGTGGCCGTAACCCTCAGAGGCGCCGTAGTACTCGTGCAGGATCGGTCCCCACCACGCGGCGATCTGCTCCTTCACCTCGACCGGGCACGGTGCGCCGGAGGTGAATGCGACGCGATGAGTGTCCGAGAGCGGCGCATCCGCACGGTCTTCCAGCCGCAGCAGCCGGATCAGCATGGTCGGCACCCACTGCGAGTGCGTGACCCGATGCCGGACCAGCGCATCGAGCGCAGCTCGCGCGTCGAACCGCTCCATGCACACCACCGTGCCACCCACGGCGAGAGTGATGAGCGCAAAGGTGAACGGCGCCGCGTGGTAGTTCGGCGCGGGCGAGAGCAACACGGTGTTCTCGTCGATACCCAATTCGGCGACGAGGCCGCCGTGCCGGGGCGGGGCGTCGGCGGGATGGATGCCGAGCAGCGGCTGGGCGAAGCGTTTCGGCCGACCGGTGGTGCCGCCGCTGTACAGCACCCGGGCCCCGAGCTGTTCGTCGTCGATCGGCGTGGTCGGTAGGTCCGCCACCGCGTCGGCGAGTGCCGGGAACCCGTGCGCCGCCCTGTCGGCCGACACCACATTCACCCCGTCGAGTCCGGCTACGTCCAGCGCCTCGGCGACCGTGGCGGCCAGCGTCGACGAAGTGACGATCGCCCGCGGTCGGGATTCGCCGAGTAGGCCAGCCAGTTCAGTCGCCTTGAGGTGCCAGTTGACCGGCGTGACGTAGAGCCCGCTGCGCATACCGGCCGCGGTGGCCACCGGCCACGTGGTGTTGTTCTCCATCACCAGCACCACCGCGTCGCCGCTACGCACGCCGTTGGCCCGCCAATGGTGCGCGAGCTGATTGGACCGGGCGTCGAGCTGGGCATACGTCACCGACTCGCCAGAGGCGGCCATGACGTAGGCGAGCGCGTCTGGGCGGGATCGGGCGACGGTCGGTGGGTACATACGGCATTCCCTCTGGATCGAACTGTTGCTGATTGCGAATGTTTGGTCACATTGCCCACCTGGCAGTGGTCGACGGATCAGTGCTGATCACGACGCCGAGGTCGTAGACCACTTTGCCTGGCTCTTGTGGTTCACACCACATCCTAGTATATGATTTAGTGAAACTACAGTCACAAACGAGATGTGCTTCACAGCCACCGGGAGTCGAGATGACAACGACCGACAGCATCGACCTGATGAACGTCGCGACCTTCGCAGACGGACGTGACGCGGAGATGTTCGCGCACCTGCGGGACACCGATCCGCTGCACTGGAACGCCGAGCCCAACGGCCCAGGATTCTGGTCGGTCACCCGCTACGACGACGTGAAAACCGTGGCGTCGGACTACGAGACGTTCACCGTCACCGACGGTACCCAGATCGCCAGCCGGCGCGCGGAGGGAGAAGGTGCGCGCAGCATCCATCATCTCGATCCGCCCGAGCACGACGCCCTGCGCGGCGTCGTCAGCCCCCACGTGCGGCCGGTGAAGCTCAAGTCCCTCGAGGCCGATATCACCGCCGTCGTCGACGACCTTCTCGACGCCGCGACCGGCAGCGGTGAGATCGAGTTCGTCTCGACCGTCGCATCGCAGCTCCCGCTGGTGATGATCGGTCGCCTCCTCGGTGCTCCCCTCGAGGACTGCCCGAACCTGCTGCGCTGGACCAATCAGATGGCCAGTGAGGACCCCGACTACTCCGACGGCCCCGAGACCGCGGTCCGCGCCCGCGACGAGGTCTTCGACTACTTCCGCAAGCTGGAGCAGCTACGCCGCGAGTGCCCCGCCCAGGACCTGGTGAGTGTGCTGACCGCCGCCGAACTCGACGGCGTGCCGCTGTCGCGCGGCTACCTCGACGCCTATTACCTCATTCTGATGGTTGCCGGTAATGAAACGACGCGAAACCTGTTGTCCGGCGGCGTAACCGTGCTCGGCGAGAACCCGCAGTGGTGGGACTTCATGCGCGAGAACCCGGCCAAGATCCGCGTCGTCGTCGAGGAGATGGTGCGTTGGGTATCGCCGGTGCTGTCGATGCGGCGCACCGCAACCCGCGATGTCGAGATGCACGGCAAGACCATCGCCGCCGGCGACAAGGTGGTGATGTGGTTCTGCTCGGCCAACCGCGACGACCGCATCTTCGAGAACCCGGAAACCTTTGTCGGCAACCGCTTCCCCAACGAACACCTCGGATTCGGGTGGGGCGCACACGCCTGCCTCGGCGCCAACCTCGCCAAGATGGAAGCACGTATCTTCTTCACCCGCTTGATCGAACGCAACCTCGACGTCAACGTGCTGTCCGCCCCGAACCGGCTGCAGAGCAACTTCTTCCGTGGCATCAAGACTCTTCCGGTGAGCATCAGGGAACGCGCATGACGGAGCAGCTGTCGGTGCCCGCGGCCATCATCGACGGTGTCGCCGTCGAGACTGATGACCGCATTGAGGTAGTGGATCCGTTCACCAACACCGTGATCGGGAGTACCGGTCAGGCCGACGCCGGGATCGTCGGCGACGCGGTGGCGTCGGCGGTTGCCGCACAACGCGCTTGGGCGGACACCTCCGTCGGCACTCGCGCCGACATCCTGCGACGAACGGCAGATGCCTTCGAGCAGAACGGGAATGCCATCCCCAACCTCGTGACCAGCGAGATGGGCATGCCCACCGCACTGGCGACGGCCACCCAGCAGGTGATGCCCGCGGCGGTACTGCGCGCGATGGCCGACACCGCGAAAGCCTTCCCGTGGCGCAGCCACGCCGACGGCGCCGAGCTTCAGCACGTTCCCGCCGGGGTCATCGCCGCGATCACCCCGTGGAACATGCCGGTGCATCAGATCATCGCGAAGGTTTCAGCGGCGTTCGCGACCGGTTGCGCGGTGGTGCTCAAGCCGTCGGAGATGACCCCCTTCGATGCGGTTCGGGTGCGCGAATTGTTCATCGCGGCAGGCCTTCCCGAGGGTGTGTTCGCCATCGTCAACGGCACCGGCCGCGACGTCGGAGCCACCTTGGCCGCGCGGCCAGGCATCGCTCACGTGTCGTTCACCGGCAGCGTCGCCGCAGGCAAGGCCGTCGCCGCTGCAGCAGCGTCGACGCTGGCGCGCACCACCCTGGAGCTCGGCGGAAAGTCGCCGGCCGTGGTGCTCCCCGATGCTGATCTGCAGCAGGTGATTCCGCGGGTGATCGCAAGCGGACTGGTGAACTCCGGGCAGGCGTGCAATGCCACCACCCGCCTGGTGCTGCCCCGTGCGCACGCCGCAGAGATCGAATCCCTGATCGTCGAGTCGGTCTCGACGATCAGACTCGGCGACCCGCGTGATCGGTCAACTGTGATGGGCCCGTTGGCATCACGACGACAGGCCGAACGGGTCCTCGATCACATCGGCAAGGCTCGCGCCGATGGCGGGAACCTCCTCACCGGGACCGGCGACGCTGTGACCATCGGCGCGTCGGACAACTTCATCGCACCCACCGTCATCACCGGTCTGGAACCCACCGCACACGCTGTCCGCGAGGAGATCTTCGGGCCCGTCCTGGTCGTCCAGTACTACGACGATGTCGCGGGGGCGGTCGAGATCGCCAATGACTGCGACTACGGACTGTCGGCCGAGGTCTGGTCGAGCAGTCCAGGCGCCGCGAAGGATGTCGCCGCAGCGCTCGACGTCGGACAGGTGAAGGTCAACGGAGTTCGGACCCGCGAGCGGCCCGCAGTGCCGTTCGGTGGGGTCAAGCAGTCCGGTTACGGGCGTGAGCTCGGTGCCGCCGGGCTGTCGGAGTTCACCGAGATCAGGGCGGTGATGTCATGAGCGGTGATGTCATAAGCGGAGCTGACATGAGCAGGACCTATGTGGTCACCGGAGCGGCGTCGGGCATCGGATTGGCGCTGGTCGCGCGCATTCTCGACAGTGAACCCGACGCGGATGTTCTCGCCCTCGACATTGCCGAATGCCCGGATTCTCGGGCACGGTACGTGCGCTGCGACCTCAGCGACATCGATTCGATTGCCGCCGTAGATCTCCCGAGCAGAGTCGACGCGCTGGCCAACGTTGCCGGCGTGCCCGGGACCGCCCCCGCCGAGACCGTGCTCGCCGTCAACACGCTCGGCATGCGGGCTCTGACCGCTCGTGTGGTCAAGCTCATGCCGTCCGGCAGCGCCATCGTGAACGTGGCTTCCATTGCCGCCCATCGTAGTACGGTTCATCCGGACGCGATCGACGATCTGCTCGCCGTCACTGACCGTGACGGCGTGCATCAGTGGCTGGCCGAGCATCCGCTCGAAGGTCCGGCCGCCTACGACACCTCCAAGCGAGCGGTCGTCGACTGGACCGTGAGGTTGTCGGCATCACTGCAAGCGCGCGGTGTGCGCGCCAACTCGGTGAGCCCCGGCCCGACGGTGACACCGATTCTCACCGACTTCGAGGAGTCGATGGGCGTCGACGCGATCGCACGATCGCAGGCGGCCGTCGGGCGACATGGCAGCGCTGCGGAATCCGCTGCGGCCGTGGACTTTCTGTTGTCGCCCGATGCGGCGTGGATCAACGGCGTCGACATTTTGGTCGAAGGCGGCCTCAGCGCGCTGCGGGCAGCGTCGACGCAACCCGCCGTCGTCGAGCCTGATCTCCGGCCGGCTGCCGCTCAATCACGTGAAAACGCAACCTCGTCCGTCTCCATGAAAGGAGCGCTCCGATGAGCAGCACCACCACGCCGGTTCCCGGCACGGACCAATCCACCAGGGCCACCGCGGTCCTCGCGCTCGACGGCACCGCGCCAGCGGATCGCGAGTTGTTGGGCGGCAAGGCATACAGCGTCAACAAGATGCGTGCACTCGACTTACCGGTGCCGCCGGCGTTCGCGATCACCACCGGAGTGTGCGCACGCTTCCGTGACAACGGCGGACAGCTTCCCGACGACGTCTGGGCCGATGTGCTCGACCACCTGCATACGCTTGAGGAGGCCACCGGACGGCAATTCGGTTCCGGGCCGCACCCGCTGCTGGTGTCGGTTCGGTCCGGCGCCGCGCAGTCCATGCCGGGAATGATGGACACCGTGCTCAATCTCGGTCTCACCGAAGCACTTACACGTGAGATGGGCGAGTCCGTCGGTGACCCCGCCTGGGCGCAGGACACCTGGGAGCGATTCTGCACCGGATACGGCGAGATCGTGCTCGAGGACGCGAACGCGGCTCCTCCGTCGGATCCGTTCGAGCAGCTTCGCGAGGCCATCGGCGCGGTGTTCCGGTCGTGGACCAACGATCGTGTCCGCGCGTACCGTCGACGCCACGGCCTCGGCGAGGGCGGCGGAACCGCAGTTACGGTGCAGGCCATGGTGTTCGGCAATCGCGACGAGAACTCCGGAACCGGCGTCGTTTTCAGTCGTGACCCCAGCACCGGCGAACCGGGACTGTTCGGGGAATGGTTGGCCCGCGCGCAGGGCGAGGACGTCGTCTCCGGGCAGCGAACACCGGAGAGCATCGCCGAGCTCGGCGCGCACGATGCCGAGTTGTTCGCCCGGCTGCAGCAGATCTCGGCAACCCTGGAGGCCGAACACCGCGACCTCGTCGACATCGAGTTCACCGTCGAGAGCGGCACTCTGTATGTGCTGCAATGTCGTTCGGGCAAGCGGTCGGCGCGTGCGGCGGTCCGGATCGCGGTCGATCTGGTCCGTGAGGGTCTGCTTGATCAGATCACCGCCACGTCACGGATCACCGCCGACCAAGCGCGACAGCTCGCCCAGGAGGGCAGCGTGACCGGCACATTCGAGAGGCTGGCCACCGGCGTCGGCACCGGCCCGGGTGCAGCGTCGGGAGTGGTGTTCACCGACACCGATGCCGCATCGCTCGCCGCGGCACAGGGGACACCGGTGGTGCTGGCACGTCCGTCGACGTCGCCCGCGGATGTACCGGCGATGTTCGATTCAGTGGCAGTGGTCACCGAAGTGGGCGGCACCACCTCCCATGCCGCCCTGGTGTGCCGCGAGATCGGACTGCCGTGTGTGGTCGGCGTCGGCAGCGGTACCACGGCGTCGTTGGAAGGCAAGACGGTCACCGTCGACGGCACCAACGGCGTAGTCCTCGCCGGTGACGCGCTCGGTGAGAGCTCCCACACCGACCCGTATCTTGAAGAGCTGCTGGGTTATCTCCCGGCGGACCATCCCGCGGATCATCCGCTGGCCGCGCTGACCGCCCAGTCGGTGGGAGTCGCGTGAAGACGGACCACGCGGAGTTTCCAACAGCACGGTTTCCAACAGCAGGGTTTCCCACAGCAGGGTCGACGACAGGAAGGGCTCTCGATGGCTGACGACGGAATCGACGCGGTCTACACCGCTGCCGGATTGCGTGAAGCTGCGCCGGCGTCGGCGAAGCGGCCCAACCGCCGGGGCGAGCAGACCCGCGACAAGCTCGTGCGCGCGGCCGTCGAGTGTTTCACCGAGTACGGCTACACCCGCACCCGGATCTCCGACATCACCAACCGCGCGAACACCGCGCAGGGCAACTTCTACCGGCACTTCACCGGCATCGACGACATCTTCCTCGCCGCGTTGAAACCGTCGCTCGAGGAGCTGGCCGCGGCCCGACTGCGACCCGATCACGCGCACGGCGAGCGGGAATCCCTGATCAAGGTCAACACCACCTACCTGCAGGCGTACGCACGCAACCGACACATGTTGCGGCTCCTCCGTGAAGCTGCGGCGGCCAGCGAGAACAGAGGGTTCCAGCAGCTGTGGTTGAACCTGCGTGGTGATTTCGTGCGCCGCACCGAGCGTTGGCTGGATCGATTGGATGAGCAGGGCATCATCGACGAACCCCACCGGCACATGCTTGCCGAGACCCTCGGCTGCGCCACCGAGCAGATGGCCTACGTGCACGTCGGCCTGCCGACGCGGACGCCGCGCCCCGAGGAGATCGTCGACCTCGGTACCGCCCTGGGCGAGTTCTGGTTTCGATCGCTTCCGCTGACCGATTCGACGGCAGACACCGCGGATCCGACAGCTGCGGACACAACCGCGGTGGACACAACACCGGCGGGTACGTGATGACGCAGAGCATCGATGCCGGCACCCGAGCCCGCACCCTCGGCATCGAGGTGACGGTAGCCGCGGTGATCGACGAAACAGCAGACGCCCGGACCATCGTCCTGGACTGGCCGCACGACATCGCCTATCAGCCAGGGCAATTCATCACCGTCCGCATTCCGAGCGAACAGACCGGGTCGGTTGCGCGGAGCTACTCGCTGAGCACCGCGCCCGGCGTCGACCCGCTGCCCGCCATCACAGTGAAGCGAACCCGGGACGGGTACGGCTCGAACTGGTTGTGCGACAACGCCGTCGAAGGTCTGTCGTTGCATATCCTGGAACCCGCCGGCACGTTCACGCCGCACCGCTGGGCAGGTACACTCCGACTGTTCGCCGCCGGCAGCGGGGTGACGCCGGTGATGTCGATACTGACAACCGCACTCGCCCAGCACGATTGCCGAGTCGCACTCTTCTACGCCAACCGCGACGACGAGTCGATCATCTTCGGTTCACGGCTGGCCGAGCTCGCCGAACTGCATTCCGACCGACTGACCGTCAACCATTGGTTGGAGTCCGACCGTGGGCTGCCGGATCGGGCGGCGTTGGCCGAGGTGTGTCATTTCGATGCCGAGGACCAGGTGTTCATCTGCGGGCCGGCGCCGTTCATGGATCTCGTCGAGTCGGCAGTCGTCGAGCCGGCGGCCGGCCGCACCCTGCTGGACCGCTCTAACGTGCACATCGAGCGATATGTGTCGCTCACCGGGGATCCGTTCACCCTCGCCGACGCCGAGGCTGATGCAGCCCCGGCGTCGGTGACGGTGGTGATCGACGGTGAGAGTTCGACGATCACATGCGGGCACTCGACGCCCCTCATCGACGCGATGCTGACCAGCGGTATCGATGCGCCGTACTCGTGTCGTGAAGGCGACTGCGGTTCGTGCGTCGCCCGACTGACCTCAGGCCGCGTCGAGCCAGGTGCCGGTACCGCATTGGAACCCGAGGACATCGACGACGGCTACATCCTGACCTGTCAGGCCAAGCCGGTGGGATCGGAGCTCAGCGTCGAGTTCGAGTGATCAGGTCCAAATTCGAGTGATCAGTACGGGCAGGCCCGTCAGCTGATCCGGTGCCCCAGGGTGAACAGCTCCCACACTTCCTTCTGGTCCGCTGCCCAGGGGTCGTGGACGAAAGGTGCGTGGCGCAGCGCCATTCCGGCCTGGCGTGGCGTGCGATTCGCCTTGAATCCATTGCACGATTTACACGCCGCAACCTGGTTGCCGTAGGTACTGCGTCCGCCGGCGCTTTTCGGAACGATGTGGTCGACGGTGTCTGCGGGCCCGTTGCAGTAGGCGCAGATCCATTGGTCGCGTCGAAGAATGGTCTGGCTTGATGCGTAGGAGTCCATCGATTTGCCTGCGTACGGACGGTAGGCGTCGCGCTTGATGGCGACCACCTTATGGATCGGCTGGCTCATCGTCGGCGAATGAACGGTTCGCACCAGCGGGGTTCCCTCGACGTTACGTGCGACACCCGTCGTCAACAGAATGGTGGCGCGCTGCCAGGTGACGCGGGCCAGAATTTGCAGGCCGGCGTTGGTGACGAAGATGGTCATGATGACCTCCTGTGCCATTTCTACCGGTTTCGACAATGTGTCGCCGATAAAGTACGCATAAACACCAGGTACGTCCATCAATTTTCCATGGCACCGGGGATTTGTCGACGCTTCCGGCCGCGCGAGTCGCACTGGCCATCGAAATGTCGCTTCGTGTTCAGGCGATGAGCAACCTCGGATATGGCGCGACCCCGCCGCGACATTGGAGTCGGCAACGGGGTCGCTTGCTCAGGTTGGCGACCTACGAGAAGACGCTCAGCTTGCCGTGCTTGTCGGCCAGTTTGTAGTAGACGGGCCAGTCGCGGATTGGACTTGCCGTCCTTCATCTCGGCGAGCACGTCACTGATCGACTTGTCGAGTACGGCGTCGCTGTCTGTGAGTCCGAGCTTCTTCTTGAGGAAGTTCTCGCGGACGGTCTTTAGTTCTTCGGGATCACTCGCCGAGACGAGTGCGGCGTCGGCCTTCTGCAGGACCAATCGGTAGGTCGATGCCATCTTCTCCACGACCGCCGGGTCGGCGTCGGGCACATACTTTTTGACCGTTTCCAGAGCATCCGACATTGAGTAACTCCCCTTGTTTGTAGACGAATTGTTTGTCAGCGACTTGTAGTCGACGGCTTGTTATAGACGTCAGTGCATTCGCCACGGTACGCCCGACAATCCAAAGACTCTGGCAATGAACCTTTTGTCACGATTGTCGGAAACCCGTGTCGCACAAAGGATGAGCGAAGCGATCAATCCTTGCCGAAACCTTTACCCACGGGTTACTTCGGCCACGTGACGATGGTTTGTCCTGTTCTGAAGTTGCGCCAGATCACGGTGCGGTTCTCGCCCATGGTCGGTATCCAGAGTCCGAAGTGTTTGCGGTGGTGGTCCGGGGTGCACAGCGGGATCAGGTTTTCGCGCACGGTCCAGCCACCGTTGACCGGATTCTTCTGGTCGAACGGTTGCAGGTGGTCGAGTTCGCATAGTTCGGCGGGTCTGTCGCAGTACGGATATCGGCAGTAATGGTCGGTCGCGTAGATCTCCTCGCGCAGGCGTCGGCTCGGTTGGTAGGTGAGCGCGCCGGGTGGTGGTGCGCCCCGTGGCCGGGATGGATCGGGTGGCGGGTCGGGTGGTCGGGGTTCACGGAGGACGATGGTCGCGATGCCTCGCTGATGCAGCTGGGTGGCGTAGGCGGGGGTGATCGCGCCGTACCCGCGGAGGCGGGGTAGTTCGGTGCCGGTGGGGTCGACGGTGACCGTCAGTCCGGTCGGTTCG